>PBOV01000092.1 GCA_002724505.1 Rhodospirillaceae bacterium | reverse complement strand
CGTGTATCGGTCACAGACCGATGTGACTTTCGCTGCGTTTACTGTATGTCCGAGGATATGACCTTCTTACCAAAGAAAGACGTCTTAACCTTAGAGGAATTAGAAACAATATGCTCGTCTTTCGTGTCACGAGGAGTGACCAAACTTCGTATGACTGGCGGCGAGCCTTTAGTACGTCGCGATGTCATGTGTTTATTTCGTAGTCTGTCTCGTCATTTAGCGACTGGGGACCTTGAGGAGCTAACACTGACTACGAATGGTAGCCAACTAGAAAAGTTTGCTCACGAATTAGCCGACATTGGCGTCCGCCGAATAAACGTCTCACTAGATACGCTAAACGAAGAAAAGTTTGCGCAGATCACTCGATGGGGCAGACTTCAAAAGGTAAAGACAGGCCTTGCGACTGCCAAGCAGGCTGGTTTGGCGGTCAAAATTAATGCCGTGGCGCTTCGTGGCGTGAATGATGATGAGTTTAACACGCTCGTACAATGGTGCGGGGATGAGGGGTTTGATCTTACCTTTATTGAAGTAATGCCAATGGGCGAAATAGGTGAACAAGCAAGGCTTGGTCAGTATATGCCTCTATCTATGGTACGGGCGAAACTCAACGAAAGTTGGACCCTTGACGACATTGATTACTCAACAGGGGGACCGGCGCGATATGTTAAGGTTAAAGAGACCGGGGGCCGTATAGGATTCATCACGCCGCTGACCCATAACTTTTGTGAGAGCTGTAACCGTGTTCGGCTGACCTGCACGGGAACACTTTATATGTGTTTAGGGCAAGAAGACGCCGCGGATTTGCGCGGAGCAGTCAGAAAAAAGGATAACGGTGTAGCGTTAATGGATGCTATTGATGAAGCAATTGGCCGAAAACCTAAGGGGCATGATTTCATCATTGATCGACGGCGCCGGGAACTTGCTGTTCCCCGGCACATGAGTGTCACGGGCGGCTAAAAACCAGTATTTATAGCTTCTATCTCTAATTTATATACCGGCCCCACATTAAAAAAATGATTTAGTATTCAGAATTCGAGACCGTCCATTTAAGATTAAGAAATCTAAATGCGGGAGATTAAATATTTACGAGAGCACCTGCGGCAAGATGGCCTCTTAACTTTCAGAGGGAAAAGGGTTCTTATACTCTTTGATTAGGCAGTCAAAGGACTGCAATAGGACAAGCGGTATGGATTACGAGGGTTTTTTCGCTAAAGCAATTGATAAGCTCAAGGCAGAGGGTAACTATCGCATCTTCGCTGAGATAGAGCGCCATGCTGGTTATTTTCCGAATGCTAGTCGTCACACCGAAAATAAAAAAGACGAAATAACCGTTTGGTGTAGTAATGACTATCTAGGGATGGGTCAGAATCCCCAGGTCCTTAAGGCGATGAAAGATACTATCGACTTGGTAGGTGCCGGTTCTGGTGGCACACGAAATATTTCAGGTACCACACATCAGCACGTCATCCTCGAGCAGGAACTTGCAGAACTTCATCAAAAAGAAAATGCTCTTCTATTTACCTCGGGATATGTCGCGAACGATGCGACTTTATCAACGCTCGCAGGCAATATGCCGGGTTGCGTCATTCTATCCGACGAATTCAATCACGCCTCCATGATCGCAGGTGTTCGACACAGTGGTGCGGAGAAACGAATATTCAAACATAACGATGTTGCCGACCTAGAAACTTTGTTGGCCGACATAGAACCTAGCCGACCAAAAATTATTGTATTTGAATCCTTGTACTCTATGGATGGGGATATCGCACCAATACGAAAGATTTGCGATCTCGCAGACGAGTATCATGCGATGACTTACATTGATGAGGTTCACGCTGTTGGGATGTATGGGCCACGAGGTGGTGGAGTTGCTGAACGCGACGGGCAGATGGATAGGATTACTGTTATCCAAGGCACACTCGCTAAAGCCTTCGGAGTAGTAGGTGGCTATATTGCAGCCTCACAAAAGTTAGTTGATTTTGTTCGTTCAAAAGCCAATGGGTTTATATTTACAACATCATTACCGCCCGCCGTTGCTGCGGCAGCCACTGCAAGCGTCCGGCATGTTCGTGACCAAGGACAGGAAAGACGAGAACAACATCAGGAGCGCACAAAAACATTAAAAGAACTGCTGACAGATGCAGGACTTCCAATTATGCCTTCCGATTCTCACATTGTACCGATCATGGTCGGTGATCCGATACTCTGCAAACAGGTGACTGACGACCTGATGAGCCGCTATGGCATTTATGTCCAGCCAATCAATCACCCAACGGTGCCGAAGGGAACAGAACGGTTGCGCCTCACGCCGTCGCCCATCCATAGCGATGAAGACATGGCCGAACTTGTAAAAGCTCTAACTGAAATCTGGAGTAGGCTTGCCCTAAAGTGGGCCGCATAAGTTTTCAAAGAATGTGTTATAAAAAAAGGGCATATCCGAAGGATTTATCTTTTTATGCCAGAGTTCCTTGTAACTGATCTCGTAGAAATGCAGAGCACATCTCCACAACCCGTTTTGACTGACCTATTATCAAAAAACCTTAAGCTAATTTTTTGTGGTAGTGCCGCGGGGACTGCATCCGCAAAAAAACAAGCTTACTACGCTGGGCCAGGAAACAAATTCTGGACCACTCTCTATAAAATTGGACTGACTCCGCGGATTTTTTCCTCTAACCAATATCACTTGCTTTTGGACTTGGGCATAGGTCTGACCGATATGGCCAAATTCGTTTATGGCAGCGACGCTTCTTTGCCGAAAGGTTCTGACGACCCGGCTCGTATCCACCAAATTGTCGATGAATCAAATCCTACCGCACTAGCTTTCGTTGGCAAAAGGGCGGCGAAGGTATTTTTCAAATCACAGTTCGGAATAAAGAACGTTCCGTGCGGGATTCAAAAACAAACTATCAACAAGACAGAGCTTTTTGTTCTTCCTTCACCCTCAGGCCTCGCTGCCCGCTATTGGGATACTAGGCCGTGGCATGAGCTGGCCAGCCATCTCCAATCATAACTTAAGTTACCAAAAAGTCCGCTTCAACCTCGATTGCCACGTTAAAAGGCATGGATGATACACCGGCAACTGTCCGCGCATGCGCACCTATTTCCTGACCAAAGACCTCCACCATCAGCTCAGATGCGCCGTTCACCACGGCTGCGACCTCAGCCAAGTCTTGAGTAACATTTACGTAACCTTTTAGCTTAGCTACTTTGATAACGCGATCAAGATCACCGTCTAACGCTTTCTTGACATGCGCTATTACGTTTAATGCAGACATACGGGCTGCATCGTAACCTTGTTGAACTGTAAATTCTCTCCCAATTTTTCCGATATATGGCATCTCGCCGTTCCACTGGGGAACTTGACCCGAAACGTATAAAAATGAACCGGCTTGATTATAGGCTTTAATCTTTGCGACTTTTGGTTCAATCGCTTCTGGTAACTCTACACCCAGGTCCCTAAGCCGTTTTTCAACTATACCTGACATTTAAACCTTCCGAACTTAACAACTTTATTAATAAATTTAACAAACCTCTACCAAGCTGCGGTAGTGATCCAGCAGCTTTATTCCATTATGGTTCCAAAAACCATTGGTAAGAAATCTTCGATGACTAAAATAAGGTTTTAAGGCAATAGCAATGAGTATCCCAGTTAAACGTTCAGTAGTCGTATCTGGCCATCGAACTAGCGTCTCTCTAGAGAACCCCTTTTGGGATGTGTTAACGCAAATAGCAACTGATCAAAATGTGTCCCTCAATAAATTAATCACAGAGGTCGATCAACAACGAGACGGCAACCTGTCTTCCGCTTTACGTGTTTTTATATTAAAAAAAATGCTGGAATACAGAGCATAATAATTTCTTCACTTTNTCNAAAGGTTAAGANANTGTTNCGAAGCCATTTTATATCAAGTGGTTCTTCCGAGANTNACAGGCCCANACATTCTCAAGACTGGGAACAGCAAGCTGCCCNATGATTAGCTATTGANTATAAATATTTGGCTACAAAACCTTACCAGGATTCATAATATTTAAAGGATCAAAAGCTCTCTTTAAAGTTTTCATAGTTTCCAGAGCACCACCAAATTCCTGTTCCAAGTAATGCCTCTTTCCAACACCAACGCCATGCTCGCCTGTGCAAGTGCCTTCCATCGCAATAGCGCGTGACACCATAACGTCATTAATTCTCTGAGCTTCATCAAAGTCCTGTGGCCTATCTGGATCAAGCAAGAAGATGACATGAAAATTCCCGTCTCCGACGTGGCCAACAATTGTTGCAGTCAGCGGACTCGCCTCAATATCTATGCGTGTAGCCTCAATACAATCTGCTAGCTTAGATATTGGGACACAAACATCGGTCGACCAAGCATTCGCGCCAGGAACTAGCGCTAGTGCAGCATAAAGGGCATCGTGGCGCGCCTGCCATAACCTATTTCGGTCTTCTGTTTGCTCAGCCCAATTAAATTCTCCTCCCCCAAATTCCGCGGCTATCTCCTTAACCGTCTTCACTTGTTCTCGCAGACTTACAGGCGAGCCATTAAATTCAAAGAATAGGGTGGGAGACGCCTTGTAATTTAGATCAGAGAATCGATTGCAGGCCTCCATCTGCGCGGTATCCAAAAGTTCAACTCGTGCAATAGGAACGCCAGATTGTATCGTTAGCACACAACAATTTACCGCCGCTGTTACGGAGGGAAACGCGCAGACCGCTGCGGAAATACTTTCAGGAACACCGTACAAACGCAGAGTTAACTCAGTAATTATTCCCAACGTACCTTCTGCGCCGACAAATAGCCGAGTGAGGTCATAGCCAGCAGACGATTTTCTGGCGCGACTGCCGGTCTGTATTAGACGCCCGCCTGCCAGAGCAACTGTCAAGTTCAACACGTTTTCACGCATGGTGCCGTATTTCACCGCATTGGTACCCGACGCTCTGGTCGATGCCATCCCTCCCAACGTCGCATCCGCGCCTGGATCAATTGGGAAAAACAGACCGGTATCTCGAAGGTGGGCATTAAGTTGCTTTCTCGTTACACCTGCTTCGACGATTACATCAAGATCTGCGCTATTTACTTGGACAATTCTGTTCATCCCCTTCATGTCAACGGACACGCCGCCATTAACCGCACCGACGCCGCCTTCTAGTGCAGTCCCTGCCCCGAAAGGAATAACAGGTGCCCGGTGATTGGCACATGCGCGCACAATATTTGAAACTTCTTCTCCAGTTCTCGGAAATACAACCACGTCCGGCGGTTTAGATTGGTGATAGGATTCATCTTTTCCATGATGATGGCGAACCGCTTCAGCAGTCGAAAGGCGATCGCCCAGAAAATGTCTTAGATCTGTAAGAAGTGCATTCGACACGACTTAACTATCTGCTAGCTGATATTTACACCGAAGACCATTACTAACGATCCGTCCCATTGTCGGGCTAGCAAAATGAGCCGGCAATAAAAGGGTATCGGTATCCGCATATTTCTCTACAAAAGCTCTGCGGCTCTCTCTAGACTTATCGGGATTAACACAGAACCGGCTATTCCATTCGGGGTACGCGACCTGAACTGGATGATGTAAAATATCCCCAGACATCACAACTTGTTGCTCCCTCGCATTAAGATTGACACACACGTGACCAGGCGAATGACCTGGTGTCGGGTCGAGAGTGAGTAAGTCATCAATTTCAAAATCGCCATCAACAAGGACAGCCTGCTGAGCAGCCATCACCGGCAGGACAGAATCTACAAAGCATTCATCCTGTGACCCCTGCCCGCCATTAACTTTGCCTACCTTCTCCCAATATCTAAACTCATCTTTGTGAAAAACATATTTGGCATTGGGAAACGTGGGTACCCACCGACCATTTTCAAGCCGAGTATTCCAACCAACGTGATCAGCATGCAAATGCGTACAGAGAACAAAATCAACTTCCTCAGGGTGGACGCCAGATGAAACCAATTGATCCATCCAGGTTGATTCCATCTTATGCCATGCCGGTGATGAGGGTCGTTCTTTATCAGCGCCAACACAGGCATCAACGAGAATTGTATGATGCGGCGTCCGAACTACATAACTCTGTATTGCCCGAAGATAAGTCTTAGCGGCAATGTCCCAGAAATGAGGGAGTAACCAATCCATCTCACCTTCAAATCCCTCGCTCGTTGCTTCAGGAAAAAACACATTTGGGGCATATCCGGGACCCTCTACCTCAATAAGCCTATCTATGATCATATCACCGAATATTGCCTGTCTCATTATTTCGCCCTTCTTGGCTACTCAGTCGAACATCGCTATACAATCGATTTCAACATTGACACCCCTCCTGTGCGGCCTTCCCCCAACGCATGTTCGCGTAACTTTTTCTCTCTGCATAAAATCTGAAAATGCGATATTGAATTTCGGAAAATCTGACTCGTCGCGCAGACAGACCCTCATGTTGACAACATTGGCAAAAGTCGCTCCAGCCTCTTTCAGAACCCCCTCGAGGTTTTCTAATGTTTGGCGTGTTTGTTCTTGAATATCATCGGAGACCACTTCAAGAGATTCTGGGTCGAGCGCCGCTTGACCTGATATAAAGAGCATATTTCCCCAACGAATACCTTGTGCCAATGGTGAAGGTGTAGATTTATCCGTAAACCCCGTGGTAGGCGTTGTAGCGGAGGTAATGATTTGTTTTGGCATCGGATTCTTTCTGTCAATTCTCAAATGGGTTTGGCATTACATGTCCGCAGGCATTGCAGGTGCGATAGCACTCGGAATCAAAGAAATTTTGATAAGCTGCCGAAACGGGATCAGAGCGGTAATCGCTTACAACAAACTGTTCTTCATGAAGGAAATGGTCACATTCTTCACAGAACCACTGAAACCTATCTATTTCTCCCTCAAGACGTTGGCGCTCAATTACAAGTAAAAAGGCATTTGGAGGAAAACGGGGCGAATGGGGAATCCCCGCTGCAGTGTAAATACTGCAACCTTCTTTCAAAGCAACTACATCCTCTTTCCCATCCTCTGATCGGTAATGAAGTTTCATCTCGCCCTTAATCATGTACATTACTTCATCTACCGGATCGATATGAAACTCACTTCGATATTCCCTCCCACGAGCTACGAAGGCCAACGATTCCGGCCTTTGCCATAATACCCGCACCCGGTCCCCGGTTTCGGTAAGTTCAGCCGCAATCGAATTTAGATCCCCTATCGGCATCGGCAACATTAACAGCCTCCTTTTTTCCTGATGCTCATTATATCCTTGTAGACTCAGAAGTAATATCGGCAACAAACATGTGTCCTGGCGCGTGAGTTATTGCGATTGGCGGTTTTGCGTTAGCGATAGCTATCTGAGGCGTCACACCACACGCCCAAAAAACGGGTACCTGTTCTGGTGACATAGTGACCGGCTCACCAAACTCCGGATTGTTTAAATCCTCAATCCCAAGAATAGCGGGATCCCCTGTATGGATGGGAGCGCCATGCGCCATTGGGTAATTTTTTGTAATATCTGCTGCGCGCTCCGCCTCCTCTGACTCAAAAGGGCGCATTGAGACCACCATTGTCCCCTCGAAACGTCCTGCAGATTCACAGGGCACTGTTGTCCGATACATGGGTACAAACCCCGTCTCCAAAATATGGGGCAGCAGCAACCCAGCCTTCAGCAAAGCATCCTCTGCAACGAACGAGCACCCCAATAAAAATGTCACCAGATCGCCATTCCATAAATCAAGAATATCCGTGGCTTCAAATTGAGGGCGTCCATTACGAAATATACGGTAGCGTGGCAGTTCAGTTCTAATATCTGCTTCTGGCGCAATTTTATTTACCTCAAAATCACCTGCACTTAGCACTTCCAGTACCGGACATGGCTGAGGATTTTTTTTACAAAACTCTTCAAACTCTTCGGCAAATGATGAAGGTAATATCACTAAATTTGCTTGCACAAAGCCAGGCGCATAGCCAGAAGTCGGGCCATCAAATGTTCCGTCGCGACAGGCTGCCCGTAACTTCTCCGGCGATAGAGTTTTAAAATCAGTCATTTGTCTTAACTCATGCCTCCAAGGGGCCAAAATCCAGAACGGCAGAAACAAATACTTTACACGCTTCTTAAGCACCTTCACAACATTACCAAAAAAATGGTTAATCTGGGCAAAACAAACAAAATTGTTCACCAATATCTAAAGCCACTCACCAATAGTAATACTTTCACAGCCTTTTTAGTGAGGCATGTTCCAGAGCTCAATACCGACCTTCCGCCACTAGCCATCGGCGAGGACTTCTTACCGCGTGGTAAAATTCTTGGTCGGGCTCCAAGCGGAACTGGTATTCAGATTTCTATTTTAGGCGTTTTAGGTATTTTGATATCAGCAGACGAAGGCATCGA
>PBOV01000091.1 GCA_002724505.1 Rhodospirillaceae bacterium | reverse complement strand
GTGGGTTTAGCGTTACGAAATGTCTATCCGGACAATCTAATTGTTGCAAGATATTCATATCATATGTCAGCGTAGCAAAGGCGCTATCCTGTTTAGGTATATGGTAATTCCACGCCGACCAGATTTTTCTGCGTTTGGGCATCCAACTCGAGTCACGGTGCAACACAGCAGTATTTGGTTGGTACGCAAACGCTGACAAAATGTTCTTTTGGTAATCACTCAAACAGTTGTGGGCAATCCGTAAAGCCTGACCCGAGTGGCAAGCTACAATCACATGGTCGAATACCTGATCCGTCTCACCATTACCAAGCAATATGCGAAATTGATCATTTTGCTTGACAACTTGTTGCACAGGAGTGTTGGTTAAAAATCTCGCATTTGAAGTTTCAACTATCCGATCGACATATGTTTTTGATCCCCCAGAGATCACATACCAGATAGGACGGTCTTTGATTTGTAGCATTCCATGGTTCTCATAAAATTCAATCATTGATCGAAAAGGAAAATCGACAATTTTCTCAGCCGGAGAGGACCAAATGGCTGCAGCCATAGGCAAAAAATATTTCTCGTAAAAGCGTCGACTAAATCTATGTTGTTCGAAGAACTCGCCGACAGTTATTTGGGGACTTAGTGACGAGTTAATTACCTTGGCTTTTTTGTTGAATCGCAGAATATCCGACAAAAACCGATAGTGTGCAGGGTCGAAAAACCTCTTTTTTTGCGCGAAGAATGTAGACAGTGAGTGTCCAGAATATTCCAGACCGCTTTTCTGGCACTGAACACTAAAGCTCATGTCTGTGGGACGGGCCGTTACGTTCAACTCTTCCAGCAATTTACAGAAACCCGGATAAGTTTTCTGGTTGAAAACAATGAAGCCGGTATCAATATCTACGGAATACTCAGGATATCCCACAGAAATGGTGTTAACATGCCCGCCTAACGTCTCATCTTTTTCAAAAACTGTTACTTCATGATCTGGGCTCAGATAGAACGCTGCTGTGAGCCCAGAGATCCCGCTACCGATTACCGCAATTTTCATTTCGAGGCTATTTCTCGGGTGGGGCTTGATTGCTGAACAACCGAGCCAGGCTAAAAATCAACTATTCTAGAAAAAAACGTAAAAATGTCGTTGCAAAAATGCCGTCTAGCGTAAGGGTCTCATTATAGATGGTTAACTATCAATACATATCGTGCTTAAAGGCAACTCAAATGCGATCATTTTCATATAAGCGTGCTTGTATTTTTTCACTTGCGGCACTCATGATTTCTACGTCGGTAGCGGATGCTCAAATCAATTGGTCGCAATGGAGAGGGCCCAACCGCACCGGAAAAATTGCCGATTTGGAGCTGCCAACAGCACTTTCTGGTGATGCGATTAAGGTTGCATGGAAGTCGCAACACGGACCAAGTTACTCCGGACCAGTCGTGGCTGAAGGCATGGTATTCACGACCGAAACTAAAGATCGAAAATATGAGGTTGTAACAGCATTCAACGTGGATAGCGGTAAGCCTGTTTGGCAAACAAAATGGGAAGGTGCAATGGCCGTTCCATTCTTTGCTAAGGCAAACGGAGACTGGATTCGCTCAACTCCAGCCTATGCAGATGGAAGATTATTCGTAGCTGGAATGCGTGATGTATTAGTATGCTTAGACGTCAAAACTGGGGAAATCGTCTGGAAAAAGGACTTCGTCAAGGAACTTAACACCTCGCTGCCATCCTTTGGATATGTAAGTTCACCCTTAGCTCATGAAGGTAGTGTATATGTTCAGGCGGGTGCATCCATCTGTCGACTAGATGCGAAAACAGGTGATATTATCTGGAGGGCGGCAAAGGACGCTGGAGGTATGAACGGTAGTGCCTTTTCCTCGCCAACTATTGAAGATATTCACGGTGTTAGACAGCTAGTGGCTCAGACTCGATCTGCGTTGTGTGGTATTTCACTAGAATCCGGACAATTGTTATGGCAACAAGAGGTTCCTGCCTTCCGGGGTATGAATATTGTCACTCCATGCAAGCATGGGAATGGTTTTTTCACCTCAAGCTACGGTGGGGGCTCATTCTTTTTTGATATCAAGCTTGAAAATGGAAAATTTAAGAGCGTTGAGCGTTGGCGAAACACAATACAGGGTTATATGTCATCGCCGGTAATCATTGATAATCATGCTTACATGCACCTTCGCAATCGTCGCGTTGTATGTATGGACTTGTCCGACGGAGATGTTGAGTGGACATCGACACCTCAAGGTGAATATTGGAGCATGGTCACTAATGGTCGCCAAATTCTAGCACTAGATGCAAACGGCTCACTTCTGCTAGTAAACGCGACTCCGACAAAGTTTGACATTGCGGATAAATTGAAAGTCAGCGGCGAGCCTGCTTGGGCACATTTGGCGGTAATTAATGGATCGGTTTTTATACGCGATCTTAAAAATTTGACCCGCTTGTCTTGGGAAGCATCCGCAAACTAGTCAGAAGCATTTTATTGGTCATATATTGCAGTTAAACACTGCCATACTTCAACCCGTATAGAGTTGGAACTACTGGCGCTGATGATTGCGATCCGTGCCACTTCAGGCTAGGTTTTATAATTTACCTGGTTGAAGTCACGATATATGGATTCCGATAAAATACAGTGGCTGCGAGTAACCCCGTTTCTGTTAATGCATTTGGCTGTATTTACAGCCTTCCTTACAGGTGTTAGCACAACGGCTGTCGTAGTGGCGGTAACCCTATATTTATTAAGAATGTTCGGAATTACCGCTTTCTACCATCGTTACTTCTCCCATCGAGCATTTAAAACCAGTCGTGTCGTTCAATTTCTCGGCGCATGCCTTGGAAATTCAGCGATCCAGAGAGGGCCATTATGGTGGGCCGCTCATCACCGCAAGCACCATATGCATTCGGACTCAGACTTAGATGTCCACTCTCCACATCAGCATGGTTTCTGGTGGAGTCATGTTGGTTGGTTCATGACCAAGAAGAATTATCGATCAGATCACAAAGCGATAAAGGATTTTGCGGCATTTCCGGAATTGCGTTTCCTCGATAAATTTGATTGGTTCGTACCGTTATGCTTATTTTGTTCCTTATTTCTGCTAGGTGAATATTTTCAATCCGCTGGATTTGCAACCAATGGCTGGCAATTGGTCGTTTGGGGTGGAGTGATTTCTACCGTATGCCTTTACCACATGACATTTGCAATAAACTCGCTTGCACACCTACTCGGGACACAGGACTTTAAAGTGCGCGATCACAGCCGCAATAACTGGCTGCTATCCTTGTTCACATTAGGTGAAGGCTGGCACAACAATCACCACAAGTTTCCTGCAAGTGCTCGTAGCGGTCTGCGTTGGTGGCAAATTGATATCACCTATTACGTATTGTTAGTTCTGAGGATGCTACGAATCGTCCACTCTTTTCAGAACACTCCCAATGCGGCTGCTCAAACACGAGGTCGTTTACCGGCTAATTCCTAGCATTTTGCACCAGGTCCAAATCGTGTTGATTATCTTATTTGTTTTGATTGCCATTCAACCGTTATTAATCTATACCAACTCCCGATTTACTCATTCAAAAGCAAAGGGAGTTATAGAGGGTAGTTTAGCTAAGTGCTCAGCTCGTCCAAACTGTTACTGCATCAACTATTCCTACGGCGATACTGCTGCTGATACAGAGAAACTTCATGACACAGCGAGCCAACACTGGAAGGTGTTATTGGAGGCCGTTGAATGTTTGCCGAGAAGTACCATCGTTACAGCAGAAGATCACTATATCCATTGTGAATCACGAAGCTTTTATTTCGGCTTCATTGACGATATCGAATTACTTCATAATGAACAGGATTCCCGTATTTGTTTTCGTTCAGAATCACGTGTAGGCTATTCTGATCTAGGTGTAAACAAACGTCGGATAGAAAAACTGGTGCGAGAACTAAACAACGTGACTTCTAACTAACACTTTTTTGTTTAACTCCCAACGACACCGTCATACTCTGGATTAATAAATGTCTGAATCATCTAAGCCCAAAACAACCAGAAAACGCTTGTTTCTTTACTGCGTAGGTTTCCTACTGGCCATTACATATCTTAGCGGGGGAAGCATCCTGTACAGCTACGAGGTAAGTTCCTCAGGTTCTGAAGGCTCTGTCATTTACCGTATCAATCGATTCACGGGCTCTGTCGCCAGACACCAATCAAGCTTCACGACCGGAGCAGCTTGGGAACCATTAGAGTAATGAACCCATGAACTTGAGATCTCACACAGAGAACTCCTGCCAAAATGCTTCATATGCCACAATATTAAGCGGCATTCTGTTAAGTGCTTGTGCAGTGGCGATAATCTATTTGACTTCAGATCACCTAAGCCGATTCGACTTAGTTGGTAAGACGAAGCCCTTTGCGTATCCCTGGCGTTTACGAGAACCAAGCACTATGGCTCGGGTTACTGCGTGGCTGGGCTATTGCCTACACAATCTTTTCAGCTGGGTAATGATCTGGCTTGCGAAGCGTCGCTACGAGCATTTCAGTTCGCGAATGCGAGGCTTAAATTGGTGCTTCCTTGCCGGCCACATACTATTTTTCATAGCGCACTACATTCAAACTCATATATGGTATGACGGACTTGCATCTGACGTTCCCGAGGTTACAGCCCTTGGCTCGGTTGCTTTAATGCTGATCGTCGTGCTACTGCTGGAAACTCCACGGCGAGGTTTGTTCTGGGGACATGGCAAACGCTTGCCCAAACAAATGTGGATTACCCTTAAGAAATACCATGGCTACCTATTTACTTGGGCACTTACTTATACGTTCTGGTACCATCCAACTGCCAGTTCGCCTGGGCATCTAATTGGATTCTTTTACCTACTAATCCTGCTCTGGCAATCTGCGTTAATCTTTCATGAATTTCATCGAAATCGTTATTGGATTATCCTGCTTGAAATCATGGTTATCCCGCATGCGGTCATTGTCGCTTACTATCAGGGAAACCAGTTATGGCCAATGTTTCTTTTTGGATTCAGCATGGTATTTGTTATTACACAAATGCATACATTCAAGATGATTCCAATCCTCAAGATAAGCATCGCCATATCATTCGCATTGGTCGCTGTCGGTACCTACAGCTATTTGGGTCGCCTGGAGCAATTACACGAAATCATGCGAATTCCGTTACTCGATTACTCGATAGCCGGCCTTATCATTCTCGCATTCTTCTTCTTTTCACCAGGACGAAGACCACAAATACCGGCTTCATAACCAATTATCGCCGCCGTTGGTTATTGGCTTGAAGAGTCAAACGGATACAATGTCCGGATTAGGAACCACCTCATCATTTTTCCCGTGAATATCTTTAAGGCTCAGAAAACATGAAAAATACATTATTAGCTGTAATCTGCATCGTCGTAACCGCATGCGTTTGTGGTGCAGTTGCTCCAAATCGCAGCAATACTCCCGAATACGAACACATTTACGTTGACCCGGAAAATTTTACGATGCAGTTGTTTACCGACTTCGAAGCAACGGCCGTACCAAAGCAAGAAGGAGTGTTTTTTGAGACACTCGGAAAGCTTCAAAAAAGTGGTTGGCGGGTCGTATCAATGGATGATGTCGGCTTCATCATGATGCGCGAGAAATAACGAAAACGCGGAGGTAAGCTATTTGGCTTACCTCCGCTCCTCGTTTCATTCATTCGGTTTGCCTAACGCTGCATGTAACGATTCCGGTTACGGTTGCGATAGAAGTCCGATGATCCTTGTCGAAACTGGTTAAGAACATTTTCGATATTGAAGACGTTCTGCTCGTTTACAAATTCTTCAACTTCCAGACGCTCAACCTCTCGATGGTATACCATCCGTCGGCCAGCTTGTCGGGTTTGCATTCCAGAAACGTTTTCAATCCGTTGAAGTAGATCCTGAAACTGTGAACTTCCAGCAGCTGTTCTGGACATATTGCTTGCACGAACTCTTGGTTGTGCTGCCTGCCACATTGGGTTAGTTGCCGGTCCACGGCCACGCCATTGTGACCCCTGGTTGGAAGGGAACGCAAAACCGAAGTCTTGAGCTGATGTTTGTCCTGAGCCAAAAGCAATCACTACGATTGCTACCATAGTCGTCATTACCTTTCTCATTTTCTTTTCTCCTGACAAAAGTGTTGTTGTGGGACACAACAGCAAGACTCCTTGTGTTTTCTCTTAAATGCCCCTTACACCTGTATAAACGTAGGTGAGATATATACCGGACAAGTTATTTGGGATTAATTTCAAATTTCTGTCAAAAGAACCACTATTGAGGGTGTGAGGGTGATATCCCAGCCGCAACATTCCTCATCAAAATGAGGACACAAATAGCTTGTGGTTTGTGTTAAATCATTAACTTTTTCAGCTGGGATTAGTGAAATGCCTCTTTTTAAATTAATGGCGCACGGTTTGCATTATCGTCAAGTGTCAAACATGGACATTCAGACCATTACCTAATGGAGAGATTTATATGCGAATGAAATACGCCACCATTATGCTTTTTATGACGCCATTTATTCAGGCCGACAATGTAGAGGCACAGGATTTTGGAATCAGCTTTACAGGACCAAGAGGCGGTCAATTTAGCTTCTGGAACGGCCATACAAGTCGCTTTAGAACACCATCTTATGGTTTCTACAGGGCTCCTGTCGTAAGGCAATCAAACCCTTATTGTCTACCGCGGCAATCCTTTTCGGGCTTCTACAATTTTCAAAACAGGGGTTATTCAAGTACACGAATTCGTTCGAGAAGATTTCAACGATTCAATTCCTCCTACCGTTCGAACTCTTCGTTCTGGGGGTTTTAAGCAACGAGTTGTATCGAATAACTAAGGCGACCAGGAAGATCACTACGTTCCTTTGCTAGTAAAAAGAACTGGTTAACTCATCGTCTAAGCAATAAGCACTGCTTTCATTGGGGCAGGCTCGAGTCACCACCCGCAGGGAAGGTTAATTAACCACCCCTGCGGGTCTTTTTTGATCGCTAATACTACGTGGCAATAAACAAAAGACTTAACAAAGGTTGAACAAACGTTCATCTCTCCCATCAACTCTACAAGTATGCGCATATTCAGTGCTTAATGCCAAAAGAGCTTTAAGGAATGAAATTCATCCCCTAAAGCTCTTTTGTTGCCCATTTCTTCATTTTGGAAAAGGTCAGCGATTCGGCAGACCAATTTAGTCCACCAGTTGAACCAAATCTCCTACTTTCACGTCTGCTAGCGTGCCATCCGGCATTTGACGACTCGCTATTGCTATTCGGTTACGGACAGACTCGATCGATAGAACAGCTACTATCTCAGTCAGTTCTTCAAGAATCTCTCCTGTAGCGGGATCTCTAATAACCTTCACAATAGCAGTAACGGCTACCTTCATTCCGGGCGCCAAGCCAGCATTTCTACCCCGGTTCAAGTAGACGACATCACCGTCAACATCTGCAATCAGAGCATTTAATTGGCCGGCAGCTGGAGCTTGTGCAGCACTCGGCAGATCGTTCGATGCCTGAATGCGAATATTATTCACAGCACTGTCGATTGCCCGCTGTATTGCCTTCCCAATGGAAGTGGTTGAGTACTGCCGCATTCCAAGTTGGTAGCGATCAATCGATCCTGCGAATTGTGTATAGTCCAGATTCAGACCAACATTATTCCCTACACTAGTGCCACGGCCATTTACGCTCGCCAAAATCCGTCCGGTTTGGGGATCAAAAGCACGTAATACCACTTCGGCTCTAGCTGTAGTTTTTGATACCGCTAATCCAACGTCGTATATCTGTCCGATCTTTATTTGCCCTAAGCCAGCATTGATACCAGCACCGGTACGTTGATCGGCCATGGTTACACTAATCTGGAAAATGGCATGGACACCCATTTTCTGGGCTTCCTCAAGTACTTGCGAACTTAAACGCCCATTAATCAGCGAAAGGCCGTCGACAACCTCATACTGTCCAGAGCTCATCAAGCTGTGCACCAATTGATCTGCTGCATAGGGAAAACGAGAGTTAAAACGCGTCTGCGATGGAAGCACAGCTACTGTTAAAGTGTGTTTTGGAATCTGTGCATATAAGTCCAAGTTACAGGCGAGAATACTTACAAGAACCAATAAAGTTTTTAGCCTATTGTGCGGATTTCGAGAGCGACCCATGTTTGAACTCCTTTATTCTTTTAATATGTAGTTGTAGATTTAGTTTGCCATCACAATTAAGAACGCAAGGCACCACATAAACGGACAAATGTTATTAGAAAAGAATTGAAAACGTTTGCCTTTTAAGAAGAGACTAGTGGAAACATCAGCAGGAAATGACCTTTACACAACTATTTAGAGAACTTGAAAACGGCAATCAACACGCCGCCAACGATTTACTAGAGCAATACGGTGACCATATCCGTCGCATTGCCCGTATCCGATTGAACGATTCAGTGCTTAGGCGTGTTGAAGACACTATGGATATTTATCAGAGTGTCATGGCTAATTTCTTCATGCGAGCAGCTACTGGACAATTTGATCTCGAGACACCGGAACAGTTGCTGGCCCTTATTTCCACGATGATCCGAAATCGTGTGATAGATAAAAGTCGATTCTACCGTTCAAAACGTCGAGATATGCGGAGGAACATTTCTATCGCTGAAACACCAACTGAAGACCGTAATCGTGAAACACCTAGTCTCATGATTAGTCGCGAGGAGATAATAAACCAGTTCTACGCCAAGCTCAGCGAAGAAGAACGTTGGTTACTCTCTGAGCGATCAAATGGCAGCAGCTGGAAGGAGCTAGCCGAAAAGCTAAATGCGACACCAGATCAACTCAGAAAGCGTTTAGCCAGAGTGACTCAGCGCATTGCTGCGGAATTGCAATGGGAGTAAGTCAGATGGATTCAATTCAGGAGTTACTACCATATCTCTGTGCTGAACAAAGCACACGATGGGGGGACGATGACCATGTATTGGTAGAAGAGCTTGTCGAGCGGTATCCAGAAATAACAAACGATCGTTCAGCGTTGCTGGACCTGATTTACCACGAGATTTACCTCAGGGAAATTCATGACCTAGAAATATTTATTGAAGACTTTTCCAGCAGATTCCCAGAGCTGAGAGAAGAGATCATGCTCATGTTGGAAGTTCACGATCTAGTTGATACCGGTCATTTAGAGATTGCGGATGAACTACAAACATTTATCGAAGGTACCGATATTCCGGATCCCGTAACGGATGTATTCAAATTAATCTCTTCAACCTATCCGCTTTCAGAGCTTCCGGTGGAGGTTATCAAGAGTTTAGGTGCGCAATGTATTTACCGCGTTATTGATGACGGCGATTACGTGTTTCGACAGGGTGATGCTTCTGATGCTTTGCTGATTATCAAATCCGGCGAAGTAGAAATTCGCCTTCATCATGATGAACATTCAAACGAAATCGTTGCCCGGTGTGGCGCTAATAGTATCATTGGTGAAATTGGTGTTTTCACCAATAGTGCTCGCAGTGCAGATGCCATCGCCTTGGGGCAAGTTGTCGTACTGGAGGTGTCCTTAAACCTATATGAACAATTGAACCGCGATTTTCCAGCAACCAGTGGACTCATAGCAAATCAAATCTCTGAACGTGTCGGCAATCATGACGTGGATGTATTTAGCAGTAAAGTAATGCACGGCTATCGAATCATTGAAAGACTTGGCCGAGGCAGCATGGGTGTCGTTTATTTGGCTGAGCGTGTTAAAGATGGTCATTTATTTGCACTAAAAATGTTGCGGCATGACATCTTGTGCAATCCCAAGGCTTGTCAAAGATTCAAACAAGAAGCCGATATTCTAGGTCATCTAAATCACCCGGCTATACGGAAGACCTATG
This sequence comes from Rhodospirillaceae bacterium, assembly GCA_002724505.1. GTDB lineage: Bacteria > Pseudomonadota > Alphaproteobacteria > MPNO01 > UBA2964 > UBA2964. Next base: position 11,357 of record PBOV01000091.1, on the reverse strand, counting down.
AAGCTTTTTCCGCCATGGCGACCATGTTCTTAGTCATGGAATACTGTGAAGGCATCTCACTACGGAAATGGCTCGATCAGCATCCAATTAGTGATATCGCGACGATTAAACATATTGTGGGTCAGTTGATTGATGCGCTTGTATATGCTCACCAAAAAGAGATTATTCACCGAGACGTCAAACCAGCTAATATCATGATCGACGACGATAGCAATATTTCTTTGATGGATTTTGGACTAGCTCGTAACGCCATTAACCCTTCACTCACAACTACTGGTGAGTTACTCGGCAGTCCCCGCTATATGGCCATCGAGCAATTTACTGGCGGTGCCGTAGGACCTAAATCAGACTTCTTCTCAGTGGGATGTATCCTATACGAAATGCTTACGGGTGAACCTCTCTTTGATGGTAATGATTTGGTCGGAATGTTAACTCAGCGTATGCAGTGGCAACTGCCTGACCAACATGATATTCGCCCTGATCTAGATGATGGCACGTATGCGTTTCTGTGCAGCTGTCTACAATCGGAACGACGCGAACGCTTGGCAGACTATAGCTCGGACCGTCTAAAGCAACTGGCCCGGGAATGGATGACTTGCTAGCGTAAAACCGCTGATGGATTGCTCTTGTCGAGCAAACGGATCTGCTGGTTTCTCTCTTTCCAATATGAACATTCGACACTTTCGANTTTTNGCGACTTCGATCTAGTANTGTTACNGATCGGATNACAAACCTGAAGTCATTTTGATTACACANNTAAAACGAATGACCATATTTCACANGNTCTNANGATTGGCATGTATTTTGCAACGATCGTTTGTNGTGGTTCATCAATTNAAAACGCNCNGGAGAGAACAATGTCGTATATAAGTCGTATGGTNGNAATGTTTTTCGTTTCTGNGCTANTGACCACCAATGCAAATGCGGAGACGGTCATACGCAAATCGGGNTCNATCTTTTTAACGATTAGTGAACGCGGTGATATCCGGAAGAATGGCTCTCTAATTGGTNGAGTTGAGGACAATGGCNCGGTGCGGAAAAATGGNNCNCTCATCGGNAGCGTTGACAATAATGGCCGACTACGACAATCAGGTTCTCTCATTGGTGAAATACAAGACAATGGCAACCTTCGCAAAAAAGGAACTCTCATAGGTCAGATTGATTCGAGTGGAACAATTCGTAAAAAGGGCAGTTTGTGGGGCTCCGCTTCGAATTGCTGTACGGGAGATGAGCGACGCACCTTAGCAGCAGTGCTAGTCTTCTTCGGGGATTTGTTCGAGTAACTCTATAATGTTTCTCTGTTAGAAATGCGTAACACACTTAAATGAATAGCGCAAAGATATTGGCGCATAGAAAAGCCCTCGAAAAGGGAAAACCTTTTCGAGGGCTTTTAAGAGCTAAGGTAGAAGCACCGTATCAATGACATGAATGATTCCATTTGATGTCATGATGTCCGTCTTAATTACCCGTGCATTATCAACCTGTACTCCCTCGCAGGTTGAAATCTTAACTACTTTACCATTAAGGGTCTTCGCTCCCTTAAGTTTTACGACCTTTGACGCGGGTACCTTTGCAGACACAACGTGGTATTTAAGAATGCTAATAAGCTTCTCTTTATTTTCGGGCTTTAGCAAATCTTCCACGGTTCCCTTCGGCAATTTAGCAAATGCTTCATCAGTCGGTGCAAAAACGGTGAAAGGGCCGTCACCGCTTAACGCTTCGATTAGACCAGCGCCCTTCAACGCCGTTGCTAGCGTATTGAAGCTACCTGCCGACACAGCTGTCTCCACAATATTTTTTGTTGGAGCCTTATCAGCCGCGTAAAGAGAGGGAATTAATAAACTGAACACTGTAAGAATTAAAGTTGCCTTTTTCATTGTTTTCTCCGATGTAACAAACGTTTTCTTTCAATGGTTCATTCATACAATTCGCCGTTTCTTTGCAACAAAGAATCTCGCCATTTGGCTGATAAAAGATTTGATTTACAAGAAATCATAATGTGATCGAATAGCGGGCGCCATTCACTGGATTTCCCTAGCTGCCTAGAGATGATCAGACTACGCTAGCTGTAAGGTCCGCGACAGAACGTAATTGTCATAACATTTCTTACACACAAGCATTAACAATTCTGGGACACACGAAATCGGAAGTACTAAACGTGTTTGCAGCGATAGGAAAACTCTGGTTTGTGATAGTCCTTGTTACCCTTACGTTTTTCTGCGGATTTGGCTTTTTGGCAACATTCGAGCCGACTGAAAACGCGATGGTTTTCCGGACTGGCTATGCCCTCGTTGCAGGAGCATCCACGGCTGGGGCTTTATTTCTTTTGATTCGCATGCGCAAGCAATAAATTTCGATAGATGCGTGGTGCCACGGTAGAACAAAGCGTTCGAAAATCAAGGTCGTGGTGAGACTAGCCTTGCGACTTCATCCGATACAGCCGCACCACGAAGATTAACCGCACGAACAATCCCTTTTTTATCCACCAGCAAATTTACTGGAATACTGCGGATACCAAAGGCTTTAGCAATGCGATTTTCCCACTTCTGGCCATCGTAAAAATGAAGCCAGTTCATCTCTCGCGCAGATATCATACGTTCAAAGACGCCCTGGTTCTCATCGAGGCTAATAGACAATATTTCAAAGCCGTCCGCCCTATGCTTTGTATAAGCCTCTTTCAAGAACGGCAACTCAGAGATACAAGGCGCACACCAAGTAGCCCAAAAATCAATCAAGACAACTTTACCTCGTAATTTCTTGTTGGTAACCAGTTTGCCCGTAGGGTGATCTCTTAATTCGATCTTGCGAAGTGGCTGACCCACCATACGAATAATGTCAAAGTGCATTTTGAGTCGAGGTAGGAAACGCGAAGCACTCCCGATACTCATTTTCGCTTCAACAGCATCCATAAACCGTACAGCTTCTTTCTGTTTGCCGCACCTCGACAACGTATACGCTAGTTCACGACCGTACATTTCCGGGCGTTCTGGGTAATCTTCGCTCAACTCCGTTAAGATTGGCAGAGCCTTTTGCGGCTGTCCACTAAACAGATAAGCCGCTCCATTTCGCAATCGCGAAATCCGCACATACTGACTCTCGGGATATTCGCGAATGAATGCCTGGTATGCCTCTGGGGCACGCGTGTAGTAATGCAAGCTCCAAAGCATATGAGCTTTTAGGTAAAGAACCTTTTCTCGTACCGGGGAATCTTTATGCTCGGTAAGGAACGCGTCGAGAGCCTTCAGGTTTTCCTGACTGTAATTCGCAAAGATTAAGCTACCCGTCTCACGGATATTCATCTCTTTTTTCAGAACCTCGTATGCCTCCTCAGAGGCTTGCACATCAACGATGTTTAAGAACACCAAACCAGATAACAGCCAGACATTCCAGTTTTGATTACTAAAAACCATATCAACCCCTTCATGACCTTGAACACGATTAATTACCAGATCTGCACAATAACATCTTCGATTGGAGGGTTCGATGCTGTCATGCAAAACGTGTGACCGGCACTTTAATGTAACAGGAGACTAAACCAGATCTCCGAAAATACTAAACCGAATTAAATTACTTGCCAGCGAGTGTCATACAAGCTCAAGGCATTTCAGATACTAGTAATTAATACCGCAGGACAAATAGACTCCATCGCCAAGATCCGAGAAGTCACGGCCTATTTCAAATTCTCGGGCAAATAAATAGGACAACTCGACTGTCCACCCACCACCTCCCGCTAATAGCTTTTCCAGAACCACAGCCGTTTTCCAATGACGACTAGTTACAATCGTGTCCACTCCATCCAAATTGACACCCCATCGGTTGCCTTCAAAACCCACTTTAAGCCGTAACCATTTTTCCATCTGGTTTGATTCTCTCACCAAAAGCCAAGAGACCGCAGACTCGGGAAACCGCAAGTCGATCTTAGTCGAATATTCTGGTTGCCATGAAATTCCTAACGCGGGAAATATCGCATTGTCCAAATGATTTAGGTGAACTAAGCCATATGAGAATGTCATGCCAGTGTCTGGAATCTTACGGTTTATTAGGCACATCGCAAATATTCCAAACGTATTAGATTCCGCTTCCATATCTCCTTGATAGCGTGGTTGTACGGAAATCAGCATGCTCCTATTAACATCGTCAGTGAATTCTTTGCGCCAGAATAATGAAGCTCCAAGTTGGTACAAATGGTTGTGCTTAAAATCTAAGGATGGCACTGTTATGGAATCTTCTCGAAAAATGAACCTCGCACTTAGAATATTTGAAAATGATCCCAGTGGAACTCCAACTCCAACTTCCGCCTGAAGCCATTTATGAGAATTTTTTGAGGCCAAACCTTGAGCGTAGCCAGAACTGACACCTAACCGCTGCAAAGCCTGACTCTTGTAACGTTTAAGAGGCCTAATTGAAACTGATTCTTCTGCCTCTTCCTGGGCAACGCTGTCTTCATATCGGTATTGCAAGGGCGACTGTCCCAGGACAGGGACGCTTACCAACATCGATAGTACAATTTTAATGCTATACCGAAAGTGCATGCCGGATATGTATGAGAAACCCTATAAGCCACTAAAATAACAACGCACTTCAGGATATAACAAATACAAGCAAGTCGTTAAACAGCGAAAACGATGAATTTTAAGTGCCCGTAATTAACAAATAGGTGTTTCCTTACGAAAGCTTGCAAAGCTATGTCATATTCATCATCCGGTAGTCATAAAACTAAAATCCTATTCGTTATAAGTGCAGCCATCCTATGCCAACTGGAAAATAGTGGCCTCAGCAAAGATCAATGGAACCAATTTCGTGGACCGAAAGGGGATGGAACCAGCACCGTCAAGCAACTACCGGAGTCCTTTGACGAAGAAGTCAACGTGACATGGAAAACAAGGGTCTCAGGCACAGGCTGGTCATCTCCTGTAATCTGGGAAGACGACATCTGGATTAGCAGTGGAGACGAAGCATCCAAAGAACTACGCGTGATCTGCGTTAGTTTTGAAACAGGAAAGATCACCAAAAACATCAAAGTGTTTGATATGGTGCCACGACCACGTGACCCCGCCTACAAGTATGACTCACCTCACCTGAATAGCCCCGCAACTCCGACTCCAGTTGTGGAAGAGGATCGTTTGTTTATTAGTTACGGTTCCCAGGGTATAGCTTGTATAGACCGCAAGTCTGGGGCTACGCTCTGGAAAAGACGAGATTTACGGATCTACCAGCCGGTGCGTCAAGGTTCATCACCAATTGTTGATACTGACACCCTATATGTGGCTTTTGATGGAACCGACCAGCAGTATTTTATCGCTCTTTACAAGTCCACCGGTGATACGAAATGGAAAGCCAAACGTGAAATAGATACTGATTGGGCAAAGACACTTGCAACGAAAGGGTTCTCACCAAAAGGCGGTGGAAAGCCGAATGACAACAAAAAATCATTCGCGACAGCAACGATCATCGAGGTCGCCGGAAAGCGTCAACTAATCGCGCCCGCCGCAGAAGCAACTATCTCGTATGATCCAGATACTGGTAAGGAGATCTGGAGGGTAATGCACCCAGGTGGATTCAACGTCGCCGCTCGGCCTGTGTTCGCGAATGGACTAGTATATATCTTCACCAGTGGATTGACGGGTTATTTAATGGCTATTGATCCCACAGGACAGGGGGATATTACAGATACCCACTTAAAGTGGATCACTACCAAAAGCACACCTCATATCCCATCTCCCATCATCATTAATGACGCTCTTTTTCTGGTTACAGCCAAAGGAGGAGTTGCAAGATGCCTCGATGCAAACACGGGGACAGAGCTTTGGGTTAAGCGACTCGGAGGTGACCACTGGGCTTCTCCCGTGTACGGCGATGGAAAACTTTACTTTAGCAACAAACAAGGCATGGTAACCGTCATGTCAACAAGTCGTAATAATCCGCGGATTCTTGCCCGCAATCAGATGCAAGGTAGTTTCATTGCCTCACCTGCCCTTAGTGGGAAGTCGCTTATATTACGTTCAACTACGCATCTTTATCGAATCAGTAAATAGTTGGCGGTGGCATTCGCTCGTGGTGCTGACTTTAGAAGTCTCGTATCACTACTCGCTAAACAGGCCAAGTTGTTTACTTAGCTGGCTCAGCTTTAGTGAACGTGAGAACCATTGGTAAGGGGCGAACTCTCGTAAACCCCAAAAATCGATCCGACGGGCTATTCATTATTTTCATCTCGCCCTCGCTGTTGACCATACCCATAACACTGCTGCCGCCGCCGTCCATATTTGTTGCTTGCCAACAACCCAGTTCTTTCATCAATTGGGCCAATTCATACAAGTTCATTCCCTCGCTAAAACCGGGTTGACGACCATCCACCACAACAAGAATAAGTGATTTACCTTCTTCATCAGAGCCAATAGCAGTACGAGGATGTCGCGCCCCATCCTCAGGTACGAGCACTTTATTCTTGGACAGAATTAATTGAAATCCAGCTGTACCTTCCTGTGGCAAATCTTCTTTCTTATGCCCAAAATGAACACGCTCATTTGCATCAAACCATACGGATGATGCAGTTGGAGCTTTGCCTGCACGTACCTTGCCTCCAGTAGCAGCAAGACCATGAATAACCACCGGCTGGCCCGGATACCAGGTTCTATTTTTCTTACCCTGAGCATCTGGGATGCTATCCCACGGATTGGTGTTTACAAAAGCTAAAACAGACTTACCTTTCGCAAGTACCCTAGGATCCGTAAGGGCGACGTCGGCGGGGCCTTCACCATCAGGATCTGGACCAATGACTACTGCTGCTTTAACAGCTTGGGAGCTCAAATCCACCTTCATAACGTGAATGCGATTTACAATCGGGTCCGTCTTCATCTTTAACGTATAGCTTATAAGTTGTTCATCCTTTTTTTTGGTTCCAGGTTAGGCTCAGCATAGGATTCACCGCCATTTATAAGGATGAAAGCCATCAATAAAAGATATTGGAATTTTGCCTGTTTCATATCTCTCCCACGTCCAATCATTGCGAATCTACATAACTCTTTTAATTATCTTACTTCAACAAATGTTTTACCAATTCGTATTGCGCACCACATAGGACTAACCGATTCTGATACACGCCTAATACAAAAGCTATTTCACATTGCTGGAAATTGCTTCACATAATGTAAATAAGGCCACAGCTGTTATGGCACCATATTTGCATAATCTACCCTCAGGTCCCATTAACTCGAGAACAAAAAGCATATTTATGCTTAACAAAAAAGCAAATGTGACCTCTTTTTGATACCTTACACAGTTCGTTTAGGATCATTTTGATGACACATAAGTCGGGGCGTAAAAGAAGTCGGGTTGTTAATAAGCGTTTAAGTTTTGAATGCTTGGAGGATCGGATTGTCTTGAGTGGAATCACGGATCACTCTGCGGCATTCGATCTTATCGATTTATATGAAATGCGTCGGCAGCGAGAATATGCCGAGATTGACGGTGATGGAATTGGAATCGCGATCATCGATACCGGAATTGATATATCACATAACACCTTTGCCGATCGAATTATTGCCAACGAAGACTTGTTTTATGGTAGAGAAGGGAATTTTTTCACCTCCAGTCATGGAACTAATGTGGCTGGAGTCGCCGCGTCGTCACATCCGAATATTGGGGTCGCTAACGAGGCAAACATCATTTCCTTACAGGTTTTTTCTGAAACAGATGGCTATTCTACCTGGGTGAAAGTCCTGACCGCACTTCAATGGGTTCGGGAACATCATCACGAACACAATATCAAGGTGGTAAACATGTCACTTGGCGGCGGGCTTTTCTCATCCGCTGATGATGCAGCCGCTGTTACCCAAAACGTTTACCAAGAGATACTAACCCTGGAAGATATGGGAATTACAGTCGTTAGTGCAGCCGGCAACGAGTATGGCCTGGACCGCAGTGGCTTAACCCGTATGTCACAGCATGCAACCGCTCCAGGTATTTACAGTACTCTCGTCGTCGGAGCTGTTTGGGAAGCCTCCGAAGGTGGTGGTATCTGCATGGGAAATAACGTCTGCGATGTTACGACCGCATCAGATCGTATTGTTCATTTCAGCCAACGCCCGCCCAATGAGCCTAANGTGGTGTTTGCTCCCGGGGCATTCATTTTAAGTGCAATGCCTGACAANAGCTTTGCCGAACAAGCTGGTACCAGTNTGGCGGCTCCCATGGTTTCCGGCACAGTTGCACTGATGCAGGACGCGGCAATGACCTTTGGNGGTCGCTANCTAACACCAGATGAGGTACAGGATATCATTCGAACNTCAGCAGACATTATTTATGANGGCGATGATGAAACTTCAATCACAACAGTAGATGGCATTGAATTCTCTTACACAGAAACAACTTACCCGCGGATCAATGTGCATAATGCAATCAATTCCGTTCAATTGCTCATGGAATCACACACCTCACGCGAAGATCGCTATGCTGTAAACAGCGGTGATTCAAATGGAGTTATCGATGGCGCGTTTCTTGGCCCAATCTTGCCGCTGCGATGGAATTTATCTGAGAACGATCCAACTGAGGCTATGACGTATACCGGCATCCTTGGAAAGGATGGCCGCAGATTTGATGCCGGCGATGCAGACGTTGATCTATTTTCCTTTGAAGTTGCCGTGCCTGGTGTCGTAATACTACAAACAGAACAATGGAATCGGAAAAAACCAGCTGACACGCTCCTCCGACTTTTCGATGCCGGCGGCAACGAGATTACGTTCAACGACAATTATGCAAACACCACTTTTTCTCATATCGAAGCTGCTTTACCAGTGGGAACATATTACGTTGGAGTCAGTGGTTCTGGAAATGATCAATATTCGCCATTTCACCCCGGCTCAGGTTCTGCAGCGGATCGCGGCTACTACAAACTCTTCTTCAGCTGGACACATGAAGACCTAAACGGCTTCTTGGATGCTGCTGTTCAAGTCAGCTTCAACCAAGGCGACACCTACTTCAGTGGTCTCATCGGGGAGGACTATGGCAGCTACGTCGGCTCCCAGGATGTTGACCTTTTCCGGCTGTCCGTACCTGATGACGGCAAGGTACTTGTTGACATCGATACACCATACGGCGACGGATACGCTGACTCGGTACTGCGGATGTTTGATATTAATGGTAATGAAATCGGTTTTAGCGACGACCAACTTGGCGTGGACGAATTCGGCTACCAGGTTGAATTCGCAGACCCTTACTACGAGGGCTACGTTTTCGACCACCCAAGCGAACGAGATTATTTCTCCGGGCATACTAGCGACAGTTTCATAATGAGCTCCGAACTCTATCAGGGCGAAGTTATATACTTCGGCGTATCTGCTTATGGTAATGATTTATATNGCCCGCAGAGCGTCGATGGCCGCTATGCCACTTATGGCGGATATTACGAAGTTGAATTCCACTTTGTGTCCAAGGATCTTAATGGCAGTATCGACAAGTCCATAAATTTACCCGAGGCAGCNGAATGGTATGANGAGTATATCGCATTTGATTGGGATNGACTTACAGAATCGTGGTCTGAGGTAAGCAATAAAGACATAGACTTTTATCAAGTCATACCAGATACCACTGGCATCCTCGAATTCGATGTCGATTCGTTCGTTCTACAAGACAACGATGATTTNCTAGATAGTGTGATCACGGTCTTNGATTCNAATGGNAATTATCTTGCTCAACGCGACTGGGATTATCTTGAATACGATAGCTGGGATAGCAAAGTCCACTTGGAAGCCATCGCGAACGAGCCTTATTATTTCGCTGTTAGTGGTTTAGGCAATCAGTCTTTTGANCCATTCATTCTTGGTGACGCGTTATCAGGAGACACAGGGTACTACCAGATGAAATGGGATGTNCTTCACCCAGATGCCTACGCGTCATTAACTGATAACAGAATGTATCATTCTGGGGTTTTAGAATTAACACAGGGTGACTATTGGACCGCCGAAATCGGTTATGACGACACGTTCGTTTTAGATTCTGAAGATGTCGATCTTTATCGTTTNGCTCCCGAANAATCCGGCAGCTATATGATATGGACCGATAGCTCTGGNTCATGGAGTGCCGATACCGTACTCAGATTATTCGATAACAACGGTGCCGAATTGGCTCAAAACGATGACGATCCATACGGTGGGCTCGGCAGTTTCATCTCTTATGAATTCCAAGCTGGNCATGTTTATTACATCGGAATCTCTGGATACCACCAAGGAGCGGTTAACTATGACCCAATCACTGGATCTGGCACAATGCCAGGCTCTACCGGCCAATATTACATCGGCTTAGATCATACCGACTTACCGCCCACGGTTGATGGTATTGAGGATGTTCAACAGGACGAAGATACTGGCCCGTTAGAAATAGAACTNACTGGCCTAAGTTCGGGCTTAGGAGAAAGTCAGGNATTCNCTCTAGANGTGTTCGCATCAAATGAAGATTTAGTTCAACACCAGCTTCTNCACGCTGCAAACGCAGACAATGCGACATTGTCATTAANCTTCCCTGAAGACTCAAACGGTTCAAGTTCCGTGATTCTCCAAATAATGGACTCGGGAGCTGATAACATTCTGGAAACGATTGAAGACAATCAGTTCTTTCTGGAAGAATTCAACGTCGTGATCAACCAAATCAACGATGCGCCTTCCTCCACTGATGGTACATATACGATTTTNGAGAACCAGNCGCTCATTCCAGAATTAGATGGCGATCTGTACAGCTTAGTAGATGATCCAGANGGAGANCGCTTGTTTTTCACCGAATTCACACCTCCGAAATATGGTGAACTGATATTAAGTGAAAGTGGCAGTTTTGAATACTTACCCGACCCAAATTTCAATCGTGTCGACAGCTTTAAGTATCAGGTAACCGACGGCACAGTCACAACGGATCCTCGCGAAATTTCGATAGCGGTGGACACTAATTATCTCTGGTATAACGGCATCGAGCCCGGTGATGTCAATGACGACGGAGAGCTAGCCCCAATCGATGCCTTAGCGATTATCAATTATTTGAATGCCGGGGGTGGCGGAGAACTCTCGACATCTCGAGAAAATGGCATGCAAGCTCCATTCTGGGATGCAAGCCGAGATAATATGCTTTCATCACTCGACGCGCTAGTCGTAATCAATGAGCTGAATCGATTCTCCGAGCTGCAGTATAGCTCAGAGGCCGAAGGCGAATACCTTGCGATACCTTTTAATCTATATATAGACACGGCGGTTGAAACTGAAAACACCTCTGCCCAAACACCCCTTAAGTCGGAGGTTGTTCTAGAGCCTGCTAAATTGACAACAACAGAGCAATATGAACGTGCAGTCGATGTGCTGCTGTCAGAACTCGATTTC
>PBOV01000090.1 GCA_002724505.1 Rhodospirillaceae bacterium | reverse complement strand
TTGTGACGGTGATTGCTGCTGATGAACTGCGCAGATTTTTGCGTAACGGTCTAGTTGGAAAAGTCGACATGCCGACCCGTACAAGAAAAAAACGTCAGCTGCGGGCGGTTGAGGAAATGGAGCGCGTGGCTAAGTTTATGGAAGATGAACCAATTGGCGTTCAAATAGGAATTGTTGAAGACACACTGCCCAGGACGAGTTTTCATATTTTCCGTCAACCTGACCGGGAAGTTCTGGCGGTCAGTCCATATCGTTTAGGGGAGAATCCAAATATTCGTGTCGGGGTAGGAATGATTACTTCTGCGCCTGAGGCTATTAACTTGCATGAGCAAGCGGCAGAAAACTTATGGAAGCGTGCGTTAAAGGGTAGAGAGGCAGCCGAGTTCGTTCGAAAGGCAATGAAGCGTTATTCGTCGAGGTAAATATCCATTCAGATTTTTTAGCCTCATGACCATAATTGAAAAATATTAAATAATCTTATATGGTTAGGGTCCTTTAGGGGTGTTTACTGGGCTTTATTTTAAACCTTAGCGCCCACGAAAAAAATTCAGTTGCTTTAAAAGTAACAATTCGGATCGCCTCGCTTAGGAAATTTGGATTGGTTTGAGCGGCTGGGGATAAGAGGGTACATGAGTACGCGCGTTCATCCATTTCCAAAAAACAAGGACTTTTCTCCAAAAGTTCGCCACAAATTTGCCTCTAAAATTTTTAATAATCTTTATAAAATGAGTGCAGATGGACCCGGGGTTAGCCGAGCAACTTACGGCCCGGGGGAGACCGCGGCAATGAAATACTGTGCGGAGGTCGCAGAGAGTGAGGGGCTTTCAACTTACTTTGACGACGCAGGCAATTTGGTTATTGAATTGACTGGGCAGGCCCCGGATGCTCCGTTTATCATTTGTGGATCACATCTCGATAGTGTCCCTCAGGGTGGGAATTTTGATGGAGCCGCAGGCGTTGTTGCTGGCCTGCTAGCTGTTATTCGTATGAAACGTGAGGGGGTTACCCCCCCTAGGAATATTCATGTAATGGCACTACGCGGGGAAGAAAGTGCCTGGTTTGGTCAATGCTATCTTGGTTCCGGAGCGTTGTTTGGCAAGCTAACTAAAGAAGATCTCGCGAGGAAACACCGCTCAACAGGGAAAAGCTTGGAAGACTACATGTTGGAGCTGGGCGTAAAAACAAATAGAATTCTCGCAGGTGATAATCTTTTAGACGCAAATTCGATAGCTGGATATATCGAGCTCCACATTGAGCAGGGTCCAGTGATGGTTGCACGAAACCTGCCGGTCGCTATCGTTACCGGCCTGCGTGGTAATATTCGGCATCAGGAAATAATTTGTCATGGAGATGCTGGCCATGCCGGCGCCGTTCCAAGGTGGCTGCGGCATGATGCTGTATTAGCTACAGCAGATTTATTGCATCGTCTTGATACACACTGGGCAGCGCTCCAAGAGCGTGGTCTCGATCTGGTTGTGACTACGGGAATGTTGATGACGAATAAAGATGACCATGCAATGTCTCGTATCCCCGGAGAGTGTCAATTCTGCCTTGAAATCCGAAGTCAAAGTATCGATACACTTGAGGCGTTTTACCAACTCGTTAGGACTGAAGCTAAAGGTGTCAGTAGTGCGCGGGGCGTGAGTTTTGAATTTGACGAACGGAGTTTGGCAGCGCCAGCCATGATGAATGACCGTTGGATTAAAAGACTTCTCGAATGTTGTGAAGAAAATGGATTGGAATCTGAAGCTATCCCAAGCGGAGCCGGACACGATGCCGCAGTTTTCTCCAATGCTGGGGTGCCGTCGGCGATGATCTTCGTTCGGAATGAAAATGGATCGCATAATCCAAAGGAATCGATGAAAATAGAAGATTTCATGTATGGTGTGGACGTACTTCATGCCGCCTTACTCAACCCGCCACTGTGACTGAACAAAATACAAAAATAACGATCAAGCGACCAGATGATTGGCATTTACATCTACGAGATGGTGATGTCATGTTGATGGTATTGCCATTTACGGCTGCCCATTTTGGACGGGCAATTGTAATGCCAAATCTTACACCTCCAGTTACAACAGTTGCTGGTGCGTCGGCATATCGAGACAGAATAGTTAGAGCCTTAGCCCCAGGTGGTGATTTTAAACCACTTATGACGTGTTATCTTACGGATCATACAGATCCCGATGTGGTAGAGCGGGGCTATATTGAGGGCGTTTTTACCCCTGTGAAGCTATATCCGGCCCGTGCGACCACGAACTCCGAATTTGGCGTCACGGCTTGGGGTAATATTCGGAATGTCTTAGCCCGAATGGAGAAGATAGGAATGCCACTCTTGGTGCATGGAGAGGAGGCGGATCCAGAGATTGATATTTTTGATCGTGAGGCTGTATTCATAGACAAAGTGCTTAGTGACTGGATGACCTCCGATTATCCCGAACTTAAAATTGTCCTTGAACATATAACGACAAAGGAAGGGGCTGATTTTGTTTCTGAGTCTGGAGAAAATATCGGAGCAACAGTTACGCCGCATCATCTAACGATAAATCGTAATGATATTTTAGCGGGGGGTATTCGTCCGCATCTTTACTGTTTGCCAATTGCAAAGCGTGATAAGCATCGGCAAGCCCTAAGGGAGGCAGTCAGTTCTGGAAATGATTCCTTTTTTCTTGGTACTGATTCAGCGCCTCATCCGATAAGCGCTAAAGAGACTGATTGCGGGTGCGCAGGGATATTTAACGCTGCAAATGCCATCGAAGTTTACGCCAAAGTATTTGATGAAATGGGTGCTTTAGAAAAATTTGAGGCCTTTTCATCATTAAACGGACCAAAATTTTATGGGTTGGAGACTAATGACAGCACAATTACTTTGGAACGTAGGACCCATCTAGTTGCTGAAGAAATTAGCTCGCCGTCCTGTAACGAGATTATACGGCCCTTCCTTTTTAAAGAAGAAATAAATTGGTTAGTTGTTGACTGTTGAGATATTTGTATGGGTTAGAGCAACCGGATATAAAGAGTAGAAAAATTAGTCTAGATACTTGTAAAATTTAAACGGAATTAAGGAGTTTGATAAATGGCTGTGGGCGGCGCCTTTCCAGAAAAAAATTTAATAGCAGAATTAACAGCGAAGATGCTTCTTGAGGTTGAAGCAGTACAATTTAATTCCGACAAACCTTTTATCTTTACTTCCGGCTGGGCGAGCCCTGTTTATATAGATTGTCGGCGCCTTATTTCTTACCCGCGTTTGCGCCAGACNATAATTGATTTTGGTGCTTCAATAATCTTGCGGGATGCCGGTTTNGAGNANTTNGACACAGTTGCGGGCGGAGAAACNGCTGGAATACCATTTGCGGCGTGGATGGCTGANCGTTTAATGCTACCTATGCAATACGTCCGCAAACAACCTAAAGGTTTTGGTCGTGATGCNCAAATAGAGGGGCATTTAAAGGAAGGTGAACGNGTCCTATTAGTAGAAGACTTGACTACTGATGGANGAAGCAAGGCAAATTTCTGTAAGGCGTTGCGTGGAGCCGGTGCAACTGTTGAACATGTCTTTGTTGTTTTTCATTACGATATTTTCGATGAGAGTAAACAGGTCATGGATGATATGGGCGTAAGGCTACACGCTCTCGCGACTTGGTGGGATGTTTTAAAAGTGGCCCAGGAAGCGGGGCATTTTGAACTGAGCACAATGACAGAAGTCGAAAAATTCCTAAACAACCCTGCAAAATGGTCCGTAGATCATGGCGGTGTTGGATCCGCAACTGGTTAAGGTTTTGGCTATAGCTTGGTCATTAGTCAGAGGGTTCGGGGACCTATAATTTTTTGTGTCTCATGTCTCTATAACAAATTTTAGGGATTTATTCTTTTTGCCTTGATTTCATCTTAAAGGTGTGGAGGCCCGGGCCGGATTCGAACCGGCGTACAAGGATTTGCAATCCTCTGGATAGCCACTCTCCCACCGAGCCGTGGTATAAAATTGAGTGTTTAATTCTGTTGGGGTTTAATTAGGCTGTCTTAAGCCATTTGGTCAAGCGGTGACATAAATTTGGGTGTAGAGCGGTCTATAAATTTATGAGAGAATTGATGAAAATTAGGCTAAATTAGGCAAGTTTAAATTGCTCAAAAAAGGAAAGAAGAAGTAGATAGTTTAATGGTTGATTTTACCGAAGCAAGACAGAACATGGTGGACTGCCAGCTTAGAACTAACAAAATTGTTAACGACACCCTTATTAATGCCTTCTTGACCGTTCCGCGTGAGCGTTTTGTTGAGAGGGGACAAGAATCAATTGCATACACAGATAAAGATGTCTCAGTGGGGGGTGGCCGCCATCTAATTGCCCCTATGGTCTTGGCTCAGTTGATACAATCCCTTAAAGCGCTACCCGATGAAGTGGCGCTTGATGTGGGTTGCGCGACTGGATATTCAAGTGCAATTTTAGCTCACCTTGTGATGACCGTAGTGGCGCTTGAAAACGAGAATGGGTTGGCGTTGAGGGCTAATGATAATTTTACAAATCTCGCGGTGGATAATGCCGTTGTCGTAGAGGGAAAATTAAGCGACGGATATGCAACGCAGGGTCCCTATGACATTATTTGCGTTAGTGGTTCAATTTCGGCAATTCCAGCACGCCTAATTGACCAACTTTCGGAAGGCGGTCGGCTAGGCGCTATTGTTGAGTGTAGTCCTGGCTTAGGAAAAGCAGTCTTGGTAACTAAAAAAGACGGAACCGTTTCCGAGAGGGTACTATTTGATGCGACGGTATGTTCTTTGCCGGGTTTTGAAGCCGAAAAAAGTTTTATTTTTTAACTTTTAAATTAAACTGGAGTTAAAAGAGATGTTTAGACGCAATTTACTCGCGTTTCTTGTCTGTTACGTTTTGGCTCCATGCGCTAGTGGCTCCGCTGAGACATTAAAGGAAGCGCTATCAAAGACTTATTTGAATAATCCAATTCTTCAGGCTGCAAGAGCTAAATTAAGGGCTAAGGACGAAGAGGTTTCAGAGGCAATAAGTGGGTGGAGACCGGAAGTAACCCTTAAGTATGATTTAGAGAAATCAAAAATCGATCCGGGCGGTGGGACACAAAACCGAACCCCTAGAACAGGATCAATTAAAGTAAAACAAAACCTCTTTAATGGGTGGCGCACGGAACTATCCGTGAAGAAAGCAGAAGAAACAGTGTTCCGACATCGAGCGGAACTCGTTGCAAC
>PBOV01000089.1 GCA_002724505.1 Rhodospirillaceae bacterium | reverse complement strand
TTGGCGTAAAATGGCTGAGGTTGAGCAGCGGGTGACAGCCTTGCTAAATGGTGAAATTCAGATAGCTCAGTTTATTCCCCCTCATCTCATGAAAAGAGTGGCAGCAGGCAAAAATACTAAGCTGTCATATACCGACTCGGTTGAAATCATGATGTTGTTGATGAACCCGGCGTTCAAGCCATGGAATAATAAGAAACTACGACAAGCTGTAGCCCACGCGATTGATCGTGACACAATCATTAAAACTATTCTGCAGGGTATGGCTCAAAAACTGAAGGGTTCGATTGGGCCAGGCCAGATTGGTTATGACGCAGAAAGATCAAAAGCTTTCGACCTTAAATATGATCCTGTTAAAGCGGCTCGTTTGGTCAAGGAAGCTGGCTATCCAAATGGTGTGGATGTTGAGATGTCGACGCCGGTTGGCCGTTATGTGAATGATAAGATTATCTCACAGGCCATCGTACCGATGCTTGCAAAGGTGGGGATTCGAGCAAAACTTCTGACACCGGAGTGGTCAACCCAGTGGGCTAACGTGCGTAAGGGTAAGCGTTCGTTTTTCTACCAGGGGCGCGGTTCTGTAATCGATCCTGGTCCAGCTTTGGCCCAATATTTTAAGACTGGTGTGTCACCGAGGATTAAATATTCCAACCCCAAATATGATGCGCTATTTGATGAGGTTGCTAAAGAGTTTAATCCAGAGAAGCGTCAAAAATTGATCAACGATGCGATTGCTGTGCTTGTAGAGGACGTGCCGGCAGTTTTCATGTGGCGGCATAAACTGGCATATGGCGTAGCAAATAACGTGAGTATCTCCCCGCCGGCTAACGGCCGTATTTATGGTGAGAATATACGTATCAAGTAGTACAGTTTGAGAGAGTAAAGGTTATGGGGCCTGCCCTTATTGGGGGTGGGCCTCCATATCTAGCTGATTAGAGGTTTCTCTATGTCTATGCCTAAAAGAGGAAAATTTATCACCGTCGATGGTGTGAAGACCCACTATTATGAGAAAGGGCGAGGCCCAACGCTTGTTCTGGTCCACGGGGGTAATTTTGGCTCGAGTGAAGCATCAGGCAATAGTTGGACTTGGAGCCGTAACTTTGACTATCTCGCCAAGAATTTTCATGTTGTTGCGGTCGATAAATTGGGCCAGGGCTATACCGGAAACCCAAAAACTGATGCCGATTACACAATGCATTCGGTGGTACAGCATCTAGGCGGGTTTATAAATAAGATGGGGCTTAAGGAGTGTCATCTTGTTGGCCATTCTCGTGGTGGCTACGTTACTGCGAGGCTAACACTTGAACAACCTCACCTTGTTGCTTCGTGCACTTGTGTAGATAGTAATACACTAGCGCCAGGAGTTGGAATGAATGAGGTGGTTCTTGCAAATCCGCCTCACCCTCCTCTAAGCCGTGAGTGCCAGCGTTGGGTTTTGGAACGCTACTCCTATGGTCACGAGCATATTGACGATGACTGGCTCGATGTTTTGGTGGATATAGGCAAACAGTCTAAACACCGAAAGGCTGTCTCAAAGNTGGAAGTCGAAAAACTAAAGACGAGACAATTTCTTCCGGGCCTTTCAGCAGATCGAGCAGACACATTTGCTCGTATTCGCGATACGGGGATGCGCCGGCCAACGATGGTGATGTGGGGATATAACGATCCAACAGCACTCTTGGAACAAGGGCAAAGGCTCTTTGATTTAATCGCTTCAACTGAACGGCGAGCNTACATGCATATTCTNAATCGTGCCGGACATTTCTCAATGCGNGAGCAAGCCGATAANTTTAATGCTGTACTTGACGGTTTTATTCATAGTGTTTTGCCTTGATGNATANAGAAGACGGAAAATTNGTCGATGCTGGCGGCATCAAAACCCACTATTACGAGAAAGGCGTGGGAACACCNCTCGTACTTTTCCATGGTGGAGCATTNGGGCACCCTACCGCTGCAGATAGNGCTTGGGATTGGAGTACTAATTTTGACGCCCTTGCCGAANATTACCGTGTTATTGCNGTTGATAAACTTGGCCAGGGNTTTACGGATATTCCNAAGANCGATGCAGATTATTGTATGTCTGCGGTTGTNGAACACGCTGCAGANACNTTGCGCTCTTTAGNGCTTGGNCCCGCTGATCTTGTNGGNCATTCNCGCGGTGGTTATTTGACATGTCGGCTCACGCTCGATTATCCCGAANTGGTTCGAAGCTGCACAATTGTTGATAGTAATACNAGCTCACCCGGGNTTGAGTTAAATAATATTATACTNGGCAACCCACCCGAACCACGTCTGTCACGCGATAGCCATCATTGGATTTTTCAACATTATTCCTATAGCCCNCATCACATCTCAAGTGATTGGTTGGATNTATGTTGTGAGATCGCAAGTCGTCCAGAATATCAGGTGGCCTGGGAAAAAATGGAGACGCAAGGTTTAAGGCTCAAGCAATTCGCACCTGGCCTGGCGGCCGACAAGTCAAAGATGTTTGCTAAGTTGCGGGATGAGGGGCTAAAACGACCAACCCAAATTATTTGGGGAAAAAATGATCCGACAGCGTCTATCGANCAGGGGTGGGCGCTTTATGATTTGGTTGCCAAACATCGTGCAGACGCCAAGTTNCATATCATTAATCAAGCGGGNCATTTTTCCTACAGAGAGCATCCNAAAGAATTCAATGAGTTAATTTATGCATTCGTNCAAACCTGCGAGGGNGGATCGTATGCNGCGTANNNTCACANTTTCTATTTGCATGGNCTNTCCCTGCAGTTTTTATCGTAGGGAGCCTTTCGATAATGTTTAGTTATATNACACGCCGTATGATCGGCACGCTNCCGGTCATGTTATTGATCTCGTTACTGGTATTNATGCTAGTACAGGCNGCACCAGGTGACCCTGCNGACCTACTTCTTTCCGATGAAGCATCTAAAGAAGATATAGAGGANGCCCGCATTCGTTGGGGNCTNGATCAGCCAGTTTATATTCAATATTGGCGNTTTCTAGTNGCTGCCCTGCAGGGCGANCTTGGTATGTCTTTCCGCTATGCTGACCCTGTTTTGNTGCTAATTGTTGAACGCCTCCCNGCAACTATTGAGNTGGCCTTCTTCTCTATTGTGATTGCTGTCGTTGTCGCTCTGCCACTCGGTGTTTGGGCAGGGGCTAAGCCAAATTCTTGGGTAGATAACCTGGGTTCGATTGTTGGGTTTTTTGGTATCAGTATGCCTAATTTTTGGTTTGGTATTATGCTAATCCTTGTAGTCTCTGGCGTCTTTAATCTACTTCCATCTGCCGGACGTGAAACNTACGGAATACCCAGTGATCCAATCACAGGATTTTATATTATNGACAGTATTATTCACGGCAATTGGACGGCAGCCTGGGATGGAATCAAATATATAATNTTGCCGGCGACCGCGCTCGGTACCAACATGATGGGTATNATGATGCGGGTNACACGTTCATCAGTGCTCGAAGTTATGCATGAAGATTATGTCACTACCGCANGGGCAAAAGGTGTGAAAGAAANTATAGTATTATGGCATCACGCAGTTCGGAATGCGTTAATACCCATCATCACCGTCGTTGGATTAGAGCTCGGAACACTCCTTTCCGGCTCAATCATTGTTGAAACTGTATTTTCTTGGCCGGGAGGTGGGTCGTTGTTGATTTCGGCTATAACTGCCCGGGATTACCCCCTGATTACTGGCACGGTGCTTTGTTATACCTTTGCCTTTGTGATTATCAATTTTGTGATTGATATTATGTATGGGCTTATTGATCCGAGGATTCGTTTTGACAAATAGTCCCGCATCACAGGCAACATTAGCCGTAAGTCCTGCATCCGATTTTCGTAAGGCACTTAGACCATGGCTGAAACCGAAAATAATCATGGGTGGTAGCCTAGTATTCCTCTTAGTATTTATGGGGGTTCTTGCTCCAATTCTCTCGCCCCACGACCCAAACCTACAGAACCTGACAAACACTTTGCAGGCTCCGAACTGGTGGGGAGGTGCGCATTTTCTTGGCACCGATCATGTCGGTCGGGACATACTGAGCCGCATTTTTTATGGTGCCCGAATTTCTTTGGTCATCGCGGGAACCGTCGTAATCATCTCGGGGGTAATTGGCGTCGGGCTGGGTGCAATCTCTGGCTATTTCGCTGGAAGAACCGATTTCTTTATTCAAAAATTGGTTGAAGTTATTTGGGCATTTCCTCCCCTACTTCTTGCCATTGCAGTAATCGCTTTCTTTGGCCAAGGCTTGTGGATCTTGATAGCAGCACTCGTTGCGCAGCGGTGGATACCATACTGTCGTGTCTCGCGCGGTCAGGCGCTATCCCTGCGCACGCGGGACTTTGTTGATGCCGCACGTTCTCTGGGTGCGCGGGATACTCGGATTATAATCAAACACATCCTGCCCAATCTATTGCAGGCGGCGATGGTGATCGGCACCTTTGCAATGGCGACCGCAATAATTTCCGAAGCTAGTCTGAGCTTTCTGGGGCTTGGTGTGCCGCCAGAAATTCCAACATGGGGCAGTATGCTGGCTGATGGTCGAGCTTATATCAGCACGTCATGGTGGCTAGCGCTTTTTCCTGGTCTATGCATTTTCTTTACAGTTTTGGGTATCAACCTGCTGGGCGATGGCATGCGCGATATTTTTGACCCACGGTTGAAACGCTCTGGTTCCGGGGTCGGTTAATTACCAAGAAATTTGAGAGGGCTTGGCGATGCTTTCCCATGAAGACAATGAATTACTGACCCGCACAAATTCTGGCACTCCAATGGGCGAGTTAATGCGCCGCTATTGGATTCCAGCGGTGTTTTCCCACCAGATTGAAAAACCAGATTGTCCGCCTGTGCGTGTTGGCTTATTGGGCGAGAAACTTGTGGCTTTTCGGGATAGCCAAGGGCGGCCGGGCATATTGGACGAACGCTGTCCGCATCGAACGGCTTCAATGTTTTTTGGTCGCAACGAAGAATGCGGGCTGCGCTGCGTCTATCATGGCTGGAAATTTGACATTAACGGGGATTGTGTCGATCTGCCCAGTGAACCACCGGGGAGCACGTTGCGGCGTAAAGTTAGGATCAAAGCCTACCCTTGTCATGAGCAGGGCGGCTTGGTTTGGGCTTACATGGGGCCTGCCGAGTTTAAACCAGAATTCCCAGAGCTTGAATGGACGATGGTACCGGAGTCGCATCGTTATGCTACCCGCCATATCCAGGAATGCAATTGGTTGCAGGGTTTGGAAGGTGGTTTTGATACTAGCCATTTGGCGTTTTTACACAGGGGTACCGCTGGAACAAACCGGCGTGTGGTTCCTTCAGCCTATGCCATTGTGCCGACAGATTTTGGATTTATAGCTGGAACTGGGCGAATTTTGAACGAGGGTGAGGTTTCCTGGGCCTCTAATCTGATGTGTATGCCATTCCATAAGGTCTTTGCCACTAGCCCTGAAGCGGCGCATGTCTGGGTGCCCATAGATGATGAACGTACCATGCTTTACAGTGTTGATTACTGGCCGGATAAGCCATTGACCGATGAAGACCTTGAACGCACGACAAGCCATTACGGAATCCATACAGAAAATATTCCCGGTACGGATATCCCAATTCACAACAAAGATAATGACTATAATATCGACCGTGACTTTCAAGCTAGTGGAGACTCCTACACGGGTATAAAAGGTCTCGGTGTTCAGGATTGCGGCATTCAGGAATCTATGGGCCCGATTGCTGACCGGACAATTGAACATCTAGGTGTAAGCGATACGGCTATCATCCAGATTAGGAAGTTGCTCTTGCGAAGTCTTGAAGACTTTCAGGCAGGAAAGATCCCGCCCGGGCTTAATCCCGAGAGCTACCGTGCACGCTCAACTAGATTTACACTTTTGGATGATGAATCATTCGAGGAAATAATCAAAGAGCAATTAAAACGCGATTACGGTTCAGTCGCTGCCGAATAAGAAAGGTTGTTAAGATGAAGGGTGCAGCCCTTGTTGCAGAAATTCTCAAGCGGGAAGGGACGGAGTTTATTTCTTGCTACCCCCGAAACCCGGTTATCGAAGAATGCGCCAAGCTAGGTATTCGGCCAATTCTTTGCCGTCAAGAACGTGTGGGTGTTGGCATCGCTGACGGTTATACTCGCATTATGCGCGGCAAGGTGAACGGAGTTTTTGCCGCTCAGGCGGGCCCCGGGATTGAAAATGCCTTTCCTGGGGTGGCGCAGGCCTTCAGTGAGAATGTTCCAATATTAATTTTACCTGGTGGATTAGGTTCGTCGCGGCAGTACCGGCACCCGACCTTTAGCGCAGTGGATGTCTTCGCACCGATCACCAAATGGTCTGCCCGAGCACATTCAGTAGGGGCTATCCCTGATTTGATGCGCCAGGCGTACCATGCGATGCGGACCGGCAAGGGTGGCCCCGTTTTGCTTGAGATTCCCCTTGAAGTTTGGGATGAGGAGTTTAACGGTGAACTGACATATGAACCGGTAAAGACCTTCCCCCTTGCGCCCGACCCTTCG
>PBOV01000088.1 GCA_002724505.1 Rhodospirillaceae bacterium | reverse complement strand
AAGTCCATCAAACAGTTCCGTCATCCAACTGGGAACCGAAACCCCTGACAAGTTACTGAATTTAATTACTTGGGAAAAGTTTTGTACGGGTAATATCCCCGGTATAATTGGCACCTCTATACCAGCTGCGCGGACACGGTCCATAAATCGCAAAAATGGTTCCGCACCAAAGAAATACTGTGTAATAGCGCGGTTTGCCCCTGCATCCAACTTACGCTTTAGATTGTCTATATCTGCTTCAACGCTTGTGGCTTCCGGATGTATCTCTGGATAGGCCGCAACACTTATATCAAAATCACCAATTCGCCTCAATCCAGCAACTAAATCAACCGCATATGCGTAGCCTCCGGGATGAGGTTTGTAGGCACTCTTACCGTCGGCGGGGTCACCCCGGAGAGCGACAATCTTTCGGACACCAGCCTCCCAATATGTCCGAGCGACCGTATCAACCTCATCTCTTGTAGAATTCACACAGGTCAGGTGGGCTGCCGGCACGAGGTTTGTCTCCTCGAGTATTCGAACGACTGTAGCGTGAGTACGCTCCCTCGTTGAACCGCCAGCGCCATAGGTAACGGAGACAAATTCCGGCTGAAACAACTCTAACCTTTTGATAGCGGCCCAGAGGCTCTCTGCCATTTCTTTTGTTTTAGGCGGAAAGAATTCAAAAGATACCTTTAGGTCGCGGGGCGCTCCTGCAGGAAAGGGTAATTCACTTGATATCTTACGCTTAGCACTAGACATCTCTATATTGCTCTTCTTTCATTGGAAGAAATTCATTACCGTCATGATTTTTAGGCTGGAAGGCCGACCACATAGAGACAGTTAATGGGTTGCCCTCAAGTTCAGTTGCAGACTTAGTGACCAATCCGGCTTTTTTAAACCAATTAGAAATTTCATTATCTGCAAAACCCAATCGACGATGTGCATGCTCATCGCGAAGAGATTCTAAATTATGCGGGGCGAAGTCGACGACGATAAGAATACCATCGCTTCGTAAAACTCGCGCGGCTTCAAATATTACCCGTGCCGGATCATCGGCGTAATGAAGAACCTGATGAATAATAACTCCATCAAATGCTGTGTCTCGCATCGGAAGTCGGTACATATCACCCAGCCGAACGTGGCAGTTTCGTATACCCAGGGTACCTAGGTTGGCTCGCGCGACCGCCAACATATCCTGAGACGTGTCGACCCCAACTCCGCGGTCAACCCGATCGGAAAATAATTGGAGCATGCGCCCAGTTCCAGTCCCAATATCAAGTAAGTCTCCTATGTGCTCTGGAAAATGCTCTAGGAGCACCCTCTCCACCTCGCTTTCGTCAACATGGAAGGATCGGATCCTATCCCACTCATCGGCATTTGCCCGAAAATATGCCTCAGCTTCTTCTGCCCGTTTCAATTTTAAAGTATCAAGAAGCGCCCGATCTTGAATGGTCTGCCTATCATCTATAGGAAATAAATCAATTATCTTTCCGGCGATACGGCCCTCTTCACCAGAGTCATCTACTAATCGATAAAAAACTTTACTCCCTTCATGGTATCTATCCAGAAGGCCGGCGTTACATAACAATTTGAGGTGTCTTGAAACACGCGGCTGACTTTGCCCTAAAATACTAGTCAAATCGCCTACATTCATATCACTTGCCGCGCACAAGGCCAGCAAACGTAGCCTTGTGGGCTCCGCTGCGGCCCGCAAACACCCTAAGACTTTGTCCATTAATTTCTTCTATGTTTCTCTATGATTGGCAAATAATGCATACCATAGTACTTTAATATAATAATATAAAGATATTTTTATATTATTATATATCGGCCTCAGGGAACATTAGGGGCCGAGATGGTAAACCAAATTGAAATATTGAAGATTTTATTTTTTGGAGTCCTACTGTTAGATTGTTCGAGCCGTTGATATATTGAGCGAGCGGGGCGATAGCGTAGCGTTGTATAAACTTAGATTTCCTATCTTCCAGGATTTTGTTTGAAATGATTCCGATCCGATACTTACTGATCCCAAAACCATGTTTGATTTTATTAACGGTCTTAGCCCTACTCTTGGCATTGCCGCAGTCGGTCACAGCGACCGACAACCCCAGCGACTTTATTCGAATTGTAGGACAAAACGCGATAAACTCCCTAACGAATAAGGAGATAACACAAGCTAAGCGAGAGGATCTTTTCCGCAAGATTTTACACCGAACCTTCGAGCTTAGGCTTATCGCTAGATTCGCATTGGGTAGGTTCTGGCGGCGTGCAAGCAAGGCACAACAGATAGAATATATTGCTTTATTTGAAGAATTTATCGTCAAGGCTTATGCCGCACGTTTTGCGGACTATAAGGGCGAAAATTTTATAGTCGGGAAAGTGCGGAATATAAATGAACGCGACCACATTGTTCAGTCAGAGGTAGTGCTTAAAAATGGACGTAAAATTGTGGTTCATTGGCGCGTTCGAAACGGCAAAGCATTGAAAATCATCGATGTCCTCGTAGAAGGGGTTAGCATGGCCATAACCCAACGGGACCAGTTTGCAGCAATCATCAACCAAAATGGGGGTAAGATCGCTGGATTGCTCTCAGCGCTAAACAAAAAGATTGGAAGATAAATCTTTAGGCCCTTGAGTCGATCAGTTTCTAGTTAACGGTTTATATTTAATTCGGTGTGGCTGAATAGCGGCTTCCCCCAATCGACGTTTTCGATCAGCCTCGTAATCCTCGTAGTTTCCCTCAAACCATTCAACCTGGCTGTTGCCTTCAAAAGCAATTATGTGCGTGGCAATACGATCGAGGAACCAGCGGTCATGGCTGATTACAACAGCGCAACCAGCAAATTCTAAAAGGGCCTCTTCCAGAGCACGCAATGTATCGACATCAAGATCATTCGTGGGTTCATCGAGCAAGAGAACGTTCGCTCCAGACTTGAGCATCTTAGCTAAATGAACTCGGTTTCTCTCCCCTCCTGACAGCTGCCCAACCTTCTTTTGCTGATCTGGGCCTCGGAAATTAAACGCCCCAACATAGGCACGGCTTTGAATCTTACGTTTACCAAGATCAACCTCTGCATTACCTTCGGAAATTTCTTCCCAAACAGTGCTGTTATCGTCGAGCGAATCCCGTGACTGATCGACATATCCTAATTTTACGCTGTCTCCGAGACGCAGAGCGCCAAAATCAGGAGTTTCATTTCCCGTGATCATGCGAAACAGAGTAGTTTTACCAGCGCCATTCGCACCTATCACACCAACAATACCACCGGGGGGAAGTTTAAAGTTTAACCCCTCGACCAACAGACGATCTTTGTAGCCCTTGGTGACGCTATTAGCTTCGATTACCAAATCACCAAGCCGGTCACCAGCAGGAATAACGATTTGAGCACCACCAGAAGTCTCATGACCGGATTGCGCTAGCAAATTTTCATAGGATGACAGCCGAGCCTTACTTTTAGCTTGCCGCGCCCGCGGGCTAGAGCGAACCCATTCAAGCTCTTTAGATAGCGCTTTTTTACGTGCCCCCTCTTCACGCTCTTCCTGTGCCAAACGAGCCGCTTTTTGTTCCAACCAGGAAGAGTAATTTCCTTCAAAAGGCAAAGCTCTACCGCGATCTAGTTCGAGAATCCAACCCGCGACATTGTCTAGAAAGTAGCGATCATGTGTCACCGCAACGACCGTCCCTGGATAATCATCCAAAAACCGTTCAAGCCAGGCCACAGATACCGCGTCTAGATGATTTGTGGGCTCATCGAGCAATAACATATCTGGTTTCTGGAGCAAAAGACGACACAGAGCAACACGCCGGCGTTCGCCACCCGACAACTCAGTGACAGAGGCGTCACCCGGCGGGCACCGCAACGCATCCATGGCTATCTCTACCGTCCGCTCCAACTCCCATCCGTCTAGTACATCGATCTTTTCTTGCAGTTGTGCTTGTTCCTCAATAAGCGCATTCATTTCGTCATCATCAAGCGGCTCAGCAAACCTGTTACTTACCTCCTCAAACCGTTTAAGTAGTTTATGCGTTTCCTGCATACCCTCTAGAATGTTACCAAATACATCCTTTCCCGGGTCGAGCTCGGGTTCCTGAGGTAAATAACCGACTGACGTCCCGTCTGCTGCCCATGCCTCACCAGAATACTCTTTATCTAGACCTGCCATAATTTTAAGGACCGTCGATTTACCGGCTACATTTACTCCAAGTACACCAATCTTTGCGCCTGGCAAAAATGCCAGTGTTACATTCTTAACGATTTCTCTGCCACCAGGATAAATCTTTGAAAGATCCTGCATGACATAGATATATTTATTAGATGCCATTGACGGGCTCCATTTATATGTGAGTTTTGGGCGGTTCTATCCAAATTGGGGTTAACTGGCAATGCCTCAACCTAATTGTATTTACTTCGATTAGTTGCGCCCCAAAACAATACTGCAGTATGTTTAGTTACAATCCAAACGCAAGGTTAGCCCCCCGCATGAAAAACGAAATTTCCCTCGCGATTGACCGCTACGATCGTCACTTTCCCTTTTTTGACGGTACACTTGATATTCCAAAATCTATAAGTCTGACCGTAATTCAGGCTGGTGAAACGTCGTCGCAGAGAGACGGGGCGCATCGCCACAAACGAATGTTGCAGGATAAAGAATTTGATGCCGCCGAGGTATCGTTTTCCTCATTCATCATGGCAAAAGCACGGGGCCTGCCGTTTACAGCTATACCAGCGTTTCCTCGACGTTTATTCAGTCAGACACAAATGTATGTCGCAACGGATTCAGACATTACCAGACCAGCCCTACTGTCTGGAAAAAGAATCGGCTTACAGAGTTTTCAGACCACACTCGCTGTCCTTGCTAAAGGTGACCTCGCCCATGAATACGGCGTCGATCTAAAGTCAGTTACATGGGTTACGCGGGCTAATGAAACCGTAAAATTTGAACCCAAACCAGGCTGGAATATTGAGTATGTAGCTGCCGACGCTGACTTGGGCATGATGTTGGCTGACGGCTATATAGATGCTTTGTTTTTTTCACGGGCACCCTCAACATTGGAAACAGGTTCAGTTCGTCGTCTCTTTCCAGATCCCAAAAAAGCCTGCGCAGAATTCTTTAGTCGGAATAGGTTTTTCCCAATAATGCATGTAATCGCGATAAAGGATGCGGTGATCAAGGAAAATCCTGACTTACCATCTCTGTTGCTAAACCTATATGGCCAGGCTAAATCAATTGCGGAAACCTATATGGATGACCCTGGGTGGTCCCAGCTATCATGGGCGCGGATGGCACGCGAGGAACAAACAAAACTCCTTAGCGCCGATACATGGCCAGTCGGGCTTACAGATAATCGTCCTAATATTGAACGCTTTATCGGGTATTCTCTTAATCAGGAATTAATTGACCGTCAACTTAAACCCGAGGAGCTATTCCACGAAAGCGTCATTCAAAGCTAGAGAGAGAACTAATGGGCCATTTTCTGCCGTTTTAGCCACATCAATCAAATTAGTTAAATTACGCCTCTTTCACGAAAATCACCAATAGTCTCTGTGTCATAGCCCGCATCAGCTAAAATTTCATCAGTATCTTCACCACACTCTGGTGTTGCCTTCCTGATGGCTGGATCGGATCGACTCATTTGAAAAGGCTGGCCGACCACCGTCATTCGGCCGCGTTTTGGGTGCTCAAAACTCCTAGCGATTCCGAGATGTTTAACTTGCGGGTCCGCAAAGGTTTCATCAACTTTGTATATTGGCCCGCAAGGGACACCTTTTTCATTTAACAACTCTACCCAGTCCGTACTAGTTTTAGTCACAGTGTATTTTGCGAGATCATCGTTTAATTGATCGCGATGTGCCAAACGATCGGCCGCTGTTTTATAGTCAGGATTATCGAATAGTTTTTGCGCACCGAGCCCGTCACACAGCCTACTCCACATTTGCTGTCCCCCGGCGGCTATATTGATATGGCTATCCTTAGTTTTGAATACACCAGTAGGTGTCGACTTAGGATGATTATTGCCGGCCTGCGGCGGTACATCATTTTCAATCAAATAGCGTGCCATTTGAAAATCCATCAGGGCTATTTGCGACTCAAGGAGTGACGTATGAACCCACTGCCCCTCGCCCGTTTCTTCGCGCTGAAGGAGGGCAATTAAAATCGCGGTCGCACAATTCATCCCGCAGGTAAGGTCAGAAATGGCTGTACCCGCCCTGACAGGGCCTTGGCCGGGGATCCCCGTGACGGACATAAACCCGCCCATCCCCTGGGCTATTTGATCAACACCTGGCCGCCCCGCGTAAGGCCCGTCCTGTCCAAATCCGGAGATACTTCCAAGAATTATACGAGGAT
Source organism: Rhodospirillaceae bacterium (assembly GCA_002724505.1). Classification (GTDB taxonomy): domain Bacteria; phylum Pseudomonadota; class Alphaproteobacteria; order MPNO01; family UBA2964; genus UBA2964. The sequence goes on along the minus strand of PBOV01000088.1, from coordinate 5,018 downwards.
TAATCGATTTTAAGGAGTCATAGTCTATACCCAATCTGTGTTTAACATCGGGTCGATAATTTTCAACAACAACATCGACATCCTCAACCATTCTCATAAAAATGGCTTTACCATCTTTCTCTTTGAGGTTGAGTGTCATGGCTCTCTTGTTTCGGTGTAGGTTTTGGAAATCTGCCGAGTCCCGGCTACCCGTATAGCCATCATCTTGCCCAGGTTTTGGGGGCATCTCAATTTTTAGCACGTCGGCACCCCAGTCGGCCAAAACCTTCACACAGGTGGGACCGGAACGAACCCGCGTTAGATCCAAAACCTTAAAACGGGACAGAGGAAGCGAACTATCAGGCATTTTTTTCTCCTTCACGGGTATTCTAAAAATTCTGGTTTTACTAAGGATACATGACAAGAGGGGCGGCCGAAAGCAGTAGACCTAGATTCTCAAGGACCTCCAAAACCTCTCATACAGGACCCTGTCCTCCCTCTCAAAACAGTGCTAAGTCAATTGAATGAGTATTCATAGGCGCCCACATCGCTTCATTTTCATAACGTTAGTCGCAATAACATTCATTTCACCACTCGCGAATCATATGTTCATACCGGCGATGCCACTGGTAAAACAGGAATTCCAAATCGGTGACGACTTAGCCTTTGCAACTCTATCGCTCACTATGATGACTATGGCTTTTACCAGTATCGTCTATGGTGGTATTTCGGACGAATGGGGACGCAAAAGAGTACTTCTGAGTGGTCTAGCTCTATACACCATAGGAGCAGAGCTTTGCTGGTTTGCCCAAAACATTGAGATGCTCCTTGGCGGTCGTATTTTGCAGGGCGCAGGCGCCGGATGTGGTATTGTTCTCGCACGAGCAATTGCACGCGATGTTTACGGTATGGAAAAAATTTCCGCGGTAATTGCTAACCTGACCGCCGCATATGTCCTTGGCCCGCTTTTAGCACCAACAATTGGCGCCTACCTGGTTGGTTGGGAAGGATGGCGGTTTCTCTTTATTCCAATTTCAATAATTGGACTTACTCTTATCGGAGTTATTTATTTCACTTTGCCTGAAACACATGCTCCAACGCACGAGAAACCGACATTTTCTATTATTGTTCGGAACATCCTAAGCAACTATTTCCAGCTTCTAAAAGTGCCCCGCTTCTCGGCCTATGCGCTTATGCCAGGCTGCCTCTCTGGTGCATTTTTCGCGAACGCAACAGCGTCAGCTTTTCTAGCCAGAGAAACGCTAAATATATCAACAGAAATGTTTGGTCTCTGGTTTTTATGGATGCCCGCAGGCTTCATGCTAGGGAATTTAATTTCGGGACAAATTGGCAATCGCCTATCTATTGGATTCATGACCATTGGCGGCTCCGCTTTATGCCTTGCCATTGTTATGTGCCAGTGGTTTTGGAATGCCTCCGCTGGTCTTTCAATGGCTTGTATTATGATACCGGGGGCCGCACTTGGGATTGGGCAGGGCATGTGTATGCCCTACGCCCAGACGGGTGCAATGCGCGTAAACTCCGCCTTAGCTGGAAGCGCCTCGGGAGCCGTTGTCTTCAGCCAGCTTTTTCTGGCAGGCGCCGCAGAACAAACTGTCGGATTTGTTTCTGACGGCACACTAATCCCAGTGCTATATGTTATGTTCAGTTTTTCAATAACTGGCCTTGCAGCAGCCATTTTCGCTGAAATCTCCAGGAGACGTAACGCGCCGACCGCTTGACGACATTATCGCGGCAGCGGGACATCTAAAGGTGTATTAAGTTCAACCCCATCCAGTTCCACACCGCTAATAACATTTTGATACTCCGGCATTATTGGCCGCCCTGCATCGTCACGAAGCCAAAGCCGGAGCAGATGGCGGCGTCTTCCGGGTTCAGGCCAGTCTTCAAAACCACGGCGCGAATGCAACATGACGTGATTATGTAAAATTTGAATATCCCCCTCATGAAATTCCATATCGAAGGACAAGCTTTCTACGGTCGCCTTAAAGTAATCCAATGCCTCATGCTGTTTTTCGGTATAATTTGGCACACCTTTTAAACCTTGGGATTTATAAATTTGAGTACTAACGCCCCGAACGCAGATATAGCCTTCATCAAAGCTAAACACTGGCATCGTATAAAATGGCCCTAGCCCGGGCGGTATTTCCCCGATCCGAGACCAATAAAAATCTTTGCAGAGTTCTTCAACAAGATCGGGGCGCTCCGCAAGCATCTTGTTATAAAGCGAAACTGAGCTTGCAATTCGGCTTTCTCCGCCGGATTTAGATGTCTGCAAACAAAGTAACGCAACATAATCACAACGATCAGCATGGAACCCCATTTGGGCGTTTGAGAGATAACCGCGCGTGTTCTTATCCGAATAGTCGCCCCCAACATCTTTGACATGGCCCAACAAATGACCCTGCCCATTTTGTGAAACCGCACGCCCGAGATGGGCCCCTATTCCCCAAAAGGCAATTGCCGATTGCTCCCGTGTCATATCGGCCACCGGCAGGCCACGAATCAAAACGAACCCTCTGCCGTTGAGAAATTCGTCGCGAATTCCGATAAGCTCATCGGCAAAGTCACCAAGCTGAAAATCGCTTTTTCGAACATCTTTGATATTTTGTCCGCTCTTCTCAATTTTGGCGACAGCGTTAGTAATTTGATCACACTGGTTTTTAGAGAGCCGATAAATCCAGTCATCATTTAATTCGAGTTCACTAGGTTTCCAGCCAGCAGGGTCAACGGCCGGCTTCATTGGAACAGCNCGCTCCCGATANCGATTGGTGCGCGGTANAAACGACATCAGGCTGCCTCCTCAGCATCTAGAGGCGCGCGCGGCACATAACCATCCAGCGTCACCCCCTTAAGGTTTTGTCTTACAACATTTGGTAAGGGTCGCAATTCTTCGTTTTCTATCCATAATCGGAATAGATGGCGTTTAAGACCCGGNTCCTTCCANTCTTCATAAGGTCGCCGCGAATGNAGGGTCACATGACTGTTGAGTATTTGTAAGTCACCCTGCTCAAATGGCAAGTCAGCCGCCANGCTTGGCACCAATTNNTGAAATAATTCTACAGCCTCNTTGCGTTGCCGGTCCCACCTTTCGGCTCCAGGCAAATCCTGTGCCTTNCGGGCATGGGTAGATGCNCCCTTAGCGCTAAAGTAACCATCCTTNAATGAAAAAACGGGTAATTTGTACCAGGGCTTTTCGCCTTGCGAATACTCACCATGTTTTGTCCAAAAAAAATCTTTACACAAATCGGCNACAAGGTCTGGCCGNCGCTTAAGCATTTCATTATAGAGCGTCACAGAACTAGCAACACGACTCTCACCACCGGACTTTGCCGTATTTACGCACAACAANGCTACCAGATCGCAAGGGTCTGCATGGAATGTCATTGCGGCCTTTGTCTGATAACCACGAACTAAGGGGTCGGTGTAGTCCTTGCCAAGNTCTTTTACATGACCNAGGACNTGACCTTCTGGNTTCTGNGATANCGCACGACCAAAATGAGTACCAATCCCCCATAGGACCGCCGCTGTTTCTTCGCTACTCATCNCGCCAACCGGNAGCCCACGAATTTGGANAAANCCGCGACCGTTCTTCAATTCATCATAAATTCNCGCTAGAGTNCTTTCTGTCCTTGGAAGGACAAAGTCTTTTTTGGNAATNTGTGTCAGTTCAATTCCGTTTGCTGCGATAGTACGGCNTACTTTAAGAATTTCACTNATTTCGTCTTCGNCCAATTCGCAAACCCAGCTTTTGCTATTTTCCATCTCAGCNGCATCCCAGCCTGCTGGATCAATAACAGGNTTTAGCTTTTGAGCNGGTTCACGCGNCCGGTTTAGAGTCATATCAGGACCTCAAGGGCATATTGAATTGNCTAATTATGCCACAAATTTNGATTGTTGCTAGTAGTTAACCCTTCTGTTTCTTGCGAGCTGTTGCAATCCGCGTGAGCCAGACTGAAGCCAAAAAAATANTTNTGCCGCCNACCCANGTCCAAATGTCGGGGATTTCAGCNAAGAATAAAAAGCCAAATAGNGCNGCCCAAATCAATCTGGTNAAGTTGAAAGGCAATACGACGGTTGCGTCNGCAAGNGCCATNGAGCGGTTGAANGCCCTCTGAATAACTGTCCCCAGATACCCCAATACAACCATCCAAAAGACNTCCTGCCAGCTTGGATTAACCCAAACAATTATTGCCGGGATTAAGCCAAGAACCGTATGAGAAATAAATAACCAGGCCGCGACAGTGTCCGACGAGTCGTATTTGAGGAGCCCCTTGATCAGCATTGCGACTGCTGAACCGGCAATGACCGATGCGACGGCCAATAATAAACCTGGATTAAAGCCTGCCATCCCTGGTCTGATAACAATCAATGCGCCGCCAAACCCCATTAATGTCGCCACCCACTGCCAAAAATTCGTCTTCTCCCGAAAAAACAAGACAGCTAATATTGAGGCAACAATGGGCATCATGAAAGTGATCGCCGAAACCTCCGCAATCGGCGCGACAGCTAAAGCGCCAAATAAGAACCAAACATTCGCAGCTGAAAACAAGCCACGTATAGCATGCATCCGGAAATGATCAGTGCGCATGGCGCCTAATCCGACCCTTATCAACCAGGGAAGCATAAAAACGACTGCAAACACATTCCGGCCCAGAGCCACCTCAAATACTGGTATATGCTCTGTTAGGTGATGGGCGATACCTATCGATGCCGCGTATGCGAAGGCACTAAGACTCATCCACCAGGCAGCCTGAACAACCACTGGCAAACTAACAAACCAATCAGAAAATTTTCTAAGAAACCCCATGAGGGCCGTTATAAGGCTTTAGGGGTCAGCGCGAAATGGCAGACACCTACCATTCACCAGTATTTGGCATCGAGGCCCACGGCTCAGAAGGAGGGAGCGGGTCGCCCCGCTGGAGTAATTCAATTGATATACCATCCGGCGAACGAATAAACGCCATACGACCATCCCGGGGGGGGCGGTTAATCGTTACGCCACCATCCAACAGGCG
>PBOV01000004.1 GCA_002724505.1 Rhodospirillaceae bacterium | reverse complement strand
GAGAAAACCGATGGGCCGGAAGAATACCCGGATGTATGGTCCAAATAAATTTAAGCTAGGGCTCTTTGGCCAAAACTGTTCCGGTGGGTTGAGCATGTCGAAAGTACCCGAACGGTGGGATCCGAGTTGGGACAACAATCTTGAAGCCACAAAACTTGCCGATGACGCTGGACTAGAGTTCATTTTACCAATAGGGCGCTGGCAGGGTTATAAAGGCGAAACTGATACCGAGGGTACAACCTTCGAAACCTTAACCTGGGCCTCTGGTTTGCTTGCCGCAACGAAAAATATCTGTGTCTTTGGTACTGTTCATGTGGGTTTTCTCAGCCCAATCTTCGCTGCTAAACAAATGGTAACCGCAGACCATATCGGCAAGGGACGGTTCGGCCTCAATATGGTCTCAGGTTGGAACGCGGGAGAGCATTCCATGTTTGGCGTGGAGCTTCGTCCACAGGAAGAACGCTACGATTATACTGAAGAATGGGTCACCATCCTCAAGCGTGTATGGTCAGAAGATAAGCCCTTCGATTTCAAGGGAAAATATTTCAATCTCCAAGGCGTTCTACTTAAACCGAAACCCTGGGGTGACGACCGGCCTATACTGGTTAGCGCTGGAAATTCAGCAGCAGGAAAAGCTTTTGCGGCACGCCATGCCGATTGTTTGTTTACATCCATTATAGAGTTCGAAAAATTTGGACCAAGTGTTCGGGCGTTGCGTGCTTCATCAAAAACCAAAAATGTAGGTATTTTTGCTAGCGGACATATGGTGACCAAACCGACGACTAAAGAGGCTAAGGACTATTACCATTATCTCGTTTATGAAATGGGTGACTGGGATGCCGCCGAGCACGCTGTCGCTATCCGCACCAGGGGACGCGACACGCCACTTAAACAGTTAACCACGCTTACCGAAAGAATGATTAGTGGCGTTGGCACCTATCCGATTGTCGGGAGCTATGACGATGTCGTCGAGCAATGCAGGAAAATGAGCCAATACGGCGTCGATGGCATCGCCATTGGGCTGGTAAATTACATAACCGACTTTCCCATTCTGCGGGACGAAATTTTACCTCGTATGGAACGGCTTGGTCTACGTTTGCCAATTAGCGAATGTTAAAGACCAGCTTGCCACGGAAGTGCCGCGACTCACTAAGTTTCTGCGCGTCAACTGCCTCATCGATTGAAAATAATTTTACCTCCGGGGCCGTAACGGCACCCTCCCCAATCAACTCGACGACCCGTTCAAGATGGGGACGATCTCGGTAAACATTTGGACGAAGGGAGGTAAAGTCACTTGATGGTGCCGCCAATCCATTGGCACCAGAGGCAATAAAGGCCGCCCGTCCCCCTTTTTTTAAAACATTGAATGCGCCTTTTGCGACGTCCCCGCCAACAGTATCGAAAACTACATCACAGTCAGAGACGAAACTGCGAAAGTCATGGGCGTTGTAGTCAACGACTTCATCAGCCCCAAGTCCAAGAACATAGTCGACATTTCCTGCACTGGTCGTGCTTATCACATGCGCCCCGATATGTTTAGCCAGCTGTATTGCAAAGCTTGCAACGCCGCCTGCTCCGCCCTGGATCAAAATTTTTTCACCGGCTTTAAGTCGGAGTGTATCTTCAATTGAAATTACAGCTGTCAGCCCAATTAGCGCCAGAGCTGCAATGTCGACATGAGATTGTTCAGTCGGTTTCGGCGCACACAGCGCAGAGTTCATCGAAATTTTTTCACAGTAGGTACCTTCCTGCCCCACGTCACATACCCCAAAGACCTCATCTCCAATCGTAAAGTCNGAAACACCCTCCCCNACCTCACANACGGTCCCCGAGAAATCGCGGCCCAGNATATATGGAAAATAGGGTACCGGTTTGTACGATCCNTCCCGAACCTTCCAGTCAGCGCCATTCACNGATGACGCGTGAATATNGATGACNNCCTCGCCGNNNCCNGCGATTGGATCNGGTAATTCGCCAANTTTAATGACCTCTGGTCCGCCATGTTCTTCAAAATATGCCGCTTTCATTAAAAAATCCTCGTTTAATTTGTTGTGACAACTAACTAAGAAATTTTCTCAGAGGACGCCAAAAATGTCTTTGACATCATTTCCGGCCTATTGGCTATCCAAAGCCGAAATAAATGCCGGCGACGCGCGACCTCGGGGTGATCCTCATAATCATAACGCGCGTGCAAGACAGCGTGATTGTTGACGAGCAGCAGGTCACCCGCTCTAAGATCAAACTCGTGAGCCATTCCTGGCGCTTCTGCCATTCGCTGGATTTCTTTACGAGCGCTATCTTCGACTAAATTATATTTGAAAAGACCCTGGTCCACCGCCCGTTGCACTACTTGCGAGATATAATACCCTTCAACCTTATCGCCCCTGCGTGTGAATACCGGTATCCGCTTGGAAGAAATCGTTGAATTTGACCCTACCTTGTCGTCAGATTGTGACATGTAATAGTAGCCGTCATAGAGTGCCTCAAGATAATCCGGCGCAGCCTCCCCAATCATGTTATGCAACATCGCGGCACTGGCCAGGCGGCTCCTCCCGCCATTTTTTGCGGGCCGCAGACAAAACAGCGCAAAGATATCTGTGGTATCAGTATGGAAATCAAGCTCGCCACCACGATGGTTAGTTCTTAGGCTTTTACGTCGAAGGACATGATCTAGCTCTGGCTTCGGAGGCAAGGTTTGATCACTGATATCTATAACGTGATTGATCCAATCCCCCTGACGGCTCTGTGGAATACCAGTCCCCAAATAGGAACATAGTCCCCAACTGATAATCTTATTTTCATCCTCATTATAATGGTCTACTGGGACGCCGCGGATAAGGGCAAAGCCGCGGCCAATTTCCAGCTCCTCCGCCAACCCTTTAAGGATACGCCTGAGACCAAGTAGCGGGAAGTCTTTTGTTGAAATATGATGGATCGGAAGGTTGATCGTCTTCGCGTGCTCTAGTGCCGCAGAAATTTCGTCAAGATCAGCGGAAGATAGAGATACGATCCAGTCGTCATTGCCGACGAAATCAGCGCCCCTCCAAACTGCAGGTCCCTTGGCTGGCTCCATTTTTTCCATAATTAGCCACCTTTAGAATTTACTATAGACGAATTTCGCCCAGGTATATGCTGTCGCCTAACTCTACTGTTACTGTCTTGGTTTCATGACCAACGGCACTGATCTTTAAATTATAGTTACCGCTATCCTCTTCAAGTTTATCAAATTTAAAGTCGCCGTAAATGTCTGTTGTAGTCTCAGCAACCTTGTTCGCCCCTTTAGACAAAACTACTGATGCCCCTTCAATACAATCGACTACGCCGTCAATTTCCGCCGACACACTAGCTCCTATAAAGGCTTTACTGTAACGCCATAGGTTGCGATACCAAACACGTGGCCTGGTATCAAGTTCTGGCTGTATAACCTCAAGCCCCTCCTCTCGAGCCATTTTTTGCATGGCTACGTCGTCCTGTTTGACTGTCTTCATCGCTCCGGTTGGGCAGGACTGCTCGCCCCTTGTCTGCTGCCAGCCATTATCCAAAAGGTGTGCATCAAATGTCCATATTTGGGGCAAATTAAGCTCCTCGTTCCACCAAATATGCCCGTAGGGGCAGGCGTCGACTAAATCTTTACGGCCTTTCGCCTTCTCTGGATCAATTATTACAATCCCATCAGCACGTTTGCTAATTGAGCCATCATCGCCGGCAGCCTCAATACAGGGACCGCTATCGCAGTGGTTACACATTGTAGGGACGTAAGCAATATCCATAAATGGTGCCTCCCCGCGTTCCTTCTGCTTGATATCAATCCAACGATGGCCATGTTTCGGCATCGGCGCTGAATACCCGGGCCAGTCATTACCGACATACTCGTCCATCGTCGCGAGTGTACAGTTATTACAGTTAGTGCATTCGGCAACGTCGATGATCAGGTTCCATTTAGACATTTTTTTCTCAATTCTTATTCAGCGGATGCAACACCCTCAGGATGTCCATCGATAAAGGCTGCGGAAATAAATTCGGTGTTCCCATCCCATTGCGCAACTTCGACCAAGGCATTGGCACCGCTCAGGGAATGAGTAGTTTTAGTTTGAGTTTTATCTGGCGTTAGAAGATTAAGGCAACCGCCACGATCCACCGATTTGCCGGGCTCACCCATAGGCTCATACATCGCCGACGACTCATAACCATGACATACACCCCGAGGCAAACGTGCCGTGGGTAGAGCCGCGCAGATCACGCAACCCCGATCATTATACACCTTAACTAAGTCATTCTTTTTGATTCCACGATCCGAGGCATCCGCGCGATTGAGTCTTATCACCCAATAATACCAACCATCGACCAGCACCCGATGATCAGGAATATTTAGGAGGAAGCTGTCTTTTCCGTCCCCCTGCGTATGGAAGCTGTACTTTGAGTGTGGAGTCAGCATTTGTAGTGGAAATCTTTCAAACTGTTCCCCGCTATGCGGACCTTCCCATGCCGGCTCGTATTTCACTATCGGTGGCCTCTCTGGATCAACAAACCTTTTAAGGCTATTACATTCAAACTCAAGTTTGCCCGATTGAGTTTGTAATCCCTTGAGGTATTCCTCTGTGTAATCCGACGGTAATGGCTGCGGCTCGGGGACATCTTTTTTCCGGCCCTCCCAAAACCATCGAAAGGACACAGGGGCGCGGAATTCTTCCTTCTCGGTGGGAACCACAAAGTAGCCTTTTTTAATAAATTTTTTCCAAGAAATCTGCGAAGGTAAGTCTGAAGCATCAAATTGACGTTTGACCCAGTCAATTTCATTTATTCCTTCAGAAAAATAATTAGAGAGCCCAAGTTTTTTGGAGATCTCATTAAAAATCCAGAAGTCAGACTTTGACTCACCTAATGGTTTAATAGCTGGTGCCTGAAAAACAATAACTCGGTGATTGAGCTGCTGTTGACCATGATGACCATAGCCTCCGAGACCGGCCCATTCACTGATGTCAGGACGCTCAAAATTTGTGCAGGCGGGCAAAATTAGATCGGCAAATTTCGCTTCCCCTTCATTCCAGATGGATTGATTAACTACAAACTCGATATTCTCTGACTGATACATCTTTACCCAGCGATTTGTATTATTCATTGTCGCCAAAATTGATCCACCATATTTATACAACATGCGGACTGGAGAATGCCCGGGGGCCGGATAGACCATCTTACCAAACTGGTGTTCAATTGACTTACCAACCCACGGCTGGCCCTCAGCCTGTCCATTAAGAATGGCCTCCGGCATTTTAATCCGCGGGATTTTTTGAAAAGACGCATTCATCGTCGGCAGCTGGGGCATCCTCTGATATAGCTCGACCGGCATCGACGTGTTTTCTAGATCACCGGACATTCCTCCGTCGGCATAACCGGGAAAATAGAAGTTGAAGTCGAGTGGGCAGCCCCATTGAAGATTGCCCATATTAACCCCTGGCTTCCCAAGTCCCTGCATTGCTACGAGGCAAACCATTACACGAGCCCATTGGATGCCCGTCTGGTTACGACACGCCCCGCCGTGCCCGTTACCCCAGCCACCGGGTGCCAAGTAAACCCGTTTTTTACCCCAATCACGGGCTAGGGCGCGAACGTCCTTAGCCGGAACTCCGGTTTCAGCTTCCTGCCATTCAGGTGTCTTCGCAATACCATCTTCATCACCGACCAAATAAGCTTTCCAGACATCAAACCCTTCGGTATGGCTCTCAACATATTTTTTGTCATAGAGCCCCTCCTTAATCCAAACATAGGCAATCGCCATGGCCATTGCGACAGAAGTCGTCGGCTTTGGTGCAAACCATTTTCCTGGCAGGAATTGTGCCGA
>PBOV01000087.1 GCA_002724505.1 Rhodospirillaceae bacterium | reverse complement strand
TTCCTGATTCTCAAATACTAACCACTTCTTGTAACGTTCTGAATAAAACGGAAATTGATGAATTGGTGGATAGGACGGCCAATAAGTTCGGTGGTGTCGATACTCTTATCAATAATGCCGGTCAGGCGCGGATGTCTCGATTGGAAAATACAGAAGACGAAGCGTGGAAAGAAGAATTAGAGGCCAAGTTTTTTAGTGTTCTTAACCCATCAAAAGCCTTCCAACGGTTGTTAGAACAATCTAAATCCGCTGCTATTGTATGCACAGGCTCGCTGCTGGCCCAACAACCCGAATTGCACCTAATAGCATCATCTGCGGCGCGGGCTGGACAACTTAATTTAGTTCATTCGATGGCCAGAGAATTTGCGCCTTTGGGCATTAGAGTCAACTCAATATTGATAGGCGTGGTAGATTCTGGCCAATGGAAAAGACGGTTTGAAAATAGCGCTAACCATGACGTCTCCTATGAAAGCTGGTTAAAAAGTTTAGCCAAGGAAAAGGGTATACCACTGGGTCGTTTTGGTACCCCGAGAGAGGCAGCTTGGGCATTGTTTTATTTAGGTAGCCCTCTTTCTTCTTACACTACGGGGTCAACAATTGATGTGTCTGGGGGGTTTGCAAGACATGTCGGATAATCCAACTGTTGGAGAAATTTTTGTATCATTTCTTGAGGAATGTGGAGTACGTGCCGCTTTTGGCGTGATTTCAATTCACAATATGCCATTTCTTGACGCCATTGGCGTTCGCAAAAAAATTCGATTTGTCGCAGCAAGAAGTGAAGCGGGCGCTGTAAATATGGCAGATGCATATGCAAGGGTTGGTCCACAACTCGGTGTAGCCTTCACTAGCACTGGTACTGCAGCAGGAAATGCCGCAGGCGCAATGATAGAGGCTCAAACTGCGGGTACACCCTTACTTCATATTACTGGACAAATCGAAACAAATCACTTGGACCAAATGCATGGTTATATTCATGAGGCACAGGATCAACTCACGATGTTAAAGTCTGTGTCCAAATCTGCCTACCGGGTTGAAGAACCAGAGTCAGCCCTTGAAATGTTGAAAATGGCCGTCCGGGACGCCTTAAGTGCTCCCTCTGGGCCTGTTAGTATTGAAGTTCCGATTGATATTCAGCATTCAAAAATACCATGGCCACAAAATCGTAGCCCATTTTTAATTGAGACAATAAAGCCAGATATTGAAACCCTCAACCGACTTGTATCATGTTTATCCCTCGCAAAGCGCCCAATGCTTTGGCTTGGTGGTGGGGCTCGGCATGCTGAAAAAGCAGTGCAAAAATTGGTGTCGTTGGGCTTTGGAGTTGTTACATCCACTCAAGGCCGTGGAATTATTTCAGAAAATCATCCCGCCTCCCTTGGTGCCTATAATTTATATTCGCCGGTGGAGGAGTTCTTTGATAGTTGCGATGCGATGCTTGTTGTAGGCTCTCGCCTGCGAAGTAATGAAACACTTAAATATGGCTTACGCCTTCCGCGGCCTCTTTACCAAATAGACGTGGATCAGCGGGCCGCTGCAAATCGACCTTACATTCCGGAAGTTTTTATTAAAGGAGACAGCGCGCTTTCATTAAAATTCATAGGGGAACGCCTTGATGGTAAAATGAATATTGATCCCAATTTTCGGATAAAGTTAGGAGAAGCCCGCACTGCTGCTGAAAAACTGCTTAACGACGGATTGGGTCCATATAGTGTGTTAGTTCAAGATATAAAAGGTACGGTTAAAGAGGATCTCGTTTGGGTTAGGGATGTAACGGTATCTAACAGTACTTGGGGTAATAGAGCGGTGCCCTTAAATGGTCCTTTCAATGGTGTGCATGCTGTTGGAGGCGGTATAGGCCAATCGATTCAGATGGCCATTGGTGCTGCTATAGCACGACCAGATCGTCAAGTTGTCTGCCTTGCTGGTGACGGCGGCTTACAAGTTAATATCGGTGAAATGGCTACGGCTACTCAAGAGGGGGTGAACATTGTCTTGATATTGATGAATAGTCACGATTACGAAGTCATCAAAAACATACAAGATTCACAATTTGGTGGGCGCCGGTTTTATTCGGATATCTACACGCCGAAGTTCTCTGCAGTTGCTAATAGTACGAATTGGAACTATGAAAAAATTACCGACCTTCGATTGTTTCAAAATACATTGGCCTCAGCTTTAAAGAAAAATAAATGCACATTAATTGAAATTGATATGTCTGCGATCGGTAGCTTTTCAAAGCTATTTGGAGGCCCTCCAGTCAAAAAAGGTTCTTAAAATATTTAAAAAGACTTTAGATAGTCGGAGATCCTTGGAAATTAATCCCTCTATGGCGGTATTGCTAGGGGCTTGTATGCAGTGCCCACGTAGCCACCCCCAACCCCCTTATAGCTTTAGCTTCTTTCTGGAATGCTAGCACGAGGCTGGGACATAGAGAACTGATGAAAAATGGTTAATATATATTATTTAGTCACCAGTATGGTTATTCGGTTGGATTTCGAGGCCGTCCCGTTCGACCACTCCGGCAACTCTCCGGCGGCGGTTTTAAAGTAGGAGTTACAGTCGGGTCAATCCTTCCTGTGAATGAAATTAATTTTCAACANTGTCAAATTGTACCCCAAACATCCTCCGCCACGTCCACCAAACGGGCGAGTTTTGCCTTTTGCGTCTCTTCNTTAAGAGGGTTNCCCATNATCGAACTCGCAAAACCGCATTGNGGGCCAACAGCAAGATTACTAAGTGAGGTNAATTTACTCGCTTCATCAATCCGGCTTTTGAGCATTTCGGCATCTTCAACCACTGGCGACTTGGATGACATAACACCTAGTACGACAACTTTACCATCGGGTAGCAGACGCAAAGGTTCAAACGTTCCGGCCCGTGGCGTGTCATACTCCATAAAATAACCATCGGCATTAATTTCGTTAAACAGGGCATCAGCCACAGGGTCGTAGCCTCCTTCNGCGGCCCAGAANCCCTCGCGGTTGCCGCGACAAGTATGCATAGTGAAGGCCACATCATCCGGTGCGCAATCAATTACCTGGTTGATGCGCCTAGCATATTCACTAAGCATTGCCTCTGGGCTAGATCCCCAAGAGTTAAATACATGATTATAACCAGTGTCACATAAGAAAGGTAGGGTGACATCATCCACTTGAATATAGCGCGCTCCAGCATCAATGAGGGCAGAAACTTCCTGACGATAGGCCGCAATCAAATCACTCCAAAATTGATCCATATCAGTATAATAACCTCCAAGGATCGCGGGATCGCCGCCGGCGAAACAGTGCACAACAGGCGGCGCCGGCATGGTTACCTTTGGTGTAATCGACGTATGCGCCTTAAGAAATTTAAAAGCTTCAACTACCGGGCTTGGCCTCCATGCAATTTTTCCGGTTACAGTTAAGACGGAAAAATTCTGTTGTTTACCCTGCTCGTTCTTCCAAGAAAAAGGTGATGATGCACCTTGACGCGTAGCAGAGAAGCCATCCCAGTTCATAATCATTTCAAGCCACCAACTGCGGCGGCGAAATTCTCCGTCCGTCGCTGTTTTGAGGCCGACTTCCTCCTGCATCAAAAGTATCTGTCCAATACATTCGTCTTCGATCTGGCGTAACTCTTGATTTTGATGCGGGCCAAGGTGGTCATCCGCTGTTTGAATTCCAAGAAACTTTTCACGTGCTTCCAATAGTTTTTTGGGGCGCAAAAGACTACCCACATGGTCAGCTCGAAATGGCGGTTTGGAAGGGGTAGTCAAATTAATCTCCTGGAATATTTATTTGGTTAATTTGTTTGTCCCCATAGGCTATAAATTTAAATTTTGCACTTGTCGATGATCATCTAAATTTTCTCATTGTCAATTAAATCCGCCCACCGAGCTTTCTAGATAAAAGGGGCATACTCAATCTATTTCATAAGGGTTTTGAGGATTGCTCTAAGCAGCAAAAGAGTTCACAAAAAATGTTTTGTGGTAGTGAAAGCGTTCGACGGCTTGCGTAGTTTTAAAATATAGGAATTTAGGCTGTTAGAGATGCTTGACAGATGGGACGTTCGGACTATATTTCGGCCTCCCTTGAACAGGTGCCAGTCTCTCGTTATGAAATACTGATTTTGCCTGTCTAATTTTGCTGTGTTGGAGAATCATGTACGCAGTAGTTAAAACTGGCGGTAAACAATACCGCGTCTCTAAGGATGATGTGATCATCGTCGAAAAGCTTTCCGCCGATGCGGGAGCTGCCATTGAGCTCGACGAAGTCTTGATCCTGGATAATGGTAAAGAAACCGTTGTTGGAAAACCTCTGGTAGACGGCGCGCGTGTTGCCGCGACTGTTCTCGACCAAACCCGAGGCGAAAAAATAATCGTTTTCAAGAAAAANCGGCGTAAAGATTATAAGAGAAAGAAGGGCCATAGGCAGGATTTAACGGTGCTGCGGATCACCGAAATTTTAGCTAGNGGACAAAAGGCCAGCANNACAAAAGNNTCTGTAGACCAAATTGAAGCCGCACCAGCTAAGGNATNTNCGGANAAGAAAGCTCNGGNGAAGAAAGCCGCAGCAAAGAAAACCCCGGCNAAGAAAGCCGCAGCAAAGAAAACCCCGGCNAANAAAGCCGCAGCAAAGAAATAGACCTAGGAGACAGATAAATGGCCCATAAAAAAGCAGGCGGCAGCTCTCGTAACGGTCGCGACACAGAAGGTCGGCGACTCGGGGTAAAGAAATTTGGTGGCCAAGCTGTGATTCCAGGTAATATTATTATCCGTCAGCGCGGAACGAAGTATCATCCTGGAGAAAATGTTGGGATCGGACGGGATCACACAATTTTTGCTACCTTAGAGGGACGAGTTAGTTTTGCGAGAAAGGCGCAAGGCCGGGTTTATGTTTCGGTGGAGCCAAACGCATAAACAACCCCCTATAGCTGCTTCGGCAGTGGGCGGTGGGGGAATATACATTCCCCCTTTTTTATTTGTAGATTAAGGGCCAAGTAAGATGGGCCGGTATCATGAAATTTCTCGACCAAGCTAAAATTTATTTGCGATCTGGCAACGGGGGCGATGGTTGCGTCGCATTTCGACGCGAAAAATATGTTGAGTTTGGAGGTCCGGACGGTGGCGACGGTGGCAAAGGTGGTAATGTCGTTGCGGAAATTGCGGATGGTCTCAATACATTAATTGATTTTCGCTATCGCCAGCATTTTAAGGCCCAACCTGGCGTAAACGGGAGCGGCGGCAACTCAACAGGTGCGACAGGCAAAGATGCGATTTTGCGTGTACCGCCCGGCACCCAAATATACGAAGAAGACAATGTTACACCTATCACAGACTTAACGGGAAAGAATGCACGATACGTTCTGTGTCGGGGTGGTATGGGAGGACGCGGAAATGCGCGGTTTAAAACCTCGACCAACCAGGCGCCACGCCGGGCTGAGTCTGGCGAGGAAGGAGAAGAACGCTGGGTTTGGTTGAGGTTAAAGCTTATAGCTGACGCTGGGCTTGTCGGACTCCCCAATGCTGGGAAGTCGACTTTTCTGTCCATTGTCTCGCGGGCTAAGCCCAAGATTGCCGACTATCCGTTCACAACACTATTCCCTAACTTGGGCGTTGTCAGCCTCGATGAGACGTCTTTTGTAATTGCAGATATTCCAGGCCTGATTGAGGGAGCTCATGAAGGGCACGGTCTCGGCGACCGTTTTCTTGGTCATGTCGAGCGATGCGGTATCCTCTTACACATTATTGATGGCACAGATATTGATGTTGTCAGGAATTGGAGAACTATACGACGTGAACTAATGGCATACGGTCACGGTCTAGACGAAAAGAAAGAACTCGTTGCGCTAAATAAAATTGATGCTATGTCAGAAAATGAAATTGAGGAAAAAAGTCAGTCCCTTTCAGAAGCTGGTGCGCGAGACGTTATGCTCATGTCAAATGTTTCTAACACCGGCATTGAACAAGTTTTGCGGGGCTTAAGACCCTTTGTAGACGCTAACCGCAACGCGCGAGATAGCGCAAGCGGTGAAAAGAAAGCGTGGGCACCATAATGTCAAAAAATCAGCAATCTTTATCATCGCAGAAGAGGTTGATTGTTAAGATTGGATCAGCGCTTCTCACTGCCAACCAATCCAGTCAAATAAAACATGATTGGTTGGAAGCCCTAGCTACCGACATCGCCAATTATAGGAAGGAAGGGTTGGAAGTAATCATCGTATCGTCCGGTGCGGTGGCGATTGGCAGACAGAGTCTTGGACTAACAGACGGGGTATTGCGGCTTGAAGAAAAACAGGCGGCTGCGGCCGCCGGCCAAATAGGTTTATACCATGCTTGGCAGGAAGCATTCGCCGCCCATGGTATGCCTGCAGCGCAGATCCTGCTGACCCCTGGTGATACAGAAGAGAGGCGCCGTCATCTAAACGCACGGAACACAATAGAGACTTTACTGAGACTTGGAGCGATACCCGTCATTAACGAAAATGACACCGTCGCCACAGAAGAAATCCGCTTTGGAGATAATGATCGTCTCGCGGCTCGTGTGGCACAGATGATTGGTGCAGACGTTCTGGTGTTACTATCCGATATTGACGGGTTATACACATCTGATCCTCAAAAAAGTAATGATTCGACGTTTATTCCGACTGTATCTGAGATAACTGCTAAAATAGAAGCAATGGCCGGACATGCAGGGCCTGGAAACTCATCGGGCGGTATGGTGACTAAAATTGAGGCAGCGAAGATTGCTACCCGTGCAGGGTGTGCCGTCGTTATAGCAGATGGAAAAGGGCACAATAGTTTGGCAGCTATTGATAAAGGCATACGTTGCACTTGGTTCCTATCAACAGAAAACCACGCCACCGCCCGTAAGCGCTGGATTGCAAGCGCTCTAGCACCTAATGGCAAAGTGATAATTGATGATGGTGCGGAAAAGGCGTTAGGTAAAGGTAAGAGCCTTTTACCCGCCGGTGTATTAACTGTATCGGGGACTTTCAACCGCGGCGACGCGGTTATAATTGAAAACGCCGCAAATGTTAGATTGGGTTGTGGTCTTATTGCATATTCTGCAGATGACGCCAATTTAATCGCCGGACACAAAACCGGTGAAATCGAAGCTTTACTCGGTTACCGTGGTAGGGATGAAATGATCCACAGGGATGATTTGGTGATTGACGGGTAGAGAGCAAAATGAATGACAAACTAAACCAAGAAACTAAATTCTCAGATGGTGAGGCATTGCATGGGGCCATGCTAGAAATTGGCGTTTCTTCGCAAAAGGCAGTCAGGGAATTATCCACCGTCTCAACCAAATCTAAGAACAAAGCGCTATTCGAAGCCGCGAAGGCTATTCGGGACAAAAAGGCGATTATACAGGCCGCCAATAACGAAGATATGTCTACCGCGAAAAAAAAGAAAATTTCCGGAGCAATGCTAGACCGGCTGCTGCTAGATGACTCTCGTATCGAGGGAATGGCCAAGAGCCTTGAAGATATTGCCGCACTACCGGACCCCGTTGGAGACATAATGGCGGAATGGGAACGACCAAATGGTTTGAAAATTAATCGTGTCCGCGTTCCGCTTGGTGTAATTGGTATTATTTATGAGTCTCGGCCAAACGTGACCGCAGATGCCGGCGGGTTGTGTTTAAAATCTGGGAACGCCGCAATTCTGCGAGGCGGTTCTGAGAGCTTTTATTCCTCGGCAACTATTCTCGATTGCTTGCAACAAGGACTTAAGAAAGCCGATCTCCCAATCACTGCTATCCAGCAGGTACCAACGCGCGATCGCGCAGGTGTTGGTGAATTGCTCTCTATGTCTGAATATATCGATATAATTGTGCCCCGCGGAGGTAAATCACTTATCGAACGTGTTCAAAAAGAAAGCCGTGTGCCGGTCATCGCGCATTTAGATGGCAATTGTCATATATATTTGGAACAAACCGCTGACCCCACAATGGCAAAAAATGTGGTCTTTAACGCTAAAATGCGCCGCCCTGGGATATGCGGGGCAACAGAGAGCCTCATTGTTGATCGCTCTGTTGCATCCCAATTACTGCCGGCAATAATTGATTCCCTAGCAATGGCTGGATGTGAAATTCGTGGTGACGACGACACCCAGAACATAGATGGGCGTGTGCGGCCGGCGACTGAAGAAGATTGGGGGACAGAATATCTGGACACGATTATTTCCGTAAAGCAGGTCGATGGGTTGGACGAAGCTATAAATCATATCAACAAATATGGCTCCCACCATACCGATTCTATCGTGACTAACGATGGGACGGCAGCGGCTAAATTCCTTGAAACGGTTGACTCCGCTATTGTCCTGCATAATGCCTCTACACAGTTTGCTGACGGTGGCGAATTTGGTATGGGTGCCGAAATTGGTATCTCAACAGGGCGCTTACATGCTCGGGGACCTGTCGGCGTAGAACAGCTCACCACTTTTAAATATATTGTTCGTGGTGACGGGCAGGTAAGATCCTGAAACAATCAACTCCCGACATACGTATTTCCATTCGTCCAGGACTCAGTGGAAGCGGTCAGCGGATTGGGCTACTTGGTGGGTCATTCAACCCCGCCCACAAAGGCCATGTGCACATTTCTCAGGAAGCGTTAAAGCGCATAAATCTGGACAAAGTTTGGTGGATAGTCTCGCCACAAAACCCTCTAAAAAATTCAAGTGATATGGCACCATTCGAGGAACGCTTTGCCTACGCGCAAGAAATTGCTGTGGATCCTCGTATTGATGTCACCAATCTTGAGGCACAGCTTAATACCCGTTACACAATCGACAGCATGAAACGGATAAAGCAAAGTTTCCCTGAGAAACGTTTTGTATGGATTATGGGTGCCGACAATCTCCTNCANTTTCCTCAATGGAANAACTGGGAAGANTTGTTCTCGACTGTNCCCATTGCGATTTTCGATCGTGCGCCCTATTCTGTTCAAGCCCTTGCTGGGAAGGCGGCAAGGGTGTTTTCTGGGAGCAGACTAAAAACGCAATATGCGCGAAAATTGGCAGATTCATGTCCTCCGGCATGGGCGTTTTTTCGAACACCGCTACATCCTGCGACGGCAACAGAAATTCGCAAACGCCTGGACCCGTCCTCATCACAATAAATTAATGGTGATCTATTGACCAAAACACGTGTTCACGATTCTGTAGAGGTTCTTTTTACCGAACCAGCATCTGTTGTAAAACTTATCCGTAATATTTTAGAAAACAACAAAGCTGAGGATACCGTAATTATCGACTTGCACGGGAAGACTACGATTGGTGATTACATGGTAATCACCAGCGGCAATTCTAACCGGCAAGTAAAGGCGCTCGCAGAAAACTTGGTGCAAACACTAAAATCAAAAGGGTTAGCGACCATTAAACCAGAAGGATTACCGCAAGGTGATTGGGTACTAATTGATGCAGGTAATGTGATTGTACATCTGTTCCGCCCTGAGGTCCGGGCTTTCTATAATCTTGAAAAAATGTGGGAAGCCTATTTACCAGATCCCGAAACAGAAACTACGGCGCACTGATAGGCCTCACATTAAATTATCATGCGCATCACTTTAGTGGCAGTAGGACGGCTGAGGCAGGGACCAGAAAAATCCCTTTTTGATCATTTTGCCAATCGTATTTCATGGCAGTTTGAAATCCGGGAAGTCGAGGAGAAAAGGGCCCTAGATGGGGACACCTTAAAGCGACGCGAAGCAGAGCTCCTTCTCAATAATTGCCCGCAAAGGTCTCGAATCATCGCTTTGGATGAACGGGGAAAAGATATCTCTAGTCGCGAATTTGCCACCAAACTAGGAGATTGGCAAAACGATAGAATTAGAGACATTAGTATCATCATGGGTGGTCCTAACGGCCTCCATAATACGCTCCTGAAGCAAGCCAACCTTATCATTTCTTTTGGTCGTCTCACTTGGCCTCATATGCTAGCCCGCGGCATGTTAGTTGAGCAACTCTACCGAGCACAGCAGATCATCGCTGGTCATCCTTACCATCGAGAATAAGTAATGCTAATTTTTGCACGAAAGGTTTGTTTCAAGCTTAAATTTTTCCGTTATAATCAGGCCGTCGACATTAAATCGTATTTACAGTGGAAAACATGCCTTTAGCAATTAAACGCCGTCCCGTTGTCCTTTGTATCCTGGACGGCTGGGGGTGGCGACCAGAAGTGTCTGAGAACGCCATCGCTTTAGCCTCCACCCCGGTATTCGATAGATTAATGAGCGAATGCCCTACTTCATTTTTACAAACCTGCGGAATAGATGTCGGGTTACCAAACGACCAAATGGGGAATTCGGAAGTTGGACACCTAAATCTCGGGGCCGGACGGGTTGTTAATCAAGACATTCTTAGAATTACCGCAGCCATAGAAGATGGCACTCTTGAAAGCAAAGGGCAGTTAGCGGAACTAATCTCTAAGATGTCGTATAGCGACAGCACCTGCCATTTAATGGGGTTAATATCGCCAGGAGGAGTGCATTCCCACCAAGACCAAATTGCTGCACTCGCAAAGATTTTGAACGATGCAGGAGTTAAAGTTTCCATCCACGCTTTTCTCGATGGTCGTGACACTCCACCCCAGAGTGCCGCGAAATATATAAAACAATTTAGTAATATAATTGATCCGCTTGATTTGGTGTCAATTGCAACCGTATCTGGCCGTTTTTATGCAATGGATCGGGACAATCGTTGGGATCGCATCGCCAAGGCTTATCGTGTAATCGTTAGCGCGGATGGCCAAAGTGTAACGGACCCACTTGCGTTAATTAAGACTAGCTATAGCCAAAATGTTACCGACGAATTTATTTTACCCGCGGCCATAGAGGGCTATGACGGCATGAAGGATGGTGACGCTGTTCTAATGGGAAATTTTAGAGCCGATAGAGTGAGGCAACTTCTTTCAGCGTTGCTTGATCCTGGGTTTAATGGATTTGAGCGGTCCAAACCCGTAGCAATAAACTGCGCAACGGGTTTGGTCGAATACTCCGAAGCTCTTAACAAATTCATGGAACCAATTTTTTTCCCGGAAACATTAGATAAAATTTTCGCGGAAATTATTTCTAATGCGGGTCTCAAACAGTTCCGCATCGCCGAAACTGAAAAATATGCACATGCCACTTTTTTCTTTAATGGCGGTATAGAAACACCTTACCCTGGTGAGGATAGGATGCTAATACCGTCCCCAAAGGTTGCAACATATGATGAAAAACCGGAAATGTCCGCGAGAGAGGTTACGTCCCGTCTCGTCGAAGCGGTTGAGTCTGACAAATATGACTTTATTTTTGTCAACTATGCAAACCCAGACATGGTGGGGCACACTGGAAAATTACCAGCGGCAATCAAAGCCATAGAAACTGTAGATCAATGTCTTGGGCTCTTGGAAAAGGCGATAATGGTTTCAGGAGGTACACTTTTGATTACCGCCGATCACGGGAATGCGGAGACAATGACCGATCCTGAGACAGGAAAACCTTTTACATCACATACATCGAACGTAGTGCCGGCCATCCTTGTCAATTCCCCACAGAAAAATGTGATTTTAGAAAATGGGAAGCTTGCTGATGTCGCCCCCACTTTGATGACATTATTGGCCGTCGATCAACCGCCAGAAATGACCGGGTGCTCACTCATTAGAACTGATAATTCTGACAATAGTGGGGAGGGAGTTAACCCTGCATCAACCTCTCCCTAAATTAGTCTTTCTGGCCTCTCTAATAACCGTTTCTTTTGGAATATCCATTCAATCTGGAGCACAAGGAGAACCAAGAAAAGAGTTAAAAGACATAGAGCAAAGCATAGATACCGCTACAAAAAAATCAAAGGTTCTTGCTAGAAAGGTAAAGGAAAACACAACTGATCTTAAGGAATTGAGGCAACGGTCTATATCAATAGCAGCAAAAGCCCGAGATCATACCTACAACCTTATTAACCTTAAACAGCAGCTCGCCGAGTTAGATCAACGGAATCGTTTAAAAAAACGATCCCTATCTGAACAGAGAAAGTACCTGGCCAACCTACTCGCTGCCTTACAAAGGATAGCCCTTACCCCACCGATCGCGCTGATCGCATTGTCCGCAAAACCTTTAGACACATTTAGAAGCGCACTTTTGATTAAAGGAACAGTGTCCGAAATTAAATCTCGAGAAAGGACCTTGAGAGAAGGTATCAAGACGTTATCAAACATCCAAGAATCCATCGAAAAAGCGAAACAGGAAATTCAAACTAAAAACACTGATCTAGATCGTGAGCGGCGAACCCTTGCTAAACTTACCGCAAGAAAACTTGGGCTTATAAAAAGAAATAAAGCAGCACAAGAAAAATCAAACCAAAACACGTTATCACTTCGCGGGAGAGCGAAAAGTTTACGAGAACTCTTTCGACGGCTAACGCAAAACCAGAAAGAGCCTAACCGCATTCAACCGTTAAAACAAAATTCAACAGATATTAAAAAACCTGGTATAGGATTGGGCGTATTACAGTCCAGTGGTGCTGACCAAAGAGCCCTAAAGGAAAGTCACGCTCTAGCAAGCGCCCCTACCTTCCTCCACCGTAACTTGCCTGTTATTGGACGTATTACTTTCGATTTCAATACGAAAGACGCTAATGGTCAGCGGAGACGGGGCCTTTCTATAGAAGCAAAACCAGGTGCTACCGTCATTTCCCCCCGCAGCGGAAAGATAGTTTTCGCAGGACCATTTAGAGGACTTGGCAAACTAATCATTATCGAATACAGCCGCCAACACCACTTATTGTTGGGAGGATTAGGAAAAATTGGCGTTCCCTTAGGAGAAAAAGTGCTAGCAGGGGAACCCATTGGCATAATACCCTTTTCTGAGCGGAATAGAACGATACTATATCTAGAGTTACGTCGAAAAGGCCAACCCATCAACCCAATGCCGTGGCTAGCGGCAAAACGAGTTAGGAAACGCGGATAATGGTTACACGTTTCATGGCAGTAATAGCCATCTTCACGATGGTTCTATTTCCAGTTGGCGGCAATGGTCAGAAGAACAATTCTGAAACGTATCGCCAACTGGATTTATTTGGGGACGTATTCGAGCGAATACGCACGGACTACGTTAAAAAAGTCGGTGATAAAAAGCTGATTGAGTCAGCAATCAACGGCATGCTCTCCTCACTAGACCCGCACTCAAGCTACATGTCTCCTAAAAACTTTAAGGACATGCAAGTCCAGACCAAGGGGGAGTTTGGTGGTCTAGGTATAGAAGTCACCATGGAAGATGGCTTTGTGAAAATTGTTTCCCCGATCGACGATACACCAGCTTTTCGAGCCGGGTTGAAGTCAGGGGATTACATCACACATCTCGATGATGCCCCAGTCCAGGGTATAACACTTGGCGAGGCTGTAGAAAAAATGAGGGGCCTTATCAATTCAGATATAAAGCTCACAGTGCGACGCAAGGGCCGCGAACCATTCGACGTAACAATAACCCGAGCCATCATTAAAGTTAGGTCGGTTCGTTGGAGAACCGAAGGTGACATCGGTTATCTGCGGTTAACATCTTTCACCGAGCAATCTTACACTGGCGTTTCTAATGGAATTAAAAAAATCAAAGAAAAATTAGGNAATAAATTAAAGGGCATCATATTTGANTTACGGAATAATCCGGGTGGTCTTCTGGATCAAGCAATCAAAGTATCGGATGCGTTCCTTGATCGTGGAGAGATAGTTTCAACGCGTTCGCGCCGCGCGAATGATGCACAGCGCTTCAACGCCAAAAAGGGGGATCTTGCTAAAAACCTGCCAATGGTCGTATTGATTAATGGTGGATCGGCTTCAGCTTCTGAAATTGTTGCTGGTGCACTGCAGGACCATCGTCGCGCTGTAATTCTTGGCACTCAATCTTTTGGCAAGGGCTCGGTTCAGACAATCATTCCCCTGTCTGGCCAAGGTGCAATCCGTTTAACCACCGCACACTATTATACGCCATCTGGTCGTTCGATTCAGGCTAAAGGCATTAAACCCGACATCGAAGTAAAACAGGCCCGCCTCGAAACAGTTAATAAAGGAACGGCCCGGCGAGAAGCTGACTTGAGAGGAGCCCTCGAGAATCCCAACACGCAAGAAAACAAAACCAATCCGTCAAAAACCGCCCCAAAAAAGAAAGATTCCATTATTACCAAGAAAGTCAAAAAACCATTTGATTATCAGCTAGAGCGGGCGCTAGATCTTATTCGGGGAATTTCATTTTTTAATGACCGATCAAAAAATTGACTACCGTCAATGCGCAGCCATGGTCCTTTTCAACAAGGTCGGTGAAGTACTAGTCGCTGAACGTAACGATATGACAAAGCCCGCCTGGCAACTTCCTCAGGGCGGTATCGAACAATGGGAAACCATACAAGATACCGCATTGCGCGAATTGGAGGAAGAAATTGGGACCTCCGCCTTCACAATCATTTCTATAGCCGATGAAGAAATTGCCTACGATTGGCCAAAACATTTCAATGGCCAACTCCGTAGCAAGTGGGTTGGTCAGCGCGTCACATTGGTTGCGCTAAAATTTACCGGTAGAGATAGTGAAATCAATCTAAACACCTCTAAACCTGAATTTCGGGACTGGAGATGGGTTTGCCTAGAGGATATACCAGGGCTAATTGTCCCCTTTAAAAGACCGATATACGACTATGCCGTTTGCCAATTCACCCCTATCCGAGACAAACTCCTCATGGATAATTTATAACCGCGCCTTTTTTATAAAGCGTCAGTGTCCGTCTCACCGGTTCGAATACGAATTGCTTCGGAGATATCAAACACAAAGATTTTACCATCACCTATCTTGCCAGTATTAGCGCTTTCCTGGATTGCTAGAACAACATTTTCTGCTACGTCATCGGCTACAGCAACTTCGATTTTAATCTTGGGAACAAAATTAATTGCATATTCAGCACCCCGATAAATCTCGGTATGACCCCCTTGTCGGCCAAAGCCTTTAACTTCGCTAACTGTCATACCAGTTACCCCGAGCGGGGATAAAGAACTACGAACATCATCGAGTTTAGACGGTTTAATAACAGCCATAATGAGTTTCATAGAATACCCCTATAAGTTGTAGCCGCGTTCGCCATGCGACGTGATATCAAGACCCTCGGTCTCATCCTCTTCACTAACCCGCATCGGCGTTATGAGGCGGACTACCCAAATAATGAGAACACTCGCAATTATCGCCCATGCAGCAGTCACCGCAGCGCCAGCGAATTGAACCCAAAACTGGTGACTTGCTGTAATGCCTTTAGCTAGACCCAATCCCCCAAAGGTAGGCAGGGCAAGGAAGGTGACAAGAATTGTCCCGGTGAGACCACTAATCCCATGAACTGCAAAGACATCTAATGAATCGTCAATTTGAAATCGATGTTTAATGACATTAACCATACAATAGCAAATTAATCCTCCGGCAACGCCAAGAATTATTCCGCCCATTGGACCAACAAATCCAGAAGCCGGGGTAATTGTAGCTAGTCCTGCAATAGTCCCCGTGACAAAGCCAATAAGGCTTGGCTTCCCGTGTTTAACCCACTCAATCACCATCCAGGTTAAAGAGGCAACAGCGGCTGATATATGCGTAACCACGATCGCCATCCCAGCTCCGCTATTGGCGCCAAGCGCGCTACCACCGTTGAACCCGAACCAGCCGACCCACAGCATCGATGCGCCAATCATTACCATTCCGGGACTATGTGGCGGATTGACCTCTCGCGGGAACCCCCTGCGGCTCCCAACCATAACCGCTATCACTAGAGCCGAAATACCGGCGGTCAAATGAACCACTAACCCACCCGCAAAATCCATAATGCCCATATCGGCAAGCCACCCACCACC
The DNA here is from genome assembly GCA_002724505.1 of Rhodospirillaceae bacterium. Taxonomy (GTDB): domain Bacteria; phylum Pseudomonadota; class Alphaproteobacteria; order MPNO01; family UBA2964; genus UBA2964. Next base: position 12,831 of record PBOV01000087.1, on the reverse strand, counting down.
CCAAATCCAGTGGGTCACCGGGACATAGACCAACAACAACCAAAACACGCTAAATAACAACATTCCCAGGAAAGTTATCCGTTCAGGATAAGCACCAACGATTAGTGCGGGTGTGATTATGGCGAAAGTCATTTGAAACATGAAAAATACGATCTCTGGAATCGTACCATTCAGCGTATCTAACCCAACGCCAAAGAGAAATGACTTATCAAAGCCACCAATAAATTGGTTTACCGTGCCACCATCACTGAAAGCCAGGGTGTAACCAACCGCCAGCCAAACGACTGAGGTCGCGCAACAAATTACGAGGCAATGCATCAAGACAGATAGGAAATTTCTTGACCGGACGAGGCCGCCATAAAACAAGGCTAAGCCAGGCAGCGTCATAAACAGTACAAGTGCCGTCGCTGTCATAATCCATGCCGTGTCACCACCGCTAAACTTCGTAGTTTCCTGCGCAAGCGCTGCACTTGGCACAGATATAACCGCGGCCGCAATTGAAACAAATTCAAGACATCTAGCTGAGACTTTTTTCATCAGTTCTCCCTTTGGGATTATAAAACCAAAACCACCTATGTAACTAATTTCGGAGGTTGCAGTGCTGACGCAACACAAAAAAATAATGCACGACCATGCCGAAGGTATTATAAATAAATTATTGGTTTCGTTTATCTATTATTTTTAAATTTTTGAAATAAGTCTCATTTTGCAAAAAAATTAAACAGAATGAACGATAATTAGGCGTCCCAATGCTGAGCTTTGGTCGTCTTTATTCAAAAATGCTAAAACATACTGAAGCGTCTAGTTTGAATACGGTTTAGAACCTATATGAGCAAACCGGATAAATTAGTGCCTACGCTTGCCCGGCAGTATCCAACACAGCTAATAGGGCTTTTGAGATCCTAAGAGCTTCTGCTGCGTCGTCTTTCTCATCTTCACGTGCCGCATCAAACACTTCTTGACTGGCGCGAACACGATTTTCTACATCACGGCGATCGGCCGTCTCTATAGATACAGCCTCATCCGCAAGGACAGTGCAACGCTCGGGGGTTACTTCTACAAATCCACCAGAGACAAAAAGGCGTTTTTTTACTTCATTTTTTTCATAAACTGTAATAACCCCGGTCCGTAAGGTTGAAATAAGAGGTGAGTGGCCCGGCAAAACACCGAAATCCCCCTCGGCACCAGGCACTACTACAAGTTCTACTAACTCAGACAGAAGAAGCTCTTCGGGTGCAACAAGCTCAAACTCTGCGGTTTTTGTCATATCCAGTTATTCTCTCTTTAGCACCAAGGTCCTATTAGGCCGCTTCCGCTGCCATTTTCTTAGCCTTTTCAACCGCGTCTTCTATTGTGCCGACCATATAAAAAGCTGATTCCGGTAACTCATCATACTCACCAGCGACGAGGCCTTTAAAGCCTTTTATAGTATCTTCCAAATTCACCAAAACACCCGGAAAACCGGTAAAAATTTCCGCAACATGAAACGGCTGCGACAGGAAACGTTGTATCTTGCGGGCTCGGGCAACAATCAATTTATCTTCTTCTGACAACTCATCCATCCCCAGGATAGCGATGATATCCTGCAGGCTCTTATATCTTTGCAGCACTTCTTGCACGCTTCGTGCAACCTCGTAGTGTTCATCACCAAGAATTCGTGGATCTAAAATTCGAGAAGTCGAATCGAGCGGATCAACGGCTGGATAAATTCCAAGTTCTGCGATTTGCCGTGATAGAACCGTTGTTGCATCCAAATGGGCAAATGATGTGGCAGAGGCCGGGTCAGTCAAATCATCGGCTGGAACATAGATAGCCTGCACCGAGGTAATTGAGCCTTTATTTGTTGTTGTAATTCGCTCCTGCATCGCTCCCATGTCAGTTGCAAGCGTCGGCTGATATCCAACAGCCGACGGAATTCGACCAAGCAAAGCTGAAACTTCTGAACCTGCTTGGGTGAAACGAAAAATATTATCAACAAATAGCAAAACATCTTGGCCTTCCGCATCACGGAAATATTCCGCCAACGTCAAGCCCGTAAGAGCCACTCTTGCACGTGCTCCCGGCGGCTCATTCATCTGCCCATAAACCAGGGCAGCTTTTGAATCTCCCTCCAGGTTTATCACTCCTGATTCCATCATCTCATGATAAAGGTCGTTCCCCTCGCGGGTCCGCTCGCCTACGCCGGCAAAGACTGAATAACCGCCGTGCGCTTTTGCGATATTATTAATCAGCTCCATAATGATTACGGTTTTGCCAACACCCGCACCGCCAAACAACCCAACCTTGCCGCCACGCGAGTAAGGGGCTAGGAGATCAACCACCTTGATACCGGTAACCAATATTTCAGTTTCTGTAGACTGCTCTACAAATTCAGGCGCTTCCCGATGTATTGGCAGACTTTGTTTAGCGTTAATCGGTCCCCTTTCATCAACCGGGTCACCAACAACATTCAAAATACGGCCAAGCGTTTCCGGTCCTACCGGAACCGTAATCGGCTCTCCTGTATCGACAACCTCTTTGCCGCGCACCAAACCTTCAGTAGCATCCATGGCGATAGTCCGAACCGTAGATTCTCCAAGATGTTGTGCGACTTCAAGCACCAGCAAGCCATCATCTGTTTGACAATGCAGAGCATTAAGAATTTGGGGCAGCTCTCCTTCGAACTGAACATCGACAACTGCGCCAAGCACCTGCGTAACCTTGCCAACGGTGTTAGTGTTTTCAGCCATTATTCGTCCTCATTTTCCATTCTGGTCTATTACAACGCTTCAGCGCCAGAGATAATCTCAATAAGTTCCTTGGTGATAAATGCCTGGCGTGTTCGATTATACGTAACGGTCAGGTCATCAATCATTTCGCCCGCATTGCGCGTAGCATTATCCATCGCTGTCATCCTCGCACCTTGTTCAGACGCTGCATTTTCTAGCAAAGCACGAAATAGTTGAATAGATAAATTACGAGGCAATAAATCTTCAAGAATTGCCTGCTCATCCGGTTCAAAATCGTAAACTGCTTTTCCCGCGCCGGCGGCCTCAACCTCTGAAGAATCTAAATCTTCAGCGGCGTTCGAATGAGTTTTTGGGCTAGCCTGAAATGGAATAAGTTGCTGAGGTGTGACAATCTGGGTCATCGCAGATTGAAAACGATTGTAGATCATTGTGCAAACGTCAAATTCCCCATTTGCAAACATCCTGAGAATACGATCACTAACCATAGTTGCATCTACAAAAGACAAAGCCTTTCGACCAACATCCTCAAACGTATCCAAAATTAATGAACGAAAATCGCGTCGCAAAATATCTCGACCCTTACGGCCAATGCACAAAATCTTAACCTCTTTACCATCGTCGAGAAGACGGTTGATGATCTTTAAAGCGCCTCGAACAATCGACGAGTTGAAACCCCCGCAAAGCCCACGATCGGAAGTCATAACGACGATTAAATGAATGTCGTCCTTACCTTTACCAGCGAGAAGTTCCGGACCACTAGTCCCTGCTGGTAGCCCGTCATAAAGGGAAGACAACATCCGATCCATACGTTCCGAAAATGGCCGTGCGGCTTCCGCTTGCTCCTGGGCGCGGCGCAGCTTTGCTGCTGCAACCATCTTCATGGCGGAGGTGATCTTCTGCGTCGACTTGACGCTATCAATGCGGACCCTGAGATCCTTGAGGTTAGGCATCGCCTATCAAAACCCCTATTCCTAAATTTTTTACCTCAGTGCTTAAGCAGCGACAAAGGTATTTGCATAAGTTTCAATAGCCAGTTTTAGCTTCGCATCGGTCTCGTCTGAAATTAACTGCTTGGCGCGGATATCATCCAGAATATCTTGATGATTAGCTCTAACCGCAGACATCAGTCCCTCTTCAAAGCGGGTCACATCACTGACAGGAACTTTATCAATAAACCCATTTACGCCGGCATAAATCGCTACAACCTGCTCTTCAACCGGCAGAGGGCGATATTGTGGCTGTTTCAACAGCTCAGTCAGCCTTTCGCCACGCGCCAGTAACCGTTGTGTCGCAGCATCAAGATCCGAGGCAAACTGAGCGAAAGCAGCCATCTCCCGATATTGCGCAAGTTCAAGCTTGATCGAACCCGCAACTTGTTTCATCGCCTTTATTTGCGCCGCTGAACCCACTCGGCTAACTGAAAGACCAACGTTCACCGCCGGACGGATACCTGAATAAAACAAATCCGTCTCAAGGAAAATTTGACCATCTGTGATCGAAATAACGTTGGTCGGAATATAGGCTGATACATCACCGGCCTGTGTCTCAATAATAGGCAATGCTGTCATTGACCCGCCACCGAGATCGTCATTCATTTTTGCTGCTCGTTCAAGAAGACGCGAATGCAGATAGAAAACGTCACCCGGATAGGCTTCACGACCGGGTGGACGCCTCAGTAAAAGTGACATTTGTCGATATGCGACAGCTTGCTTGGACAGATCATCATAAATGATCAGGGAATGTTTACCATTGTCCCGAAACCACTCCCCCATCGCACAGCCAGTATAAGGAGCAAGGTACTGCATTGGCGCAGGGTCTGAGGCAGTTGCCGCAACAACAATTGAGTACTCCATTGCGCCATTATCCTCGAGTGTCTTAACAATTTGTGCGACGGTAGAGCGTTTCTGACCGATAGCAACGTAGACGCAATACAATTTCTTGGATTCGTCTTTACCAGCATTCGCTTTCTTTTGATTCAGGATAGCATCAACAGCGACAGCCGTCTTCCCGGTCTGGCGATCACCGATTATTAGCTCCCGTTGACCTCGCCCAATCGGGATCAAGCTGTCTATCGCTTTAAGCCCGGTCTGCATAGGCTCTGTAACGGATTTGCGGGGAATAATACCAGGCGCTTTTACGTCAACACGAGCTCTGTCAGCCCCCTCGATTGGTCCTTTACCATCAATAGGATTTCCAAGGCCATCAATTACTCGCCCGAGAAGCGCTGGGCCAACAGGTACGTCAACAATTGACCCCGTCCGTTTTACCGTATCACCTTCTGTGATCGTCCGATCATCACCGAAAATAACCGCCCCGACGTTGTCGGTTTCAAGATTGAGCGCCATTCCGACGATTCCGCCAGTAAATTCGACAAGCTCACCAGCTTGGACATTATCCAAACCATAAATTCGTGCAATTCCGTCACCAACGGAGAGAACTCTGCCTACTTCCGCGACTTCCGTCTCGTTACCAAAATTGGTAATCTGTTCTTTCAGAATTGATGAGATTTCGGCGGCGTGGATATCCATCACGCTGTCCCTTTCATTGCAAGTTGTAATCTTTGTAGTTTAGTGCGTAGCGATGAATCGATCATCCGAGATCCAACCTGAACAACCATACCGCCCAATAAATCTGGATCAACCTCTGTCGTAACAGCAACTGTGGACCCAATTATCTCTCGGAGTGCATCTTCAAGCGCGTCGCGCTGTCCAGCACTAAGTGTTACCGCTGATGTCACTATGGCCTCAATTTCACCGCGGTGTTCCGATACTAGTGTCCGATAAGCCTTTATGAAGTCTTCAAGCGCAAACAATCGGCGATTTTGGGCAATTACGCCCAATATATTACAAACAATCTCCGAAAAACCTGCCTTCTCGGATAGGGCAGACAACGCCTTTCTTTGCGAATCCCTTGAAAATAGAGGACTGTAAATCAGGTGACGTAATTCTTCCGATTCACCAATCATTACCGCTAGGTGGGCAAGATCAGCGGCAATTGAATCAATAGCGTTACGCTCCAGCGCCAACTCAAAAAGAGCCGTCGCGTAACGACCTGATAGGGTTGAAGTAACTGTTTGTCCCGATGCCACTATTACTGCCTTCAATATCCCTACGGGAGTAGGACCTAAGTAATTGTAATTCAGTACTAAAACTGGATTTTAATTAAGCCCAGAAACGCCCAATTCGTACATGCCTAAGAGAGGCGCTGTTTGCTAACACACTCAACTGGGCCATGCAACCCATCGAAAGGGTCAAATGGCCAAAAGGGGTTGAGTTTTAAAGAAAACTATAGGGATCGACATCAACTTGGATACGAACGCCTCCAGGAACACGGACTTGGGAGAGCCAGTTTCTTAGCTTTGCTCTCACGTTAATTTTCCGATGAGCCTTAAGAAGAAGCCGATAACGGTGCCTACCACGTAATATCGAGAGTGGTGCGGGTGCTGGACCGAGAACGAATACCCCGTCTTCTGAGGGAGCCTTGAGACCTAAAACTCGAGCTGCCTTTTCTACCCTTTGATAATCGGTCCCAGAGACAATGATAGCCGCTAAACGGCCAAACGGGGGCATCCCATGCNTCTCCCGTTCTTCGNATTCTGCAGAAAGAAACTGGTCGCGGGCACCAGAAACTAAGGCTTCCATGACGGGGTCGTANGGCCGATAGCTTTGCAGAAAAACACGGCCCGGGTGTTCGGCTCGACCTGCTCGCCCGGCCACTTGATGAAGNAGCTGAAAAGTTCTTTCCGCCGCCCGAAGGTCACCACCGGCCAGCCCTAAATCTGCATCCAGCACACCGACTAAAGTGAGGTAGGGAAAATGATGACCTTTTGCCATAACCTGGGTGCCAATGAGAATATCAATTTCACGGTTCTGCATTCGCCGCACTAGGGCCGCTGCAGCGTTGGAGTTTTGCATTGTATCGCTTGCCATAATTTCGAATTGGGCCTGTGGAAATCTTTGGGTAACTTCCTCAGCGACTCTCTCCACGCCAGGACCACAAGCCGCTAGCGTTTCTGGCGTACCACATTCAGGACACACATCAGGCAACTCCATTGAATAGCCGCAATGGTGACAGGATAATTTGCGCTCAAGGCGGTGTTCGACTAACCAGGCAGTACAGCTTGGACATTGAATGCGATGGCCACATCTACGGCACAACGTTAGTGGCGCATAACCGCGACGATTGAGAAATAACATAATTTGCTCGCCTGCCTTAAGAGATTCGAGAGTTGCGTCCTGTAAAGAAGGGGAAATCCAGCTCTGATGCGCCATTGGTTCTGTTCGCATATCAATCGCTGTAATTTCCGGCAGTGTGGCAGAGCCATGCCGCTCTGGTAGAGAGAGGCTTTTATACCTGCCTGTTCTGACATTCACAAAGGTTTCGAGGGATGGTGTGGCAGTCGACAGCACTATTGGAAAGCCGCCAAGGCGAGCACGGACAACTGCCATGTCCCGTGCGTTATAGCAAACTCCATCATCCTGTTTAAAAGACCCATCGTGTTCTTCGTCCACCACAATTAAACCAAGCGAAGAAAACGGTAGAAACAAAGCAGACCTAGCGCCGACTAGAACACTCGCCTTTTCAGAAAGCGTTGCACGCCATATTAGGCGGCGTTCAGCAACCGTTAACCCCGAATGCCATTTAAGTGGGTAAGTACCAAAGCGGGCATAAAATCGTTCGAGCCATTGCGTCGTAAGCGCTATTTCTGGCAATAGAACCAGCACCTGTCGGCCGGCAGCTATAGTAGACGCTATCGCTTCAAAATAAACTTCGGTTTTCCCTGACCCAGTAACACCATCGAGTAGCGTAACTGAATACCCCGTATCGCTTGCTTCATCAACTAACTTCCCAACTTTCTTAACGAGCACGGCCGCTGCTGCAGCTTGCGAGGGGGATAAAATCGGTTTCGGTTGCTCCCAATCCGGCATATCTGATTTAATTTTTTGCTCTATCATCACTGGTTTTAGTAAACCTACTTTCGCCATACTACGAACCACGGATGCGCTAACACCTGCACTTCTTGCCAACTCTGCCGCTAACATAGGCTGGGCTTTTGCGAGGACGCCTAATACACGTTGCCGCGCTTTAGTTATCCTGATTCGCGAATCACCCTTTTCCTTTGAACAATTTAAAGTCGGCATATATCCCGTTCGATTTTTTAGCGGCTCCAGTGCGGAAGGCACACTCATACTCATCCTAAGAACAGCTCCCGGCGGGCTTAAGGTATAAGAAGCAGTCCAATCGACCAACCTCCGGAGGTCTTCAGTCACCGGTGGTATGTCTAATAAGGCATTGATTTTCTTTATTTTTTTTTCTGAAAGTTTGTAGCTACTATTACCCCAGACTACCCCTTTCACATCTCGTTTTCCCAACGGCACTGATACAAAATCACCTGCCGAAACCGACATATCGGCTGGCACCAAATAGTCATACGGACCCGCTAGAGGTAATGGCAAAAGCACACTAACTCTCTCGTTTTGGTATATTCGGCGTGGTGTGGCGTGACTTTGGAGCATACATTAGACTTTACCCTGGCTCGATGGGCGAGCCAATAAAAACGCACCCAAAAATGAATGGGTGTTCGTAGACTGCAAAAAGATGAGGCTAGAAAATGAAATTTTTCGTCGACACCGCTGATACTGATGAAATTCGTGATTTAGCCAACACTGGCCTAGTCGATGGCGTAACAACTAATCCTTCACTAGTCGCAAAATCCGGTCGCAAATTCCTCGATGTAGTTGAGGAGATATGCACCATTGTTGATGGCCCGATTAGCGCCGAGGTAACGGCAACCGACTACGAGACCATGCTTAAGGAAGGCCAGAAGCTCGCAGCACTCGCACCTAATATTGCCGTTAAGGTTCCACTAACCGCAAATGGATTAAAAACCTGCAAAGCACTTTCAGACGCAGGTACAATGGTAAATGTGACATTATGTTTCTCACCAGGCCAAGCAATTCTTGCTGCCAAAGCAGGGGCTGCCTTTATTTCGCCTTTTGTTGGGCGATTAGATGACATTAGTACTGATGGCATGCACCTAATAGCAGATATCTGCCAAATATATAGCAATTATGAAAGTTTTGAAACGGAAGTTCTCGTTGCCTCTATTAGGAATCCAATGCATCTGATAGAGGCTGCAAGAATGGGCGCTGGTGTTGCTACGCTGCCGCCGAGCGTCCTTAGGCAACTATACAAGCACCCGCTTACCGAGGCTGGGTTGGAAGCCTTCCTCTCGGATTGGAAAGGTACAGGGCAATCAATTTTGGATGACTAGAAAATGACAAATTCAACGCCTCCAGCTGATAAATCAAGAAAGAAGCCTGGCTCAAAGGAGCTTCCCGTCCAAGATATTTTGCCCGAAACTGTAGAAGCTTTTTTAGAAAAAAACCCATCCTTTTTAAAAGAAAGAACCGATTTACTCGCTATTATTACGCCGCCAGAGAAAAAATACGGTGAAAACGTCGTAGATATGCAAAAGTTTATGGTTCAACGGCTACAAAACGAATTGGCAGAGTATAAAAAAAGAGAAAAAAATCTATTAAAATTAATCCGAGAGAATTCCGATGTTCAAACTCTTACACATAAGGCTGTGAAGGCGCTGCTTGATGCAAAATCATTTGAGGAATTGATCAAAATTATTCTCCATAAGATACCAAAAGTATTTGATATTACGGCAGTGGCCCTATGTATTGAAGCTGGCAAAAGCGCCCCAGCGACGGCAAACGATCTAGGGATAATAGTTATCAAATCAGAAACGCTTGAATCACTTATGGATGCCGGACGCAGCATAACTCTGCGTTCTAATATACAAGGTGACAAAATCATTTTTGGAACCCAGGCGTCGAAAGTAAAATCAACCGCGTTATTGCGGCTAAATTTCGGCTCTAAGCTACCCAATGGCTTGCTAGCACTTGGCCACAATTCGTCAACTGGGTTTGATCCTCAGCAAGGGACCGAGCTGCTTTCTTTTTTTTCCTATGTCCTGCAAAGGACTATTAAGCGATGGTTGATCCAAAATATGTGACTGATTTTCTCGCTAAACGCGACACAAAAGATGCTATCGAAGACTGGCAGCGTTGGATCATTGATGAAAGAAAATCATCTGTTCATACTCTTTCCGCGTATTCCCGTGACCTCTCTGCCTTCCTGGAATTCTTGCACAAACAGCTGGAAAGACCTGCCGAGATTGATGACCTAAGCAAACTCGTTGCGGAGGACTTTAGGAAATTCCTAGAATATCGAATTAATCATGGTATTAGCCACAGCTCAATTGCTCGTAGTATGTCGACATTGCGGAACTTTTTTCGTTTTTTGGATAGAACGGGCCGAGGAAGCAACGCCACAATTAAGGCGGTTAGGTCGCCGAAACCAAAACCGCCACTTCCAAAGCCGATCTCGATCGAAGACTCTTTAGACGTTATCAAGGCCGTATCAAAACTTTCAGATACACCATGGATATCAAAGCGTGATGTTGCAATCTTTACTTTGCTTTATGGTTGTGGTCTCCGCATTGATGAAGCCTTAAGCCTCAACAACGTTGATAAACCTGATGGTGACGTGATGACTGTAACAGGCAAAGGCAATAAACAGCGTATTGTCCCTATTTTACCGATTGTTTGTGATGCTATTAATGTTTATATCGCAGCTCGCCCCTTTTCGGAGCAACCAGATAAACCCCTATTTGTGGGTGCCCGCGGCGGACGCCTAAATGCCGGCGTGGTGCAACGGCAGATGCGAAGGGTACGACACCGACTTGGTCTTCCTATCACCGCGACACCACACGCACTTCGTCATAGTTTTGCAACTCATCTTCTAAGCGCCGGTGGCGACTTACGCACGATTCAGGAACTATTAGGTCATTCTTCCCTGTCGACCACCCAGCGATATACTAGCGTGGACTCTAAAAGGCTACTTGAAGTATATGCACAGGCTCATCCGCGCGCAAAAAGGTGAGCGGTATTAAAAAAATAAGCATTATAGAACTTAAGTCTAAAAACCGTTAAACTCAGCCTATGAATGATATCTTTGTAAAACCCTTATCGAATGCCTGCGGTGCGGAAATTAGTGGGATTGATCTTACAAAACCGATTAGTCCAGAAGTTGCAGATATTGTTAATCGCTCTTGGCTAGAACATTGCGTTATTGTCATCCGAGGACAAGAGCTCTCGGATATTGATCAGGTTAAATTTGCTGAAGCATTTGGCCCTGTGGGTAATTATTTACGCCCTGATACGCTCCGAAACGACGCGATGAGAGAACGTCACCAGGCTGTTATGTTTGTAAGCAATATAATTGAAAATGGCGAACCAATTGGCACTTTGCCCGATGGTGAAATGATGTTTCACACTGATACGGGTTATGATCAAAACCCGCACAAAGCAACTACGCTCTACGCTATTGAAATTCCTAGCAAGGGTGGAAACACAATATTTTCTAACCAATATAGTGTTTATGAAGCACTTCCGGAGAAACTTAAGAATCGTCTTAAAGGCCGCAAGGCGCACCACGCATACGAATTTGGCGTCATGATTAAGGATAAAGAAAAATATGACGGACCCGAACTACGTACGGCTGTGCACCCTATTTTTCGCCCACATTCTGAAACTGGTCGACCAACCGTCTATGTCAACGAGCTAATGACGGAGTCCATTGAAGGGCTTACCGATTCGGAAAGTCGGGACTCGTTGCATGAAATTTTCGCCCTCCAGAGAGAAAAACGGTTTTGTTACGAACACGTTTGGGCAAAAGGCGATCTCGTTATGTGGGACAATCGATGTACTTTACATGCCCGAACGGATTTTTCAAAAAAAGAGCGGCGCCTTCTTCGACGGGTTACCATTGAAGACTCCCCCCGTCAGTGACGATAGAATAAAGCCTTCTGAAAAGACCAAATTCTTGTCCTTAGGCAGAATTTCTGGTTTTATGGAGGTATAAAAGTGCTTGAACAAAAATCAAACACCATAGGAGATTGATTGATGGCCGTGAAAATAAATCCTTTGTCAAATGCCTGTGGAGTAGAAATTCTGGGCGTTGATATGAAAGCAGATTTGTCAAAAGCGGATACACGTAAAATATATCAGGCTTGGCTTGATTATCTAGTTCTCGTCATTCGTGACCAACAAAATCTGACCCCAGCGGACCAAAAAAAGTTTTGTAGCAACTTCGGTAAAATCGGCGAATATAACCGCCCCAAGGAACGCCAACATCCGAAACATGCTAGCGACGAAATTATGTTGGTATCTAATGTCCGAGAAGATGGACGCGTTATTGGCGCCCATCCTGATGGTGAGATGATGTGGCATACCGATACGCCTTATCTGCGCAATCCCCACAAAGCGACGACGCTATATGGCGTTGAAATCCCTAGAATCGGAGGCAATACGCAGTTCTCTAACCAATATATGGTTTACGAAGCACTGCCGGCAGAGATGAAGGATAAGCTTGCAGGTAAACAAGCGATGAATTGCTATGAATTTGGCACGACGATCAAAAATTTTGAAAAATATGATCGTGATGCCGTGCCACATCATCCTCACCCAATATTTCGTAAACATCCCGAAACAGGGCGAACCGCCGTCTATGTTTGTCCGCTCATGACTGAAGAAATCATCGAAATGGACGAAACTGAGAGTAAAGAAATACTCGATGAGATTTATGAGCTTCAACGTCAACCCCAATTCGTATATTCGCATAAATGGGAAGTGGGCGATTTTGTAATGTGGGACAATCGCTGTTTGCTTCATGCTCGAACTGATTTTCCACGTGATCAGCGGCGTTTGCTCCGGCGTGTAACAATCAGTGACGAAGCTGCCGTAATGGCCGCATAGTTACTTATTAAAAATTTATAAACTTCGAAATTATATGGTCAGCCCGGGAAAACATTCTTTAAGGCCTTATAATCAGTGTGCTTTCAAATTTTTATTCTAGCTAGCCCTCCATAACCTTTAGCATTGTTGCGCCAAGGGCTGCTGGGGACTCAGCTACTGCTATCCCCGCACTTTTCATCGCTTCCATCTTATCTTCTGCACCACCCTTGCCGCCTGAAATAATCGCACCAGCATGTCCCATACGCCTCCCCGGAGGGGCGGTAATCCCAGCGATA
>PBOV01000086.1 GCA_002724505.1 Rhodospirillaceae bacterium | reverse complement strand
CCACCTTACAGGACGCTGAAGCTTTTGTGCCGCCCATAGAACTAAAATAATTTCGGGAAACAAGGCTCCACGCATTCCAAAACTGCCGCCGATCTCAACGGCCACAATCCGCAATTCATCTTCATCAATATGGAAAATATTTTGTGTCAGTTGTTTGCGCAAAAGGTGGGGCGAATGAACGCCTCAATAAAGTTCGTATTTGCCGCCCGACATGCTGCCTACGTAACTTCTCATTTCAAGTGGATTTGCTGAGACCCTCTGGTTAACCAAACGCTGCCTAACAACGTGGGTAGCTTCCCTAAAAGCATCATCTGTAGATTTTGCATCACCCTGCATAGCATAAAACACTTCATTGGTCGGACATTGTTCCCAAATAACGGGGCTACTCTCTTCCCCGGCACAAGTAACATCCGTATTGGCGAGAAGTGGTTCGTAAATAACTTCTACTAACTCCGCGGCATCGCGGGCGATTATATCAGTTTCAGCGACGACAAACGCGATTGCCTCACCAACATACAGCACTCTTTCACTTGCCAATGCCGGGAATGGTAAATTGTAACGCGTGGTGCCATCACGCTTTTGGCAAATATCTTGACAAGGAATAGAGCCAAGTCCGTCCGCCTCATACTCCTTTCCAGTAAGAACCAACAATACGCCTGCCATCGCTTGCGCCCTTGTAATTTTTACTTCTTTGATGCGCGCATGCGGGTGCACAGAACGAACAACGGCCGCATGAACCAAGTTTTTAAATTTTCGATTATTTAGAAACTTGCCTTTACCGGCCAAGAGTCGGTCATCTTCAACTCTAGGAACGGGAGCACCGGCGACAAAAGAAACATCGGGCTTGCTCATCCGTGCCGCTATTTCGGCTTGGTAAAAATTGCGAGCCAGATCCCCGCCACCACCAGGCCAGCACCAATTGTATGGTACCAATGCAGTGTTTCCCCCAAGAGGAGAATTGCAAGCCCTCCTGCAAAAACGGGATAAAGGTTACCAAAATAACCAGCTTGCGCATGCCCGGTTCGATAGGTTCCTTCATTCCACGAGGTAGTGCCCAAAAAACCTGCAAAAATCCCTAAATAAAGAAATAACATAATACTTTCGTGAGTGAATGGTGTTGGCTTCACGAAAGTAGATTCCCAAATATACATTGGGGTCATAACGATGACCCCAATCGCTGCCAGGGCCGTCATAAAGGGCATAATGTCGATAGTCGATGGCCTGTATCGCATCAAAAAAGCCTGCAAAGCCCACAGAAAAACAGCTGCAAGCGCCCAAATATCGCCTTCTTGAATGCGCAATGATTTAATAATATCTAGGTCACCGCGAATGATGATTAGCGCAGCACCACCGATCGAAAAGATTACACCCCACCATTGTCGTCCGGTGATTTTAGTTTTGAGAACTATCAGCCCTAACAACAATACAAGGACGGGCAGAATTGATTGTATAAGAGAAGCCTGCAGCACCGTCGTTTTTTGCAGCGCTATATAAAAAGTACAGTTGAAGCCAATAATTGTCAGAACTGAATATATAGCGATGAATTTACGGTGCTTCCACAGGAGCTGGCGCTGGGCCCATGTTGCCCGACCAAATATTGCCATAAAAAATGCCAAGGCAATTAACCAGCGAAAGAAGTTTAAAGTTAAAGGTGGAATGTCTGCGCCAACCGCGGCACGCCCCACAACAGCGTTGCCCGCCCAGAATAATACACCTGCCGTCAAAAGTGCGTAGCCGGAAACAAGGCGTTTTGTATTGCCATCAGTTGCTCCTGGCAAATTATCCATCAAATACTTTCAAGTCAGGACAAGGATCAAACATTCGGCTCAGTCAGCACCCGCCCCTTCAAGCATATCAAGCGGCGCTGAGTGCACTGTACCGTCAATTTCTATCCCGCTAATATTTTCTCTAAATCCAGGCAGTGTTGGGCGTCCATCCGGATCAGTTAACCACAACCTCATCAGGTGCCGCTTCTTTTCATGCTCTTCATAGTCTTCAAAGGCGGTACGTGTGTGCAGCATTACATGGTTATGTAAAAATTGGATATCGCCAACTTCAAATTCCATCGGCATATAAAGCTCTTTAGCGAGCGCTTGAAACATATCTAGTGCTTCGATATCGATCTCAGTGAATTTGGGGACACCCTCGAGAAGCTGCGCCTTTCGGACGTGGGCGCCACCCGCTCTTATCGACAGGTAACCCTCGTGAAAAGCAAAGATGGGCATGCAATAAAAAGGCTCCTCTCCATCCTTCACTTCACCGTGTTTCGTAAAATAAAACTCCTTACACAAAGCATCAGCTAAATCCGGACGACGCTTCTGCATCTCATTATAAACCGTAATGGAGCTGGCGATTAGGCTCTCTCCTCCGCTTTTAGCAGGATGCATACACATCAGCCCAACATAGTCGCATTGATCACTATGGAAATTCATTTGCGCCGCTGTCTGATAGCCGCGCACCATCGGATCGTTATAGTCCTTACCAAGATTTTTAACATGTCCCAACAAATGTCCCATCGGGTTTTGGGAAACAGGGCGGCCGAGGTATGTACCCATACCAAAGAAAGCGGCGCCAGCCTGCCAAGTAGACATCTCCAGAACGGGCAGCCCCCGAATAAGTACGAAGCCTCTACCCTCGGTTAATTGGTGATAAACATCTTCCAGCGCCGGGCCAACATTAGGAAGCGGAAATAGTTCGCGAGAGATATCCTTAATTTCAACTCCATCGCGTTCTAAAACCGAAACTCGATCCATTAGCTCGTTCACCTGGACTTGGGAAAGATTATAGATCCATTGGTCAGATAATTTCGAGATGTCGTCCGAATACCAAGCTGCCGGATCAGGACACTCCATACCAGGGACGGCTGGCTGCCGACTAGCATTTGGCATGGTATTCGGTATCGCACTAAAACCTGTTAAACCGAACATATCAAACCTCCCGATCCAAAATTCTGCCCTTAAACTAGTGAACACATCTCAGACGAACCTAAAAAAAGTCAATCAGCTTTACTCGCTAGCAATCTGGCTCAAACTGATAAACACTAATCTCATCTGAGCGCTTTTCCCAGGTTACCTTTACCGCCATACCAGGCACCAGCGCCTCATCGTTAACATTAACGAGTTGGGCCACAATCCTGCCGCCTTCAGCAAGGTCGACGGAACCGAGAATATAGGGAACCCGATCAGCAAATCCGAATGCTGGAACATGCACCTTGGTCCACGCTGAAAGTACCCCCTTACCAGAAACTTCACGCCATTCGTAATCCGATTTACCTGTTTGCACGTTCACGGGCCGCGGCCAGAATTGCACCTTATTGGAGGCTGGGTCTACTTGCAGTAGAAGCTTACCCTCTTTAGCGGCATCCCACATTGGCTGACTAACTGGAGTAGGAGAGGGAATGGGAGGCGGAGGATTTTGTTTTTCATCTGTCATCTTATGCACCCTCCAAGATCATACAGTTGCTGCTACCCCAATTACGGAAATAAGGGATTACACCTATACCCGTAACCAATGCGTTATTCGCACCCTCGACTTGACGATCCGTAGCTTCCCCCCTCAGCTGCCGGATTGCTTCCGTTAAATTGACACCGCCACCGCCAAGACCTGGCTGTCCAGCAGAGATTTGTCCGCCACCGGTGTTGACTGGAAGCTTTCCTGATGGCGACATATCGGTGCCGAGAATGAATTCGGCACCCTCACCGCGGTCACAAAATCCGATTTGTTCCATCTGTAACATCACCGCAATCAAAAAATCATCATAAGGGTGAAACATATCAATATCTTCTGGCGACATGCCTGCCTTGTTGAAGACGTCTGGTCCTACCGTTGCAAAACCTGTCTCAGTTATATCCGGATTAGGATCATCAGGCTCAAAATTAGTAATCTCCGAATAGGCAACCGGATAGACAAGCTTTTCCAGACCCATCTCCTTTGCACGCTCGGTACTCGTGATTAAAAGCCCGTTACCGCCGTCGCAGCGCATCACACAATCGAGCAGCCTTACAGGCTCCGCTATTACCCGAGATGCTAAATAATCCTCAACAGTGATTGGCTTGCGAAATTGCTCTATCGCGTTGTTATTGGCTAATGCTCCATTGCGTTGTGTCACGGCCAGCTGGCCAAGTGCTTCCAGATTTAGGCCGTATTTTTGATCATAAGCATGACTGAGAAGTCCGAAGGCAACAGGCGGCCCTTGGAACCCTATTGGCTCCATAAACTCCTGGCGGTAACCGCCGAGCCGCCGATGCCCTACACCAGTGGTACCAGTACTATCGGCCGCGAGGCAAATTGCTATTTCACATTGGCCGGTTACGATCGCTGCGGCGGCACGAGCTATATTACCGACTGGCGAACAGCCACCAATATCAGTCAGCTGTGTCCAGCGCGGCTGCAGCCCGAGATTATCCGCCATGGTATTAGTGTAGAAAGTATTACCTGCTTCGGCAGTTGGCATGTGGGTCGCCATCCCGTCAATATCCGAATTCTTAAGACCAGTTTTTTCAAGTATTTGGCCCATGACCTCTGCAGCAAATTCGTAGGGGCGTTTTCCCGAGCGACGCTGATTCTTGACTTCGCCATACGCAATGATCGCGACTGGTTTATCAGATAGAAAGTTTTCCACCCCTGTAGCCTCCCAGCTTTATTTATCAATTGCAGTTACCAGACTATTTTAACGCCCGAAAGCGCGCGGTCTACCCACGCACCACTAATCGGGCACTATAATGGACAGGCATATCATTTCTATTTGACTCTCATCAGACTACCTTTTTTCCACCTCGAAGGTTTCGCAACCCCAGAAACCGGTTCTAAAAGAAGTAATTTTATCTTATAGGTGTCAAAAAGGATTTCGGATTGTAGAACTATAAATTTCTAACAGGGGTATTTTATGGGCGAAAATGTCTTTCGCTCATAGCCTTCTTCTTAAAAATTCGAAGACCGGTGAGCTCCATATGATCTAGAACCTGCATCGCCCAGGCGCTGAAATCGTCTTCTCTATAATGTTGCTGTTTACGTGGACGATGTTTAAAATTTTTTGAAAGCGCATAGCGGATGACAAATAGTAAGTTTTCACGCTCTTCTTCGATCAACTCTATTTCACCAAACTTCCCGGTAATTAGCTCTTTCCGAATTTCTTTTATTTTTTGTTCCATATTAAGATTCTAGCATAAGAACATAACATGAACAAATAACTAGCTAGAAATTAATTTCAAGGCTTTAAATTTTTTAAGATCTTTCATGTGGACGACTTGGTTTAGCTGTCTTCTGCTGTAATCAAACCTGCATTTTCGTCCCCATCAAAGAACGAGGCTAATGCGGTTTAATCCACAGGGAGTCCAGGCTCCGCGCCATCAGGAAGCTGCACGTCAAATGCGGCGAGCAGTATAGCAGTCGAAGAATAGGCTCCCATTAACGCGATAATATCAACCAGAGTTCCTCGTTCAAACGCAGCACATGCTCGGGAAAACGTCTTGGAGTCTAAGGCGTGAGTTTGAAAAAGCTGACGCCCCATTTCGATCAACACTGCATGAGTTTCCGGCAGCCCTTCCGTAGAACGGCGGTAACGAATTATATCGATAGTTTCTTTTGAAACACCAACACGCCGCCCTTCTTTTTCATGCGCACACCATTCGAATTGGGCGTCATGCTCGCGGGCCGTGGTAAGAATCGCAATCTCTCGTTCCATTAAAGTATAATCAGCACCGTGCCGCAAATAATGTGCAGCCGGCGCCGCTAGGCCAGAAAGCTTTTTAGAATGCAACCGGATGCCACCCGGACCAAAAAGCCCTGCCAAAGACTTGCCAGCTACTGGATCAATTTTAACATGCGCGTCATAGACCTCGCGGGCGGCCTCGTCTAGATCATCACGGTTAGGTAGTGGCACTCGTGAGCGGCTTTCAGGCAAAACGTCAGACGGGAAATCCTTAGTATCTGTCATTGGGGAATTTCTCCTATTAAATTTTTCTTTGACTATCTATTTAAGGGCTAACAGTGAGGGCGTCTACGGCTGTATTAAGTGCGCTGAGATATTTGAGACGTAACCTCAATGCCTTGCAATCATGCGCAAACCGCCCGGCTAGCGTCTTCTGGTACCTAAATGACCTACATGTTATATGATTGTTCCTAATCTGTGATAACGGTGCTGCTATGAAATTAATTGTTCTGAATCTGCCCCGCGATTTAACCGAGCACGGCCTCGCAGATTTGTTCAACACCCACGGAGAAATAACCAGTCATAACTTAGTCATGGATAATATTACGGGTCTTTCCAAAGGTTTCGGTTTTGTCGAAATGAAATCAGAGCTAGCTGCTAATGCAGCCATTGAGGCTCTACACGGCACCAAAATAAAGAAAAGTAAGATCCGGGTAAAACCTGTAAATTAGGGTTTTCCTCGCCTATTCAATCTGATTGCCAACCCTACCTCTAAAAGAGAGAAATCCTAAAAGGACAATACATTTAATCAAACCATTTCGGATAACACCAAATGAAAACTAGCACTGACCGAATTCTAACTAGTCACGTTGGCAGCCTCCCCCGACCACTTGATCTTTTTGACATGCTGACCGCTGAAGATCAAAACCAACCCCATGATTTTAGGGCTCTGGAAGCCCGGGTAGCAGAAGCTGTAAAAGACGTAGTAGCCAAACAGGTCGCCTGCGGGATCGATATCGTTTCTGACGGCGATATGGGGAAAATCTCATACACGTTTTACGTCAAACACCGGCTGTCGAATATTGATCCCGCGGCACCACCAGGAGCAGAAATCCCGAAGGAAAATGCCAATCAGGATATTATAGAACATCCCGAATTCGAAGCTCGGATAAAAAAACAACGTGGNGGGATGGGGGCTTCAATATGGNCGTCCGTGGGTAGTAGGTCCCATCGCTTANGTAAACAAGGAGCCGCTCACACGNGACCTCAAANATNTTAATNTAGCAAAGGAANCCAGCAATCCNACCGAAGCNTTTATGACAGCAGCNTCNCCTGGTGTATTAAGCAAATTCGTGCCAGACNATTATTANAAGAATGAGGANANNTACATCNCAGCGATGGCTGATGCGATGAGGANAGANTACGAGGCNATTCACNAGGCCGGNTTGATTCTGCAAATTGATTGCCCNGACTTTGGTTCGGCNNGACANAATCANTATAAAGANATTTCNGATGAGGAGTTTTTAAAAATTGCCTGGCGTAATATGGAAGCCGTTAACGCNGCNACCGCTAATATCCCGNCAGAGGCNATGCGACTNCATATNTGNTGGGGAAATTACGAAGGCCCACATACTCACGATTTCCCGCTNGCGAAGATTTTCCCNNTATTGATGGCNGCGCGNCCTGGNGCGATCNTATTTGAGGNNGCTAACCCTCGGCATGAACATGAGTGGGAAGATATCCTAGGAATGGATATTCCCGACCACAAAATTTTTATTCCAGGCGTAATTGATTCTACCTCAAATTTTGTCGAGCATCCAAAGCTCGTCGCCCAAAGGATATGTAACTGGGCCAATGTCGTTGGCCGCGAACGTGTGATTGCGGGATCTGATTGTGGCTTCGGAACATTTGCACGGCTGGAACCTCAGGTAACCGCCGATATCGTCTGGTCAAAGTTTAAAGCCATGGCCGAAGGTGCGAAAATCGCAACCAAACGACTTTGGGCATAAGCTATACGTCATAGAGCCTACGAGGGTTAACCTCCATAATTTTTTTAATATCTGGGGTGCTGAATTCTGCATCTTTTAGCGTTCTGATTGGGTCAGGGTCGCCAGGAGGAAATGGTAAATCAGTTCCAAGCACCAACTGGTTCACCCCCACTAAATCACGCAAATAACGCAAAGCCGGTCCATGGTGTAAAATAGTGTCGTAGTACATCCGGCTCAAATAGCAAGAAGGCGCGCTATTGGCGACCGTCCCGGTAAGCTTATGAGGGGCCGCATTATGCATTCGATCAAATCGACCAATTAGCCATGGGACTGATCCGCCACCATGCGATAGAACCAACTGTAATTTGGGGAAGCGATCGAGCACTCCATTTGAAATTAAGGAGCCTACGGTCAAAGTTGTGTCGTTTGTATAAGAGACAACCTGATTAAGAGCGAACTTTCTTGCACGCTTCGAGGCCACTGGTTGCGCCGGGTGCAAAAATACNGGGGAATTCAACTCCACACATGCCGCCCAGTATTCATCAAGTTCGCACTCTCCTAAATTTTCATTATCAATGTGGGTAGCGACAATAGCGCCGACCGCTCCATTGGCCATAGATCGTTCTAACTCGCGCGCTGCTGCCGAAGGGTCTTGNAATGGACCCGATGCCATCCATGAAAATTGTTCAGAATAAGTAACGCACAAATTCGCTAAACATTCATTCATTAACCGGTGCCAAGCAAGGCCTTTGTCAGCGGGCATTTCGTAACCAAATATATCTGTCCACATTGATAAAATTTGGTGCTGAAGACCAATTTGCGCCATTTTCTCTAAGCGAATTGGAACATTGGTCAACTCATCAAAAAATGGTCTGATTTGAATTCCTGAAGAAAACCGACAGCAATGGCANCCAGGCTCTGATTCCACGAGGTCAATACCAAACTCGGCTCCACGATCCACTAATGTCTCAATAATGGTGGGAGGGACAAAATGAGCATGAACATCAATCGTCATTTTACGCTCCTTTCTCAGTGAGTAATGTCCGAATTCGCATTGGTGAAAGAGGTAATTCTGTGATCTTCAAATCATATTTTTGAAGCGCGCGCGNAACNGCGTTTCCGATCGCACCGGCGACGGCAACTATTCCTCCCTCTCCNGCNCCCTTAAACCCCATAGGGTTNAATTTNGATGGANTTTCTTCNAGNGCNATNGCGGTGATNTCNGGGAGATCNGTTGCTACAGGAAGTAAATATTCCGCAAGATTAGTGGTCANTAACTGACCNTCNTCATCATAGATCATATGGTCCAGCAATGTTCCCCCNAGCCCNTGAACCAAACCACCAACTGCCTGCCCTTTCACCATCGCCGGGTTCAAGGCTCGCCCAATTTCTTCGACCAGCACATAGTTAATTAGCTCTATACCTCCCGTCTCTATATCCACTGCCACCAGCGCAGCGTGGGCTCCATAGGAATAAGATAGCTTGCCACCATTNCTAAAACTTTCATGGGCAGAAAATGAGCCNTCTCTCTCANGGGNNGAAGCNAAAACGGCTAACTCTTTTAGTGTAAGNNTCTCACCATCTTCNCGAATAACGCTACCTGCTTTATANCAAAGCTCNTGGATTGANACATTCCAACGAAGCGCCGCCAATTCCAATGCCTTTTTAATTAGNGANTCAGAGACCTTTTTCACTGCATTACCCGCCATCACCGTACAGCGGCTGTGAAAAGTACCGCCACCACTTTCAAGCAAAGTTGTACTGCCGTGGCTCACTGAAATATTTTCGATATTTGTCTCAATAATCTCGGCACAAATCTGCGCCATACCAGTTTCTAACCCCTGACCTACCGAAGATGCCCCGGTGCAGAGCTCGATACTCCCATCTTGCGTCACCTTAATACCAGCTGTTTCAGGGGGGCCCGCGGCACTGCTTTCAATAAAAACCCCGAGACCAAGACCCACCAGCTTGCCATCCCGGACTTGTCCCTGACGGTCTTTCCAATGCTCGTAGTCGATCTCATTTAGCAAAGCCCGGAAGGCCGAGGCGTAATCCCCATCATCAAACGTCGCATCTGGATCACCAGGTACCAGCTCACCCATTCGATAAGGAAGCTCGGCGGGACCCAACAAATTCTTCAGTCGTAATTCTGCAGGGTCGATATTCAGGTCATCCGCCATCATATCCAGAAGGCGCTCCCGACAAAAATTTGCCTCAAATCTGCCGGGACCCCTCATCGTCCCCACTGGGGTCTTGTTTGTAACGATTGCCTTCATTTCTGCGGCAAAGGCAGGAACTCTATAAGGTCCTGGCAAAAATTGAACCGCTTTTGACGGAACGACGCCTCCATTTGTTCGCACATAGGCCCCAAGGTCACCGCGCACTTCACAGCGCATCCCAAGAATCCTTCCATCAGTGGTTGCCGCTATTTCTAGGTCACATGTGATATCTCTAGAGTGATTGCAGGCCATCAAATTTTCGCGCCGGTCCTCGATCCATTTTACCGGTCTACCAAGGCGCTGAGCTGCGATCAGAACTAGATAGTCTTCGGGATAGAGTTCACCTCTGGCGCCAAATGCACCCCCTACATCCAATTCAATGAGCTCAACCTGTTTTTCTTCCAGTCCAAAGGCCGATGCCAAATGGCGCCTATTAAAAAACGTTACTTTGGC
>PBOV01000085.1 GCA_002724505.1 Rhodospirillaceae bacterium | reverse complement strand
CTCCGACTTCAGGTGGCTGAGGGTCTCCACCCATACAGCGCCGTAGATGGTCTGTTGGTGGGTCGGCAAAGCCCCAGCGATCAGGGCCTTTTACGCGTTGCGCCCAATCTTCAGGCGTACCAGTCTTGTAAGTGGCCTCATCAACCTGCTCGACCTCAGCTGTATATTCTATAACCATGCCATTGGGCTCAAAGAAATACCCAAAAACATTATTGCCTGGCCCGTGGCGTCCGACACCCCATTGAACAGGAAAACCTTTCTGTTTCATGCGCCCTGAACCACACATTAAAGCGTCAAAATCTGGTACTTCAAAAGCCGCATGGTTAAGTGACGGACCTTTATTGTGAGCGAAGGCAATACTGTGATGATCTGGGCTACAGCGGATAAAGTTCATCCGATCTGTTCGGTCGCTCACCCTAAACCCAAGAACATCTCGGTAGAATTCTGTTTGGTCCTCTACCTTGTCTGAATTAAGGACGACATGGCTCAATTTAAAAGGGCGGTCATGTTGATTCTCTATATCTGTGTGGCTGGCGACGTCGCAGCTAATCGCGTATCTAAGTCCGTCACGATCAGAAAAACTGAAACCGTATCCTCCCCCCGGGCCCGATAATTTTTCAGGTTTTCCTTCTGTCGAGATCCCTAATCCTGATAGTTTTCCGTATAGGCCATCAACAGCAATTTTATCTGGTGCGGCGAAATTAACCCTATTCACACTCGCTTTACCGCCTTCATGCAGAACTACAATATGGTGTTCGGCGCCGGTTGCCCTTAACCAATGAGTGCTACCTTCTTCCGCAATTTTTGCAAGCCCCCAACAAGTTTCATAGAAACGGCTCGTTTTGGCTAGGTCAGGAACATTATATTCAATGCTGCGTAACCCGGTGACTTGTGAATCTGTCATATTCCCCCCGATCGAAATGTGAAAACTATTCAAGTTAGCGTAGTACGCATAGTCTTATCTGCCAAGATGGATCACTAAGAGCAGGATAAGTGTTTTTTGATTTATTAGGGCGTTTTCTTTTTAGTCGACGCCTGATTAAATAGTTTAGAAAATTGTCTCAAAAAATTCTGTAAACGAAATTTGGCATAACAGGGAGGATTAAAATGAAGCTTTGTCGTTTTGATGAAGACCGGCTGGGTGTTGTCGTTGATGGTACCATTAGAGATATTACAGAAATACAGACGGAAATTCGTAGCCAGGCTCGCTACGACATGAAGGGTGATGCAGTTATCGCTGCCTTACCAGAATATCGGGAAAAGATGGAATTAGCTGGGGCAGCTGCACCAGGTATCGCTGTTGAAAGTGTTAGCTTGTTGCCTCCAATTGCTAGACAATGCAAGACGATGGCCGCCCCTGTGAATTATGAGGCGCATGTGGCAGAGATGGCTGCACAGCCCCACATTACGGGCGAAGATAAGGGGCCGCGAAGGCCTTCCGGTATACAAAACCAGGGGATATTTTTAAAAGCAAATTCTGCGGTAGTTGGCCCTGGAGAAGGGGTGGCAATTCGTTTTCCGGATCGCCGGAATGATCATGAAGTTGAGTTTGTTATTATCATTGGCAAAACCGGTAGCCGGATAAAAAAAGAAGATGCAATGGATTATGTCGCCGGGTACACCCTTGGACTTGATATGACAGTTCGTGGCGTCGAAGACCGTAGTTTTCGCAAGTCGTGTGACGGTTATGCGCCGGTGGGACCCTGGATGACGACGGCCGATGAAATTCCCGATCCTAGTAACGTTGCTTTTACGGTTCATCTTAATGGGAATTTGCAGCAGGACGCGCATACCAGTGATTTAATTTTCGATGTGCCCCGGCTTATCGAATTTGCGTCAGAATTTTATACTATTCACCCAGGGGACTATCTTTTTACGGGTTCGCCGCCAGGGGTAAGCGAAGTTCACCCTGGAGATATCATGCATTGCGCATGTGACCTAATTGGAGAAATGTCTGTCGCGGTCCGCGCTGCAGAATGAAGGCAGCGATTTATAGGGAATTTGGTTCGCCTGAAGTCTTGAGCTATGAGGATGTTGGTGATCCATCAGCGGGGCAGGGGGAAATTATTGTTGAAGTTCACGCGGTAACAGTTAACCGGGTACTCGATTGTGCTGTTAGAGCTGGAGAACAAACTCAGCGGGGTGTTGTCCTGCCGCATGTTGGTGGTGTNGATCCNGCGGGNATTGTTCGAGATGTNGGGATGGGGGTGNCTAATGTCTCTGNGGGNGACCATGTGGCGCTTTTGTCTCGGGTACCTTGTCTCNATTGNNAATACTGTNATGCNNNNAAATTCAAGCAGTGTNCAAACAGTGTAATGCTNGGTNTTGGGCGTTGGGGTGGAGCTGCTGAATTAGTTAAGGTTCCTGCNTCCGTTGCNGTNAAGCTGCCAACAAAATTAAAATTTGCGGAAGCAGCAGCTGTTCTCCGTCACGGACCAATGGCACACCATCTNTTATTTGATACCGGAGGATTGNANGCAGGAGAAACNATTTTNGTNATGGGAGCTGCTGGTGGNCTCGGTCTGACAGGAATNCAAATAGCTAAAGCTGCGGGCGCNAANGTTATTGCNGCGGCNGGGTCCGATGAANGGGTNGCCGTCGGNTGTGAATANGGCGCNGACTTTGGNGTNAATTATGTTAAGCAAGACCTTACCGAAGTGGTTCGNAATTATACNGGTGGTCGAGGGGTTGANCTCGTNTTTGAAAATATTTCTAACCCGAAGACATGGCCTAAGGCACTCAAATGTCTCCGCAAGCTNGGCACACTTGTAACAGCTGGAGCCCATGGTGGTGGNAAGGTAGAGCTGGATTGTGCTTTTTTATATCATCAAAATATCCGAATTTTTGGNAGTACCGGTAGTACGGATAAAAATGTAAGTGATACTGTGGCGCTNGCTAACGAGGGTAAGCTGAAAGCTAAGATAGAAAAAATNTTTCCTCTNAGTGAAGCATCTTCNGCACATCGTATGATGGAAGGTGATATCCTCTCTGGGAAGATTGTCCTTGACCCGACCGCTGGATGAGAGGCTATTTCTTCGAGTACNCCATTGCCTTGGCTCGAGCCTCAAAAGTCTCGGGGTCGGCCTCTAGCCCATGTCCGAGTGATAACCTATTCATCATATTAAATCTCGCGCAAATCCAAATCGCGTCAGCGAGGGCTTCCTCATCCCAGCCCGCATCGTAAACCAACTCTGCGTCGGATTTGACCATTTTGTATGGTTCAAGGGTTAGCTTGCGGACGAAGTGCAGGATGGGTTTTAGCTTGTTATCTACTGGCGCCATATCGATATCGTCGATCAGAGATTCAAAGACCCCTTCTTCAACACCGTGCTGCCGCGCTATAGCGGAGTGACCTCCATAACAATAGTCGCAGCTATTCAGCGCTGACGTGAAAGCGGCGATTAATTCCCGTTCTGCAACAGAAAAAACAGAGTCGTCNCGCATCACAGCTTNGCTAAANTTNCCAAAGCCATCCCGGTGTCCAGGCTTAATATTAAAAAGATGTCCGATACCNGCATCGGAAGGGAGTGATGGAAAAAACGGCATTTTTGCGTCCTTAAGATTTACGAACCCTATTGTCGCGGTTAGGGTTGCGAAAATCAATTGCNNGCGCTTTTTAGATCAATGGCCCCTATACGTTTGATGTTTTTANTCCTTTTGCTGGGCATAACGTCGATTGCNCGTGCTGAAGAAAANGTGATTTCGGCGCCGGCAGCTAACTTTGAGGCGCAAGGTGGANTNAGAANNCTCATCGACGTGNGGTNTCCTNTGGAGTGGAAGAAGACNGGTNTTCCAGTTGGNGCTAAACAANTTTCAATTGAAGGTTTCGGAGGAACNACAACTTTCGTGNCGAAAGTAACTAAANTAGTTGGGGGTAATAAAAATNTNCCGATTTCATTGATNTGCGCGCGCGGCACTCNATCATCCGCGGCAGCTCATNTATTATNCGAAGCCGGTTTCACNNATNTAAAAAATGTTCGCGAAGGTTTNTTNGGTAATCNAAAAGACGGACCTGGCTGGTTGAANCATAAGCTTCCGATNCGNNCTTGTNGNAATTGTTGAGAGAGGAAAAANTATGGATGGNCAGCTNAAAGGGAAGGTCGCNATTATNACNGGTGCCGGNCGTGGNCTTGGCNCGGCNTATGCTATGGCTTTTATTAANGAGGGCGCAAAAGTATGTGTTTCTGACGTTCTTGATACCACTGAAACTGTTAAAGCCCTTACTGAAGCNGGTGGTGAGGCAATTGGGCTTCCGTGTGACGTCACTNATGTAGCCGCTTGCNAGGCTATGGTTGCAGCCACAGAGGAAGCGTTCGGTGGTGTAGATATCNTAGTTAATAACGCGGCTTTATTTGTTGATGTCCCGCGACGAACGTTCCTAGATATTGATACCGATGAATGGGACAAGGTCATGGAGGTGAATGTTCGGGGTAGTTTTAACTGTTGTAAAGCCGCAGTGCCTGCGCTTCGCAAGCGCGGTGCCGGCTCCATCATTAATATATCGTCTAGCACAGCGTTAAAAGGAATTCCCTTCACGCTTCACTACGTGACATCAAAAGGNGCCATNATATCAATGACCCGGGCGATGGCCCGGGAACTCGGTGAAGAAAATATCCGTGTGAACTCTTTGGCNCCGGGGCTTACGATGAGTGAAGCGGTGGCCGCGGCAAATAATACTTTTGCCCCTTATAACGAAGCATCCATTCGGGGACGCGCTTTAAAACGTGAGCAAATGCCAGATGATCTCATAGGCGCTGCTATTTTTCTTGCCTCTGATGCGAGTGCTTTTATGACTGGCCAAACAATGGTCGTCGATGGCGGCGACGTTACTAACTGATGAGATAGTTCAACTGGATAGGGAGTAATTATTTTGAGAGGATGGGACACAATACGTGCAGGTGATAGTGATATGCCAGTCTATGTCGGTGAACCTGACGGTGAAGGGCCACATCCGGCTATAGTGTTGACCTTTCATCGGGGTGGAATGGACAGCTTTACAATAGAAAGCGTCGACCGTCTCGCTGCCGCTGGTTTTTTTACGATAGCACCCGATTTTTATCATCGCAAAAAAGGCATGGCGTCCGACAAAGCGGTAAAATTTAGATTGGATGAAGATATCATTTCCGACATTCGCGCGACAGTGAATTATATTGATTCATCAAAAAACGCCAATCCGTCACTAATGGCCATAATGGGGCATTGTATGGGTGGTCGCACGGCCTATCTTGGCGCAAGCGTGTTGTCGGATAGGTTTAAACTATGCGTACCCTTTT
>PBOV01000084.1 GCA_002724505.1 Rhodospirillaceae bacterium | reverse complement strand
GATGAGAGACCCACATATCTAGCTGAGTAACCCCAGCAGCTATTATTATATTATGTATGCAGGGTGTCTTTTTTTAGGTGGGGGTGCGTGTTCAGGTCCAATATAGGTCCACTAAATTATGAAATGGGACCCTTCATTTGTTAAAAGGATTCACATCATAAGCAGTACATGTTTAAATAGCTCTTGGAGTTTTTGTTATGGAATTGTTGAAATACCTAGTGTTTGGATGATCAATTAAGACCATAAAGTAGTGGTGCCCCCGGGGAGAATCGAACTACCACTCCCTTACAGGAACTGGATTTTGAATCCAGCGCGTCTACCAGTTCCGCCACAGGGGCCCTTTCACCACGAACAATTTAGCGCTCTAATCGATGAATAGACGAACGGATCATAGCGACAGGCACCGTATGGTCAACATGCTCTTGTTCCGTAACTTTCAGACTGTTAGTGATCAAAAGTCAAAAACACCATCGAGGGGATAATTTTGTTGCAACGTACCTACAATTGGGTGATGTCATTTTCCGCCAAGCGCAATGCTATATGGGTACTCGTTGCTGTTTCTTTTGTCGAAAGCTCTATTTTTCCAATTCCGCCAGATGTATTGCTGATCCCCATGGTTCTCGCAGCGCGCAGTCGGTGGCTTGGACTTGCCATGGCTTGCACGGCGGCTTCGGTACTCGGTGGCCTCATCGGTTATGCAATAGGGTTTTTTCTTTATGACGGCATCGGGAGACCGCTACTAGAATTCTATGGATACGATGCAAAGTTTTTGGATTTCCAAAAACAATATAACGAGTTTGGTGCATGGATCGTTTTTATTGCTGGTGTTACCCCCTTCCCATACAAAGTAATTACTATTGCCAGTGGCGTAACACAGCTCGACATTACAACCTTCTCTGTAGCCTCCATCTTCGCGCGGGGAATCCGTTTTTTCATTGTCGCCGGTCTACTGTTTTGGCTGGGTCCGCCGATAAAAGAATTTATTGAAAAACGGTTGGGAATTGTTTTTACAGTTTTTATCATTTTTTTGGTTGGAGGATTCGTACTCCTCAAATATCTTTTTTAAAGAATGGTTTTGCTTGACCCAAGAGGGTTAACACAACATATCTAGGGTATGATCAGCCGTCCTATCTCCAATTTTTTCAACCAAAGAAAAGCCATATATTTAACGGTTTTGATATCTGCTAGCCTTTTAATTTCCGTCTTCGCGTTTCAGTATATTGGCCGATTAGCCGCGTGCAGCCTATGCCTGACACAACGATGGCCGCATGGGATCGCCCTAGCTCTAGGCCTCCTAGCCATGATGCCTATCATTGGAACACTAGCAAGACACTTTCTACTAATTATGATTTCCATTGCTTTTGCCACCACAGCGGGGATTGGCGCCTACCATGCCGGTGTGGAGTATGGATGGTTTTTAGGGCCAACTAGTTGCTCTGGTAATATCGACGGCAATACCATCGCTGAGCTCAAACGACAGCTTTTAGCTCAACCTGTTGTGCGTTGTGACGAGGTGGCATGGTCACTTTTAGGGATTTCACTTGCCGGTTATAATTTTTTAATATCCAGTGCCCTTGCCGTATTTTGTTCGATATCTGTATTCGTCGGCGCCAAAGGTTTCAGGGGCTAAATATGACACCTGGAAAAAAACATACTAAAATTAAGATAACCGGTGAAGGACGAATGCCTGGTGACCCAACACGCAAAGAAATGATCGATTCTATGATCCGGGTTGATCATGCGGGGGAACATGGTGCAGTCAGAATTTATGAGGGTCAGCTTGCCATCTTGGCAGGGACAGATTCTGAAGGGCCAATCCGCGAAATGGCTGAGCAAGAACAGCACCACCTCAAAACATTTGATAAAATAATTGCCGAACGCCATGTCAGACCAACTGTCCTCTCACCATTGTGGAATGTCGCTGGTTTTATGCTTGGTGCAGGTAGCGCCTTACTTGGGCCAAAGGCGGCTATGGCGTGTACTCAAGCCGTCGAAGAGGTAATTGACGAACATTACGCCGATCAAGCAAAAAAGCTGGGCGAAGACGAAGCAGAACTGCGAGAGACGATCGAAGAATTCCGGGCTGACGAGTTAGCCCATCGCAACAAAGCTATTGAAGAGGGTGCGCAGGACGCCCCTGGTTACGAGCTAATAACAGGTACAATCAAAGCTAGTTCACGGATCGCTATTTGGCTCTCTACTAGAATTTAGCGCCGCCGCTTTTTTTTCACTCGATAAACACGATGACAGCCCCCGCACGATTTACCCAGAGCCCTGTATGAAGCTTTAACCTGGCCAACATTACCCGCGCGCCCTGACTCAGCAAGAATCGTAGCGGCGCGCACCATCTTATTCATCGCAAAGGTGAAGCCACCCCAATCTGTCCATATTTTTTGTGATGCCTGGCTAGGGTCTTTCCCTGTACCCTCAGGAAAAAGCTTCTTAAATTTATAGCCATAACCTATAATACGTTCCGAGGCCGCTGCAATTTGTGAGCCATCAAATGGCCTTTTTCCGCGTATCATCGCCCCAATCTTTTTTATTTCCGCGCCTATCGACTTCATATTATCCATACGCATTTTAATCACACCAGTTGCGTCCTGATGGGCGACAATTAATTTATTTGATGGAGAATAAACGTTTTTCTCACCTATTGATTGTGCGTGTATAGCCCCGGTACCTATCGATAAGGTTAACAGTTTTACAAAAAGCAGTCCTAAATAACGCTTAATTATATTCATAGAGAAATCCATAAAACCCAATTATGTCATAAATTTGCCGCTGCAGGGCCCATAGGCCATACTAGAGAAAACAAAATATTTTAGTATAGATTAGAAGTTTACCAGTCCGCCGCTTAATCGCCTCGCCGAAAGTTGATAACAAATTATCCGGTTCGTTCTTCCAAAGTCAAAAAAGAACCAAACAGATTTTCGTCAACATCTAAAAATTTGATCTCGTCAATATCAGATCCCGGACTCCCTTCAAAATCCAACCTGATTGTTTTATTAGGAAACTTCCTCGCGAAGTTTTGCAAAAAAATAAAACGCTCATCAAATATTGTTAAATAGTCGCTGGTGGAGAATGAACAGTGATTTCCGGCAATACGCCCTCATACCGCTCTATTTCAACCAACGTAGTTTGTGAAATTGGTGCCTGCGCCAATTGCGACGTCCCTTTATCAAGGGTCAGCATATTTGGATTACCATGACGGTCCAGCGTATCAGAAACACCCGGCTCTAACGGATCATACCATGCCCCCGTAGATAACTGCACAACCCCTTCTCGAAGACTGTCAGAGATCACAAGCCCCGCCAAGCATGCTCCGCGGCCATTATAAATACGAACAATGTCGCCCGCGACAAGGCCTCGGAAAGCCGAGTCTTTGGGATTCATCATGACCGGTTCGCGACCAAAGATTTTAGACTCTACACTGATTGGGCCAGAATCTAGCTGCCCATGTAGACGAGTTTTGGGCTGATTAGAAATCAAGTGCAGCGGGTGAGACGCTACCTTATCCGAACCCAACCATTCGGCTGGTTCGAGCCATACGGGATGGCCCGGACAATCCTCATAGTCGAAAGCATCGATAGTCTCCGAAAAAATTTCGATTTTACCAGATGGTGTTCTCAGTGGCTTAGCTTTTGGGTCCTTGCGGAACCCTTCCATGAGAACAACCGGTTTAGCTGGCCGTGGAAATTCAAAGTCGCCGTCTTGCCAAAATTTTTCGAAAACTGGCATTTCGATCCCAGATTCTTCATTTTGCTGACGGGCTAGACCATATAGGTACTTAAGCCAGCCCAGTTCATCGCGGCCTTCGGTATATTCCTCTTTGAACCCAAGTTCACTCGAGAGATCGGTAAATATTTCAAAATCGTTGCGTGCCTCACCAACTGGCTTCATTGCCTTTTGGATAGCAAACCACATCGCAGGAACTGATGCGACACCAATATCATTACGCTCAAGGGCCGTTGTTGATGGCAAGACAATATCAGCATGCCGAGCAGTGGCGGTCCAAAAAGGCTCATGAACGACCACAGTATCCACACGTCGCCATCCTTCGAGCAGACGATTAATATCTTGATGGTGATGAAATGGATTGCCACCGCACCAGTAAATCGTATGAATATTGGGGTAGGTAAGTATTTTTCCATTAAACTTATATTTGCTGCCTGGTTTGAGGAGCATGTCAGTAATGCGGGCTACCGGGATATACGACTTGACGGGATTATCTCCGACTGGCAGCCGTGGCCCTGCAGCACGAGCACGCGGTGTTCCAATCCCTCCAAGACAACCATATCCGAAACCTACACCCCCCCCTGGCAAACCAATTTGGCCTAGCATCGAAGCTAAAGTGACAGCCATCCAGTAAGCTTGCTCGCCATGATCAGCGCGCTGCAATGACCAGCATGCCGTAATCATTGTCCGACCCGATGACAGTTTTTTAGCTAACATGTGGATTTTTGGGACAGGAATATCGCAAATAGTTGCCGCCCAGTTTGCGTCCTTTACCTGACCATCAGTTTTACCAGTCAAATAAGCAGTAAATTTATCAAACCCCACAGTATATCGATTGAGGAATTCTTTGTCGTAGCTATCCGATTTATAAATTTCAAATGCTAAGCCAAGCATTAAGGCCGTGTCGGTATTAGGACGTATCGAAATCCACTCTGCAGCCGTGAGCCCAGCTGCGTCATCCCTTATAGGACTAACACAAATGATATTTAACCTGGCCCTAGATAACCGCTCTTGCCAAACCTCGTCATCATGTTCTGGCAAGCCACCATAATTTATCTGAGTGTTCTTAAGCGGGACGCCGCCAAAAGACAAAAGTAAGTCGGTATTCTCTTCGATGGACTGCCAACTTGTCAGGGGGCCGTTAACCGCCTGCCCCGAACCAAGAACATAAGGCATTAGTATTTCAGCAGCACCATTGGAATAATTACCAACAGAGTTTGTAAAGCCCCCCGCTAACCCGAGAAAACGTTTCAACGTAGCCTGCGCCTGGTGAAATCTGCCCGCGCTGGCCCAGCCGTAAGAGCCTGCGTATATGGAGGATGGACCAAATTTTTCATATACTCGTTTAAGTTCTCCAGCCACTAGTTTTATGGCTTCTTCCCAAGACACTTGCACAAAATCCTCGCCACCCCGTTCGCCGCCTGTTCCTGTAGGTCCGTTATCAAGCCAGCCCTTCCGCACCATTGGTGCAATAACCCGGCTATCAAGCTGCTGACTCGCCGCAACTGCAGAGTCTATAAGCTTGGTTGGGTTTGGATCCCTTGGATGAGATTCGGCAACCAGGTTCCCCGCTGGGCCATCCGAAACATAAAAAACACCCCAGTGACCACCCGAAGATTTTTTATTTTTATTTAACACGTGTTCAATCTATCCCTTGCCAGCTCAAACCGTCTGATCTCCAAACTAAGGGTAACGAAACCGATAATCTGTATATACATTTCAAACCCTGTTAGCATAATTTTAATAGCCTGGCAGACAACAGAAAAGGATGACGGTTATGCCTGGATTTAGCTTTGGACATATTGGCCTGCACGTTCCTTCTATTGAAGAGGAGATGGAATTTCTCAAAAAGCTTGGGGGGACTCTGACTGCAACCGATAAAATGGAAAACGGTACGCGTGTCGCTTTTGTCTCTATGGATGGCGAGCGCCATCACTCGCTTGCTCTTTTCGAGGATGGCGAAAAATTGGCTTCGGGTAATTCCCGTTTGAAAGGTACGGGCCTTCACCACATAGCAATGCCTGTAGAAAGTCGGAGCGAGGTTGACCAATGGCAACGTGACCTAGAAAAAAAGGGAGTGCGAGTAACTGGTCCGTCTATCCAAGGGCCAGAAGGAGGCGGACTCGACAACGGAAGCGGCAGTTATTCTATTTTTTTTCAGGATCCTAACGGGGTTTGCTTTGAAATTTACACGGGTTCCATGAACCTGTCCCAATTCAAAAGGCCAAATACCTCAGCTCAATGACCGAAAAGTTCGTAAATGTCCCGACCAAGGACGGATTAATGAAAACCTATATTGTGCATCCTGATGCGGCAGGGCCTCATCCTGCAGTCGTTCTTTTTATGGATATTTGGGGGGTGCGAGAGGAACTACAGTCTATCGCCAGGCGAATAGCGGCGAAAGGTTATTATGCTGTTCTGCCCAATCTTTATTATAGGCAAGGCGATATTGCTAATGTTTTCCGGAACGACGAAGGAAGAATGATATCTTTGCACAAACTGGAC
The DNA here is from genome assembly GCA_002724505.1 of Rhodospirillaceae bacterium. Taxonomy (GTDB): domain Bacteria; phylum Pseudomonadota; class Alphaproteobacteria; order MPNO01; family UBA2964; genus UBA2964. The sequence continues at coordinate 30,875 of PBOV01000084.1, read as the reverse complement.
AAAAAACTTGAGACTATTGTTCATGAGCAACGTAGAAATCTATCTAACAGTATGATCATGTCGGATATTGTCGATCTGATACCTTTCATAGACAAACAACGTGTAGCAAAGGACGGCCCGATGGGGTCTATTGGCTGGTGTATGGGAGGCTGGATTGGTTTAAAAGCTGCTGTCGAATTTCCTGAAAAGTTTCAGGCTACGGCAACCCTGCATGCAACTAAACCAATATCTGACCAAAAAGATTCCCCGCATCTTCAGTTCAATAAAATGCGTGGCGGACTCTATTCCGGGTGGGCAGAAGGAGATCATTTATCACCGCCATCAATGGTTTTGGAACTCGAAGCCTTGCTAGCTTCTTCACCAGTCGATTATCTAGGCAAAATGCATATGGGCACAGAGCATGGTTATGCCCTGCCCGACCGAGACATTTATGCCGAAAAAGCTGCCGAACAAGATTGGCCTAGCATCTTTGATTTATACCAAAGGTATTTATCAAATTAACGGAAGTTGGGCCTCTTTCAGTAATTTAACTGAGCCCTTTCTCAATAGTCTAAGAATATAGCATTTGGGGACGAATTCCCAATCGCTCGCGAGCAGCGAACTTTTGGGGGCATTAATATGACCAATTAAATTTCAAGATTTAGTCAATTTGCTACTATTTTTCGCGAGGGCGTAAGAGCTAGAAAATATAATGATTGACCCAATCCACGTCCAGAGGTCCCCAATTTCTGAAAACAAAAGAAATGCTGCCGTGGCTGCCATTGGCATGCGCAAGAAATCAAAAGGCATCACCGCACTCGCGTCAGCAAGCGTGAATGACCGAGCATACGCATAGACTGCAATTGTTCCGTTCACACCTATGCCGACCAGAAAAGGCAAATCTGCTAGCGCCGGCGTCACCCAGAAAAAAATGGCAGGAACTAGCGCGATTGGTAGCATCAATAGATTAAAATAGAAAACCGATTGGTTTGCTGTGTCCGTTGTCATCAGTCGTTTTACGCAGATATTTGAAACTGCATAAGAAAAGGCGGAGAATACGACCAATACAGTTGCCAGCTCAACGGCGATAAATCCCGGCCGTACAATTACCAATAGCCCTACAAAGCCGGCTATCACAGCAGCCCAACACGCCCCATTGACTGATTCCTTCAGGATAAGTGCTGCAAGTAGAACAACGAAAAGGGGCTGAGTGAAGCTCAATGCGGTTACATCTGGCAAAGGAATATTGGCAACACCATAAAATAGTAACAGCACACCGACATAGGATAGAAACGCCCGCAAGCAATGTAGCGGGAGGCGCTGCGTCTTCAGCGATGAGAAACCCCGCCTAATGCTTTGTGGCAGTAAAATACAGACCGCGACTAAATTACGAAAAAATAAAATCTCAAACGACGAATAATCCCCAGACAGTTGACGAACCAAAATAGTCATGATTGTCCAACAGAGCCCAGCGAGAATCATCCATGCCGCACCGCGGAGAACATTATTCATGACAGCAAGTAATTCGACTTACACCTGCTTCGTTAACTACCCTTAACGAAACTTTCGGGTAATACATTCGCCCATTTCTCGCGAATACGATCATCCAGTTCTTTGCTATTTCGCGCGACAATGGGAAAGGTCTCACGTCGTCTGAAGGGTATACAAGCATCAACTACCACACGTGCATTCCGTTTGTCCGTCTCGTCATCAAAACACATAGGATCAAGATGTGAACTCCATCCTCCCTCAATGACATCGACATCCTCACGCGGATCACAGCGCGTGCACATGGACCACAGCACGTCATTGACATTCGTCGGATCGATATCCTCGTCCACCACCACAGTCCAACGATTGCAATAGGCTCCAGCCAAACATTGCGATGCGATCATCCCCGCCTGCTTTGCATGCCCACCGTAAAGCTGTTTGATTGCGACCGTTAACCAGAAACGACTGCCACCCGCCTCATGAGCCCAAACTCCCTTAATTTCAGGGATCCCGGCTGCCTCAAGTTGAGACCAGACTGCACCGCAGCGATAATGTCCAAGATAATAGGTGTTGTCGTTGGGTGGCACGGCGGGTACAGCCCCCATCAGAATAGGGTTATTCCTATGCATCAAAGTTTCTACACGGATGGCCGGCTCTGGTCGTTGACCGCCAGCATAGTAGCCAGTCCACTCACCAAGCGGGCCTTCAACAACTTCATCATCTGGGTGGATATAGCCCTCTATAGAGATCTCCGCATTAGCTGGAACCGGCAAACCAGTCTTAGGCATGTTGATAATCTCAATCGCTTCATCAAAAATCCCCCCAGCCGCTTCGTATTCACTTTTTCCGTAAGGGATCTCAAGGCCCGCCAACATAAATAATGCCGGATGCATTCCAAATACCGCTGCCACAGGACAAGGTTCACCCCGCGCGTGGTATTTTTCCATTAACAAACGGCCATGCTTACCAGGCGACATCATGACAGAAGCGACACCAGGTTCATGCACCTGCATTCGGTAGGTTCCATAATTAATCCAATCAGAATCAGGGTCTTTCATTACAACCATGCAGGCTGTTCCAATAAAATGCCCACCATCGTGTTCATGCCAAACTGGTGTCGGGATCGTAGTCAGATCCACATCGCTGCCCTCCATGACATTTTCTAGCAAAGCCCCACCATTAACCTGTGTCGGTGGTATTGACGGCGCTTCCGTCATATAGCTGCGCCACCACTGCACGAGTTCCATCTCTGAAACATCTGCGGGAAGTCCTAAAGCAAGATTAATTCTAGGTGTGGACGTCACCAAATTGGAAAGAACCCGATGCCCTTTCGGGAAACCCGGTATGTCATCAAACATTAGGGCAGGGTTTCCCATTCTCCGTTGAACAATGTCTACAATACCACCGATATCCTCCGTGGGTTCCGCGCCCGAGATTTTATGCATTTCACCCGCTGTTTCTATCTCCTCGATCCAATCTCTTAAGTCTTTATTTGCCACTTTCGTGCCCCGATTTATTAATCTATGTGGATGGTTAGCCCGCTCTAAGGGAATTGAACATAGTTGTAATAGGATATAATAAGGCGCCAGTATAGCGTCTTGCGTTCAAAATCAGAAGGTGAGAGCATCCGGCATAATACCAAACAAGGTTTGGTATTATAAAAACAAAAAGGAGGTTGGCGTGAAGGCGCCTAAATTTCATTTCATTCGAGCAAATTCGCGCCAACAAACGCTTGAATTGCTCGAAGAACTTGGCGACGAGGCCCGGATTTTGGCAGGGGGTCAGAGCCTGATGCCGACACTAAATATGCGCCTATCTCAGCCGGGCACACTCATCGACATTAACAAAATTTCTGACCTCTGCGGAATAACGCTTGAAGAAGGTGTTGTCCGAATCGGCGCAATGACCCGTCACGTAGAAATCGCAAACTCACCCGTCGTTGCTGAAAACCTGCCACTGATTGCTGAAGCTATGCAACATGTCGCACATCATGCCGTGCGCAACCGTGGGACAATTGGCGGTAGTATTGCGCTTGCTGATCCCGCTGCCGAGATGCCGGCCTGTGCCCTAGCCCTCTGGGCAACACTCGCTGTCGAAAGTATAAATGGAAGGCGGGAAATTGCGGCCAAAGATTATTTCAAAGGGCTCTACGAAACCGCACGACAACCTAACGAACTTTTGGTTGAAATTTTGATACCCAAAGAGCCGCCCGATGACGTTTCGGTATTCCTAGAACTCGCACAACGTCACGGCGACTTTGCTATGGCGGGCCTTGCATGCGTCGGGCGCGTTTCAAATAAGGTGTTCGAACAACTACGGTTGGTTTATTTTGGAAGCGAAGACAGGCCAACCATAGCTAATCAGGCAATTGATTCTGTCGTTGGAAAAGTTTGGTCGACAGAAACCAGCGAAGCCGCGGCCGACGCTCTAACCAATGATTTAGATCCAATGACCAATTTACAGGGAAGCGCCGCGATGAAACTTCACCTGCAAAAAGTGTTGACTAAGCGCGCACTGGAAACGGCTATAGAACGCGCAGGAGAGTTTAAGTGAAGGAAGAAACGCTCGAAATTTCTCTAACTGTCAACGGCGAGCCCATCACAAAAACGGTTCCTGTTCGCCAGCACCTCGTTGATTTCCTGCGCACTGATCTCGGCCTCACGGGTTCCCACCTTGGTTGCGAACATGGTGTCTGTGGTGCTTGTACTATCCGCGTCGACGGCGCGGTTATCCGTGGCTGTTTGATGCTGGCGGTGCAGGCCGACGGGGCAGACGTTGTAACAGTTGAAGGGCTAACCGAAACTGGAGAAATTGCCGACCTACAAAAGAATTTCGTTGAACGGAACGCCATGCAATGCGGTTATTGTACGCCTGGCATGCTGATCACAGCCGCCGATTTATTGAAAAATCCAACGCCCACCACCCGTGAGAAAATTCGTGCCCATCTATCGGGGAACTTTTGCCGTTGCACTGGCTACCATGCCATTGTCGATGCCGTAGAAACCACCATCAATAAACGGCTGGAAGAGGGCTGATTAATGAATAAACAAGCTCCCTTTACCCTACTAGATAAACCCAATAGCTACGTTGGCCGGACGTTATCTCGCGATGCAGCAAAACGAGCGGTAGCGTGTCGTGGGCGCTATACCGATTACATCATGCCGTCCCGGGCTTTGCATGCCGCTTTCGTCCGAAGCCCATATGGACACGCTAAAATTTTATCAATTGATGTCGAAGCAGCAAAACAGAGCGCCGGTGTCGCCCTTGTTATGACAGGGGCGGAGCTGTCCGAAATGTGCACGGGTCCATGGGTTGGCACGCTGGTCTGTTTTGATGGAATGAAATCGGAACCACAGCATCCGATGGCTATTGACCGGGCCTGTTGGCAAGGTGAACCCGTTGTAATGGTAATCGCTTCGACACGCGCCGAAGCAGAGGATGCCGCTGAACTTGTTACAATTGAATATAAAGAACTTCCGGTCGTTGTAGACAAGGAAACGGCACTCGACCCAGATACGCCAGTCATTCACCCGGACCTCGGCGATAACTTAGCCTTCGAGAAAACAATCGAAACCGGCGATGTGGAAAAGGCGGTCTCAGAGGCGGATATCGTTATCGAGGATACGTTTACCTTTGGCCGTCACACCGCGGTCAGCCTGGAGCCCCGAGCGCTGCTGGCCGAATTTGATCCCGGCACCGAGCGTTTAACCATCCATACCAGTAGCCAGTGCCCACACATGATCCAGGCGGTCTTTGCCCGCACTTTAGGAGTTCCTGAACACAACGTGCGCATCGTAGCTCCTGATGTTGGCGGCTCGTTTGGACTTAAAATTCATACATTCGGTGATGAAGTTGCTGCCACCGCGGCAGCAATAAAGCTTGCTAGGCCGGTAAAATTTGTTGCTGACCGACTAGAAAGTTTTTCCACTGACATTCACGCGCGTGAGAACCGAGTAAAAGGCCGAATAGCTGTCACCAAAAGCGGGATCATTACTTCGATGGATATTGATGTCCGCTCGGGCGCTGGGGCGTATTCCCAATACCCGCGCACCAGCGTCTTTGAAGCCAATCAAATACTCAATATTACAGGCGGCCCCTATGCACACGAGAATTATCGAGCAAAAACTCAGGTAGTTTATCTCAACAAAGTTCCGACATCCCAATATCGTGCAGTCGGGCATCCCATCGGCAATTCCGTTGGCGAATCATTGGTCGACCAAGCAGCCAACGCCTGCGGCATAGATCCGATGGAGTTCCGCCGCCGCAACGTTATGCGAGACGACTCATACCCGCGTGTCAGTGCCGCAGGAATTGAAATGCGGGACTTGTCTCATCAACAATGTCTCGAGACGCTGGTTAAACGCATGGGTTACGATTCTTTGCGAGAGGAGCAAGTTGCTCTCCGCGAGAAGGGCATCCAGCGGGGCATCGGCATAGCCGCCTTTATAAAGGGTACAGCCCCGGGTCCCGCAGGTTACTATGGTGCTGGGGGGGCGCCAATTTCCTCCCAAGATTCCTGTACAATAAAATTGGAGCCATCCGGTGGCGTTATTTGCATGGTTGGTGTTACTGATCAGGGACAGGGTGTCGACACGATAATGGGCCAAATCGCAGCAGCAACGCTGGGGGTCCCGTTGGACTCTGTTCGGGTCATAGAAGGAGACACTGATGCCGTGCCTTATGGCGGCGGCACCTATGCCTCGCGTGCGACCGCGATAGGCGGTGAGGCCACCTACCAAGCAGCCATGACGTTGCGGGCTGAAATTATAGAAATTGCAGCGGTCTTACTTCAAGCTGAACCTGACACGCTCGATATCATCGAGGGGCACGTCGTTGACAAAGGGGACACCGAATCCCGCATTTCACTCGCCGAGATCGGTCGAATTGGACATTTTCAAGTGGCCGAACTTCCCAACCATATCCAACATACGCTATCGGCAACCCATCGTTTTAGGCTGAAGGATGCCCTCTATATCTTCACCAATGGCATCCAAGGGGCCTACGTCGAAGTCGACACGGACACCGGCTTCATCAAGTTACTTAATCACTGGGTCATCGAAGACTGCGGTCGGGTTATCAACCCACAACTTGCTGATGAGCAGGTTCGGGGAGGCTGTGTCCAGGGGCTAGGCGGGGCGCTTTATGAAGAATGTGTATATGACATGGCGGGACAGCTGCAGAATGCCACACTCGCGGACTACTTAACCCCGATGGCCGGTGAAATGCCTGATATTGAGGTGGCACACGTCCAAACACATACTGGCGTATCTGAATTGGGCGCAAAAGGCGTAGGAGAGTCTGGTACCGGCGCCGCACCAGCAGTTGTTATGAATGCAGTAAACGACGCTATTAGACCTTTCGGCGGCAAGGTAACGGCTCAACCTATGTCACCAGAAACAATTCTTAAGGCATTAGGTAAAGTTTGATGATTTAGTCTGCAAACCTAGCGTCATACCAGACGCCAAAACGAAAGAACTACAAGAATAATTACAAGCAAGGAAAAAATGCGCGTTAAAATTACCAATTTATACAGAAATTAAACGCAAAATATTTTATAGCATCACTAGGAAAAAACTGACATGGCAGAGGCAATTTGGAATGGGGTCACCCTAGCAGAAGCCGATACCATTGCGCACGTTGAGGGGAATATTTACTTTCCTATTGATGCAGTAAATTGGGATTATCTGCGCCACAGTCGGGACTTTCCAATTACCTTCTGCCATTGGAAGGGTTTCGCCAGTTATTTCGATGTTATTGTCGCCGGTAAAAAGAATATCGGTGCCGCATGGCATTATGAAGAACCATACGAAGAAGCTTCCCTGATTAAGGACCATATCGCCTTTTGGAAAGGTGTTGAAATCAAAAACGCTCCTCAAAAGGGAAGAGGGGTGGTCGAACCCTCACCTAGTCACCGCGGCAACAAATCTGGCTGGGAGGCTCTCTGTTGGCTAATTCGCCATTCTAAGGGATCCACACTGGACGCCAATGAGATTTTTAAAAACACAGAAATAACTGAAGCAGAGTTCGATTTAGCATGGGACATGCCAGATGTTCAGCGTTACGCAAAACGCTACCGCTGGTCGGTCGAAAAAAGAACGCCTTTAATTTTGAAACGATCCGAAGGGCCTCCCGTCGAAATCTTCTAACTTCAGCAGTCAATCGTCTTGTAACTCGGTATCCCAATAAAGAAAGTCGCGCCAGCTCTCATGAAGATAATTAGGGGGAAAGGCACGACCATTTTCCTGTAATTTCCATGTAGATGGCCGATGCGGCGGGTGACGCGGAAACATGCCTGCCTCGTCCACCGATTTGTTGGCTTTGCGCAAATTGCAGTTGGAACAGGCAGTTACAACGTTCTCCCAGTTGGTGCGGCCACCACGTGAGCGTGGCACCACATGATCGAAGGTTAGTTCTTGGGCGGGAAAAGTTTCACCGCAATACTGGCAATCGAAACAATCACGTAAAAACACATTAAAACGGGTAAAAGCCGGCCGCCGCGATAATGGAATATATTCTTTTAGGGAAATGACGCTGGGTAAGCGCATTGAAAACGACGGGGAATTAACTGAGCCATCGTATTCGGCGACGATATTTACCCTATCAAGGAATACGGCCTTTATCGCGTCCTGCCATGACCACAGCGACAATGGAAAGTAACTCAAGGGCCGGAAATCCGCATTGAGAACCAGAGCGGGTGAATTCAGCATCGATGTCAACGTCTCAAAACCCTTATATTTGTAACTTAATTTAAAAAATTTTCGCTAATTTTTTTACAAGTTTACCTTAGTTAAGAAATGTTACAGGGGAATGACAAGGCACACAATGTAGCCNTACGAATCAGNGTTTGACGCACAGATTNATGAGGTTTCTAATTGCGCTGCAGGGGACACGAGGTTGAAAGGAATATCNCATGGGCANCAAAAAANNNTCNATAATTAAATCNAAATTCATTTCGCATGGCACTCTGGGGTCAAAAAACTTAGCGCAGACGCGTAGATTCTACGAAGANTTTTTAGGTATCGAGGTCATGCAAACCAGCAAGATATCGCTTATGGCCCGTCTCGGTGGCGATCATATATACGTTGTCGTNCAAGACAAAAATATGACCGAAATGCCAAGGCTCAACCATAACGGAATAGATGTTGATAGTGACCAAGAGGTTAACGCTTCCCATCAGGCTGTGTTAGACGGGGCAGAGGAGTGGGGCCTTTATAATATTTCCAAGCCCATCGAACAGCATGGCACCTATAGTTTCCATTTTTGGGATCGCGACGGAAATTGTTGGGAAATTTTGTGGAATCCNAAGAATGGCTATAACTGGATCTTTGATATGGGCGATCTAGAGGGCAAAGGCCACTGGGACCCGGAACTCAGAAAGACTCAGCANTAACTNCCANNNTTTANCCNGCAANGACGNNGNTCAGAAAGGTGGCCCCATGATTAATNCCTTCCTGATCAATGCCATGAGCAAGCCCCGGACGCCTAANGGTNTCGACNTTAACGCCATTTTNCCGAAGTAANNCAGCNGCNCTATCCATGAGCCCAATATTAAGNAGCGGATCTTCNTCNCCATGGATCAACATAACTGGCGGACGCACCATGATTTCATCAGATAATANCTCCGGTGATTCCAGACGCCCTGANTACCCNAAAATACCTGCCGGNGCGTTTTTCCGACGGAAGCCAANATGCAGGGAAAGCATCGTNCCCTGCGAAAAACCNAGGAGAGCTAACTGACTTTCTTTTAATCCCAAACGCTCCAGCTCNTGATCNATAAAGGCNTCAACCGTTGCAGCAGCAATCCGAACTTGCGCNAGTCGATCATAATNATCNCCTTCCCAAACGTCGAACCATTGCAAACCCCCAAAAGGATTCTGTGCGCATGGATGAGGCGCATTCGGTGAGATAAAAACTGTATTAGGCAACAGCTGTGCCAGTGGAGGAGCTAAACCGATCAGATCATCGCCGTTAGCGCCNTAGCCATGTAACAAAACAACCAANCTTTTTGTAATTCCAGAGGCTGCCTCAACGCTAGGTCCAGAGATTATCGGCAAATTACTCATGATGGTTTTCCTCCTGGTAACGGTCTAANGACACTAAGGTAATAGTGCCAGAGAATGCGCGCCGCAACAGCCCGATAAGGCCTCCACTGCTCGCCAAGATCTTCCAATTCAGTCAAATTGGGACGTGCTTTTAGTTTTTTAACTTTTTCGGCACCGACCGCTAGTGCGAGGTCGCCGGCTGGCCAGACATCAGGACGACCTAANGCTTCCATTAGATAGACGTCGGCAGTCCAGTCGCCAATACCGGTAATTTTCATCAACTCCGTCTTAGCAGCTTTGTCGTCGTATAGACTAAGTTTTGTGAGCAATAGGCTGCCATCATCTACCGCCGCNGCTAACAGGCGAGAGTAACGAGCTTTCTGGCGAGAAAATCCAAGACTTTTAAAGTCATCATCAGTCAAACCTAAAATTGATTGTGGATCTGGATGGGTTCCAATTTTTTTTACCAGCTTTTCATAGGTTGCCCGAGCGGAGGCGAGCGATACNTGTTGTTCAAGAATGAGATAAAATAGGGTCCGGAAGCCCTGTGGNCGCTTCCAAAGCGGTGGCACACCAAACTCNTGCACAACCGCCGCAAGTTCGGGGTCACGGGCACATAGCAACTCTGTTGCTTCTGCTAATTTTTGTTTGTTNAGGGTAATCNTCACCGNTGGAGACCNCGCTGGATTTCAATATATTCCGGGTCCTCGGGTCCTAAAACACCATGNCGAACAAAAAANTCAATNATAACCGCTGCGCAATTAAATTTAAAATCGGTGGTATCAGCGGNNATTTCCATAACCTTCTGAACAGGTAACAACTGGAANCCAGCCAATTCACCATCAATGTTTTTTGGAACAAANTCTCTAGGTAGCTCCATATCAAAAANNNGACATCGTGTCCGGCTTCAAGCAATTGTCTTCTTCATGCTTATAAGAGATAACCCCAGCTGGTTTAGCCAGGTCTGCAATTTCGCGCGGGACAGACGCCTCCTCCGCTGATTCCTTAATCACATTTTCCAGCAAGCCAAGCCCAACGGGTTGTCCACCCGCAACCATATTATCCAACATTCCGGGATATGTAGGCTTATCGTCTGCGCGCCTGGCAATCCACATCAACAGCTCGTCACCATCTTTAACAAAACCATTAACATGAACACCGTAGCCAGCTACACCGAAACGCGGCACAGCGGCGCGCTCCATTTCAAAAAAGGGCTTTTCATAAAATCCTCTACCTACGGCATAAGCCTCTGAGCGCCAGCCAGAAAACCACCCAGCGTTATTTAAGCTACGCGTAACCTGACCGACGGACGCAGTGCGTGACTGATAGTCACCCAAGTGATCTGCTAACCTGACAGAATCCACCCCAACCGTAAAACAATCGTCAAACGGTGATAATGCATGAACAAAGTCGTGGTGGATCCATCCCACACGTGCATCGGAAACAAAAAATGGGAGATAGGAGGTTACGTCGGTTACGTTGTTACACGCCTTGATTCTATCCAGAAGACTCATGGCAACAATCCGTAACGGCCCAGTGAAACTGTCAACAACGGCTCTACTGTTTTTATATCGAAAAAGGTCATTTTGGAGTTAAGATTTTCTAATGACGTTGAGAGGTTGAATTAGTTTTATGGATCAGTTCATAGGAGATCACAAAAGCGAAGTACGTTCGCCGCATGCTATGTCAAACTTGCCGAGACTATGCTTAAAGGGCAAATAAAGAAATTTGACCAGAGACGTGCTCAGATACCTGTCTACAGAACAGATGACCATTTTCGAAAATTAACCCCCACTTTCATAGCTAGCACTGTTAGTCGAGATTTCGAAGAAAGGCAAAAATAAATGGCAAATTTTGTTTTAGTGCACGGGGCGTGGCATGGAGGTTGGTGTTGGTCCCGGGTGGCCAAACTTCTAATCCATCGGGGTCATCGTCCATTTACCCCAACTTTAACCGGGCTTGGTGAACGCTCTCATCTTTTAAGTAGAGACGTTGATCTCAACACACACATTCAAGATATCGTCAGTATTTTTGAATTTGAAGAACTGACGGACGTAACGCTCTGTGGCCATTCATATGGCGGTTTTGTAATAACCGGAGCGGCTGACAGAGTTGCTCAGCAAATTTCATCAATTGTATATCTCGATGCTTTTATTCCTAAAAATGGACAGTCCGTGCAAGACCTAGTGCCAGGCCAAGGTAAGGCTCCCCGGGGGGAAGGGGAAAGAGAATATGGTGAAGTTTGGAAGGTCCCGCCCCGCAGTGCTGAAAGTTTTATGGTGCAGGCTTCGGAAGACCGTACCTGGGTAAATCGGCGCTGTGTGCCGCATCCATATGCTACGATGACGCAGCCAATTAATTTGACAGGAAATTGGGAAAATATTCGGGCCAAAACATTTTTGGAGGCAGCTCTTTATTCACCGTCACCCTTTGGGCCGTTTGCGAAGTACGCAAAAAATAGTCCCGACTGGGATTATGAAAAAATCGACGCTGGACACGACATCATGATTGATGAGCCCGAGAAATTGACAGAAACGTTAATCCGGGCTGCGGCGTTATGACCAACCTAGGATTTATGTCCTCAGCAACGTAAACGAGCTACAATACGGATATGCAACAATCGTTTCCTTGGCTTATAATTATTGCTGTTACCCTAACCTTCTTGGTTATGGCATCAGGCGTGATAGGCATGCTGCGCCCAGGTAAAACCAGCGCTCGCCGATCTAATATCCTGATGCGGTATAGAATTCTATTTCAAGCAATTGCAATTGCCTTAATCGCCGTCGCATTTTTAATTGGGCGTGGTTGATTTTTTCCATCAAAAAGTCATCAAATTCGACATATTGATCCCATCCGAATTTGTCCGTATACATAAGGTCGTTAGTGTCTGCAGATCGAACGCAGTGTATTATTTCTTATCAAATATCCGGATTAAACATGAAAATTCTTGTCGCCGTAAAACGGGTCATTGACTACAATGTTAAAGTGCGTGTCAGGGGAGACAATACTGGCGTTGAACTTGCCAACGTAAAAATGTCAATGAACCCCTTCGATGAAATAGCAGTTGAAGAAGCCATACGTTTACTTGAAGCAGGCAAAGCTTCGGAGGTCATCGCCGTATCTCTCGGTGAAGAAAAGTGCACAGAGACGATCAGGACCGCGCTAGCGATGGGTGCTGATAGGGGCATCCATGTTAAAACTGACGCAGAGTTGCAACCATTGGCCGTTGCTAAGCTGTTGAGAGCAATCTGCGAAAAAGAAGCCCCAGACATGGTGATCGTCGGCAAACAGGCTATCGACGATGATTGCAGTCAAACCGGACAGATGCTTGCCGCCCTTATGGGGTGGGCGCAAGGTACTTTTGCGTCGAAAGTTGATGTTGTTGATGGTACTGCACAAGTCACACGTGAAGTCGACGGGGGCCTCGAAACAGTTTCACTGTCGTTGCCGATCGTCGTTACGACAGATCTAAGGCTAAACGAACCGCGTTACGCTTCTCTCCCAAATATAATGAAAGCTAAGAAAAAAGAGATTGTCGAGTACTCGCCAGAAGATTTAGGTGTGGACGCAACGCCCCGTCTTAAAACTTTGCGGGTTGAAGAGCCACCACCACGCGAGGGTGGCGGCAAGGTAGCTGATGTTGCCGAGCTGGTTGATAAACTAAAGAACGAAGCGGGAGTAATTTGATGACCGTACTAGTAATCGCAGAACATGATAATCGGGAAATCAAGGGCGCCACACTCAACACCGTAACTGCCGCTGTTGAATTGGACGCAGGCGATGTTGAGATTCTCGTTGCAGGTGATCAATGTCAGGCCGCCGCTGAGAGTGCCGCTGCAATATCTGGAATTAGCAAAGTTTATCTAGTTGATAATGCGCTTTATAAGCATGGGCTTGCGGAGCCTTTCGCCGCCTTAGTCGTTAGTATGGCCGATGCCTATAGTCATATTGTTTTTTCCCACACCACGCATGGTAAGAATGTCGCACCACGGGTCGCAGCCCTGCTGGATATCGTTCAAATCTCCGATATTATGGAAGTTAAGTCACCGGACACATTCGTCCGTCCGATTTATGCTGGCAATGCAATGGCAACTGTGCAGGCTAATGAAGAAAAACTGGTCGTAACAGTCCGCGGCACTGCTTTTGAAAACGCTGAGCTTCAAGGCAGCGCAACGATCGATGTGGCAAACGCCGGCGATGACCCCGGTCTTTCGTCTTTTCTTGGCCAAGAACTCACGCGTTCGGAGAGACCTGAGCTCACCTCTGCCCGAATAGTCGTCTCCGGGGGGCGTGGTATGCAGTCCGGAGATAATTTTCACTTGGTCGAAGCCGTGGCAGACCGAATTGGGGCTGGCGTCGGGGCTTCTCGTGCAGCCGTTGACGCTGGATATGTCCCGAATGACTACCAGGTTGGGCAAACGGGTAAAATCGTAGCACCAGAACTCTATATGGCTATCGGTATCTCCGGCGCAATCCAGCACCTTGCCGGCATGAAAGACAGTAAAGTCATCGTTGCGATCAACAAAGATGAAGAGGCACCAATTTTCTCGGTCGCTGATTATGGTTTGGTTGGCGATCTATTTGAAGAAATGCCCGCGCTAGCGGCCGAGCTGGATAAGCAAGATATAAAACCCCGCTAATTTAAAGCCGACAGAATAACATGACAGGAAATGGGTATTATGACGGGACCGGTTGAGGTCAGGAGAATTGGCATTGTCGGGGCCGGGCAGATGGGTGGCGGTATTGCTCAGGTCTGCGCCCAATCAAAATATTTTGTCAGGCTAGCCGATATCTCGGAAGATGCTCTAGAGAATGCCATATCAAGCATTCGGAAGCGGTTACAACGTCTCATTGAAAAGAACGCGCTGACACCAGATGAGTTGGAGGCCACTATAGAGAATATCTCCACAACGACTAAACTTCAGGACTTTGGAGATTGCGATCTAGTCATTGAGGCTGCCACCGAAAATGAAGTGATCAAAAAAACTATTTTCGAGAAGTTGATCCCGACTTTGCGTAAGGACGCTATACTCGCCACCAACACGTCGTCTATTTCGATTACTCGTTTAGCCGCAGCAACTGACCGCCCTGCACGTTTTATGGGGATGCACTTCATGAATCCCGTGCCGGTTATGGCTTTGGTTGAGTTGATCCGCAGCATAGCAACTGAAGAGGAAACCTACACAGCAATAAATGACGTTGTCACTAAACTCGGAAAAATTTCAATAACATCTGAAGATTTTCCAGCCTTTATTGTAAATAGGATACTTGTCCCCATGCTCAACGAGGCGGTTTACGCACTTCAAGAAGGTGTCGGAGGTGTAACCGACATTGATAACGCAATGAAATTAGGCGCCCATCACCCAATGGGACCACTTGAGCTTGCTGACTTTATTGGGCTCGATACCTGTCTTTCTATTATGCAAGTTTTACACAATGGCATGGCTGACAGCAAATACCGCCCCTGCCCGCTGCTGGTCAAATATGTTGAAGCTGGATGGCTGGGCCGTAAATCCGGCCGAGGGTTTTACGACTACACAAACGACAAGCCGATATCGACGCGCTAACTTCATCCCCTCATTCCTCTATAGAAGTCGATTAAGGCTAAAGCCTCCGGCGAGTCCCACTCAGCAACTCCTTTAAGATGCCCAAGGACCTTGCCCGTTGGAGATAGAAGGACTGATGTCGGAAGGCCTATAACTTTGAGCTTACTACCTGCAGCTGACTTTCGGTCTACGTAAATCGGTAGGCCGTCGAGCTTATATCTTTCGAGAAATGGATTAATTGCCTTCCATTCCTGAAAATCCTGCGATACGGCAAGAACCGTAAAATCACTCCCGCCACGTCTCCTCTGCAATGTCACTAAAGAAGGCATTTCAAGAATGCAAGGCGTGCACCAGGTCGCCCAGAAATTTATTAGAAGAAGCTTGCCCCTAAACTTGTTAAGAGACAAAATTTTTCCATTTTGGGCAAGAACTTCAAGCTTCATCGGTGGCCCCACCGGATCCGCCGGGGTAAAATTTTTCATCCCGCCCGTTAATAGAGGTGCTATTGTATTGGTGATAGCTTTGTTTTTGCTTGATTTCTGCTCAAAAAACCCCCACATGGCAGTGCCCAGGGCAATAAAAACTATAGAGATTAAGACGGTTTTATGCATTTTACCTCTTTAACCGAATTGAGACCGAATAATGAGCACAAAAAATACACTTCAATCCAGTGCGCAGGGAGACCCTGCCACGGACGACCCTGAGCAGGAAAGTCAAAATGACTCCAATAAAATTTGGGGCGGACGTTTTAGCCAAGCACCTGACTCTTTAATGGAAACAATCAATGCGTCCATCGGTTTCGATCAACGGCTCTTTGCTCAAGATATCTTAGGCTCAACTGCGCATTGCAAGATGTTAGTGGATCAGGGGATCCTAGATACCAAGGCTGGGGATCAAATCCTTAATGGCCTAGAGAGAATACAAAAAGAAATCGAACAAGGGAGTTTTAATTTTAAAAATTCTCTCGAGGACATCCACCTTAATATTGAAGGACGGCTTGGCGAGATTATTGGCGAAAACGCTGGGCGCCTGCACACCGCGCGGTCGCGGAATGACCAAGTGGCAACAGATTTTAAGCTTTGGATTCGGGACACCATTGATAAAATAGACGATGCCTTAAAAGGTCTGCAGTCAGTATTAATCGATCAAGCAGAAGAAAATGCTGCAACCATCATGCCCGGTTTTACTCACCTACAAGCAGCACAGCCTGTGACCGCCGGCCACCACCTTTTAGCTTATGTCGAAATGTTTGGCAGGGATCGTAGCCGGTTCCAGGATACTCGCGCGCGGCTTAACGAGTGCCCACTGGGTTCTGCCGCTCTCGCTGGCACTTCGTACCCAATCGACCGCGACCAAACTGCTAAAGCCCTTGGCTTCGATAGGCCGACCGCAAACTCACTAGATTCAGTTTCGGATCGGGACTTTGCTCTTGAATTTTTGTCTTCTGCCGCCATCACCGCCTTGCATCTTTCGCGCTTAGGGGAAGAGATAATAGTCTGGTGTTCGGCGCAGTTTTCCTTTGCAAAATTGAGTGATGCTTTCACAACTGGCAGTTCCATCATGCCACAAAAACGAAATCCTGACGCCGCCGAACTGGTACGCGGTAAAAGTGGTAGGATTGTTGGTTCACTGATAAGCCTCATAACTGTGATGAAAGGCCTCCCTTTGGCCTATTCAAAGGACATGCAAGAAGACAAGGAACCAATATTTGATGGCTCTGAATCGATCGGTATTTGTATCGCGGCGATGACAGGCATGATCAAAGATATAGAATTCAACATCGACAGACTTCGGGAAGCAACTGAGGAAGGTTTCACAACAGCAACCGATCTTGCCGATTGGCTAGTAAGAGTTTTAGGCTTGCCGTTCCGAAAGGCACATCATATTACCGGCGAATTAGTCAAGTTAGCCGAAAAGTCTAATAGGAAACTTGAACAATTATCACTCGAAGAAATGCAGGGTGTCGAAGCAAGAATTACTGACGACGTTTTTTCTATCCTGGGTGCAGTAGAGTCTGTCACTAGCCGGACAAGCTATGGCGGTACAGCACCGCAAAACGTTTTATCCCAGGTCAAGAATGCTCGTGAGAGGTTCCTCTAATGCGGTTAATTCTTTATATGCTATTAATCTACGTGTTAGCCGCACCACTTTCAGCATGCGGAAAAAAGGCTAGTATCGAACCTCCTCCAGGAACAAAAAAAACAGACTATCCCAGGAGTTATCCGGGATGAACGATTTTAAATATTCCGATGGTCAACTGTTTGCAGAAGATGTCGCTATTGCCGACATTGCGTCAAATATAGGGACACCGTTCTATTGTTATTCAAAGTCCGCTTTGACCAGACATTATGAAACTATGGCGAATGCGTTAACCTGTGTTAACGGCCGGATTTGTTACGCTGTAAAAGCAAATTCTAACCAAGCGGTAATTCGAACGTTCGCAAAACTTGGTGCAGGAGCCGACGTCGTCAGTGAAGGGGAGGTCCGTCGGGCATTATTTGCAGGTATACCGGCCACAAAAATTGTCTACTCGGGAGTAGGTAAAACACGTGAAGAAATACGGTTCGCCATTTCCAATAATATTGGTCAATTTAATGTTGAATCTGTTGGTGAGCTTCTCATCCTAAATGAAGTCGCTGTCGAACTTAGTAAGACCGCAACAGCCGTCTTCCGTGTAAATCCCAACGTTGATGCGCAAACGCATGACAAAATCTCAACTGGTCGACAAGAGGATAAATTTGGTATCGATATCGATCATATTTTAGATGTATATCGGCAGGCCGCAGCCTTACCAGGAATAGAGCCTGTCGGTCTCGCGGTTCACATAGGCTCGCAACTGACAACCCTCAACCCGTTTCAAGAGGCCTTTAGCCGTGTCGGTTTAATGGTAAAAACCCTCCGTGCCGCAGGACACACTGTATCACGACTGGATTTAGGGGGCGGTCTTGGAATCGTATATGACGGCGAGCAACCGCCAGAACCTGAGACGTATGCCGCGCTCGTAGCAGATACTGTTGGGAAACTCGATCTTGAACTGACTTTTGAGCCGGGTCGTGTGTTAGTCGGCAATGCCGGGATTTTAGTTACCTCTGTCGTCCAGACTAAAGAAACAAAGACCAAACGTTTTGTGGTTGTAGATGCAGCGATGAATGATCTTATCCGCCCAACGCTATATGATGCTTTTCATGCCGTCGCACCAGTGAACGAAAACAAAAGCAAAAACCAACAAAGCGCTGAAATAGTTGGTCCGGTTTGTTAAACAGGAGATATTTTGGCTAAGAACGTTCAATTGCCGACAATGCAAGAAAGGGATTTACTTTTCTTTAAATCTGCTGGCGCATACGGCGCTGTAATGGCTTCAACCTATAATTCACGTTTATTAATCCCTGAAGTCATGGTGAACCAAAAAGATTTTAGCGTGATAAGGGCGCGACCTAGCTTTGACGAACTGATATCGCTGGATCATCTTCCCAAATGGCTGTGAATTTGATAGGCAAATCTCTCTGGATTACCGACTCATAATAATCGAGTTTTAGGATGGATGACATTCCATAGAAACACCGCGGAGGGTTACTACAGGTCCTCTTTTAATCAGAGCCAAGAGCGCCGATATACGGCAGACCACGATATCTTTTAGCAAAATCAAGCCCGTACCCCACGACAAATTGTGGATCGATAGTAAAACCCACATAGTCGGCTTGTATGTCAACTTTTCTCTGCGTCGGTTTGTCTAGCAATAAGCAGGTCTTCACCGATTCAGCCTGTCGTTGAAACATTGTTTCCCTCGCAAATTCAAGGGTTCGTCCAGACTCGAGAATATCATCAACTATTAATACCGCACGCCCAGTAACATCTTCTGAAAGGTCATGAATAACTTTCACTGGCCCCCGGCTCACTTTTCCAACATCATAACTTGATAGAGAAACGAAATCGACTTGCGCGGATGCCCCCTTTCGTTCTAATTCTCTCACAAGGTCTGCAGCGAACACAAAGCTCCCTTTAAGTATTACAACGATTAGTAAATCGCTAGGAGCATCAGCTACAATTTCATCGGCCAAGGTCTCTATGCGCTTAGCAATCTGTTCTGCAGAAATTAATATCTTAATGTTTGTTTGGTTGCTTACATTAGACATTGATTCATTGCTTCTTTTTATCAAATTATTTAATGACGTAATCTTTATGGCTTGAAGTTTAGTCAACTCGATTACAAGGAGGGTTCTTTTCCCTGTAGACTAAATTTAGGGAGGACCATGATCATACCGTCCGAAATAGGTGCCTATTCGTTTAACCATGAAAGCATTTTTGCCTTTTGACACATGCTAATTGTATAAGGTTTCACAATATTAAAGGCAAGCAGGAGTAGTGAGCTGGACGGGCTATTGAACCCAGTGTAATTCTATTTTTATGAGAAGTATTTTAAGGAAGAACGGTGATTGACGGCGTTAACGTCATCGAATTTCAGAACGTTGGAGTGCGGTACGGTTTGGGGCCCGAAATACTCCACGATATTTCGCTACGTCTAGAAGAAGGAAGTTTTCATTTTCTAACAGGGGCTAGCGGTGCCGGCAAATCAACTCTATTACGCCTCATGTATTTAGCACAGCAACCGTCCAGGGGGCTAATTTCCCTTTTTGGGAACGATATCTCAACCACCCCAAGACGCGAATTACCAGTATTACGCCGACAAATAGGCGTTGTTTTTCAGAATTTCCGCCTGATTGATCACCTGACAACAATGGAAAATGTTGCCTTACCCTTAAGAGTTTCCGGCGTTGGCGAAAAACAAATAAAGAATAACGTTTCAGAACTTTTAAGTTGGGTTGGATTGTCAGACCAAATTGATTCTCGCCCGCCGACATTATCCGGAGGACAAAAACAGCGTGTAGCTATTGCTCGTGCAGTTGTAAATCGCCCAAAGCTGCTTTTAGCGGACGAGCCAACAGGTAATGTCGATGATCAAATTGCAATGCGACTAATGCATCTATTTGAACAACTCAATAAGCTTGGAACTACCATTGTTCTTGCTACACACAATAAATCGCTTGTAAACGACTTCAACTACGCACGTCTCCAGCTTTTAGACGGCACACTCAATCTCCCTACACAACCAGTTCTCTCAACCAAAGCGACAACCCAACCAAAAGAGCTAATTTAGTGTCTAAAGCTAAATCCTTGCCACTCANCCAGGATGCATCTAGTCGTTTTTTACCTTGGTTCATCGCATTTATGGTGTGGCTTGCTATAGCTGCCTTNGCCGCGGTTTTACTTCTTTCATCGTTTAGCGATNAGTGGCGCCNTGATCATACCGGAACATTGACAATCCAAATTCCTCCAANGACAGATGGAACTAAAATTAAAAACGAAATGCGGCTGACTGCCGCGTTACGCCTCCTACAAAATACACCCGGCATTACTTCAGCAAAAGCCGTCTCCACGAAACGCTTATCAGAAATTCTTGCTCCTTGGCTAGGCCCTGACAATATTTCAGAAACCTTAAGTTTACCAATTCCGCGACTAATAGCAGTAAAGTTTAAACCTGAGACAAATCTAGACGTAAAGGCCTTGCGGAAGAAATTGGATCAAGAGGTTGAAGGAGCTTTGTTGGACGACCACAGATTATGGCTTGATAAGCTCATAACACTCGTAGACGCCATAGAGGCCATTGCATTCTCTATTCTTCTATTAATTAGCCTAGCGGCAACAACTATTGTAATTTTCGCAACGCGAACGAGCCTGGTCATCCACCAAGATTTAATTGAGCTATTACAAATCATGGGGGCCCGCGATGATTATGTCGCCAGACAATTTTATCGTCACATAACGTATTTGAGCCTTAAAGGTGGGGGTATAGGCACGATATTCGCTGCCGCAACCTTATACACCCTCGGATCAATATGGTCTTATATAAATCTACTCATTTTACCACAATTAACTCTAAATTTCTGGCAATGGTGCTGCATGTTTTCTATCCCGATCGCGGTAGCAGCAGTGACAGCACTTACCGCCAGAATTACAGTGCTTCGGGTACTTGGGCGCCTAACATGAGTATGCGCAATGACAAATAGGTTTCAGCGCACAAAGAATAGCAGCATTAATAGAAGAGGTCGGCTTATGATAATTTCTTGTGGGCTGATCATAATCGTTTGGATAATGGGACTAATATGGTTTGTCGATGAGGTCCCCACGAACCGCACAGATGATCATACCAGAACCGATGCTATTATCGTGCTGACGGGTGGTACCGGACGTCTAGAAGCCGGGCTTCAACTGCTTTCCGAAGGATATGCGAAATTACTTTTTATCTCTGGAGTAGCTCGGGGTTTGGATGTGCAGGCCCTCCTCAAACTTTTTAGCCGGAATCGAAGTGATTTTGTATGCTGTATTATCATAGGGTATCGGGCGGATGACACAGCGGGGAACGCAGTCGAGACGAACAAGTGGATTGTCGAAAATAAATTCAATTCGTTGCGACTGGTTACAGCGAGCTATCACATGCCCAGAAGCCTATTCGAATTTAGACGTAAAATGCCTAATATTAAAATTGTCCCGCATCCTGTTTTTCCGCCACAATTTAAACGTCAAAATTGGTGGCGCTGGCCAGGTAGTGCACAACTTCTCGCTAGCGAGTTTAATAAATATCTTATTTCCAAAATCGGTCTGACCCGAGATGATTGGAAGTGGGAGAAAAAATAATGGTCATGGCTCGCTCTCTGCTTTATCATGTTCTATATGGCGTTTGGGCTTTGCTAATGTCTTTTGCGTTCTTGCCATCCTTAATTCTTCCATTTTGGGCTAGCGATTTTATAGCAAGGTTTTGGACACGATCGGTCTTTTGGCTGCTTCGTGTTATATGTGGGTTAACTTATAGAGTAGAGGGGATAGATTTTCTTCCCGCGGGACCTGTTATTGTGGCGTCCAAACATCAATCTGCTTGGGATACACTTTTCTTCCCCTACAAACTAGAGAAGTCGGTAATCATCCTAAAAAGAGAACTTTTTTGGCTGCCTTTTTTCGGCTGGTACGCAAAAAAATACGGCGCGATCGGAATTAACCGACGGGGCGGCGCATCGGCAATTAGACAGATGATTAAAGACAGTCGAAAACCTATCTTGACTGGCCGTTCAATTGTCATTTTTCCTGAGGGTACGCGAACAGCACCGAGTAAAAAGGGGTTTTACCACAGCGGTGTTGCCGCTCTTTACAACCAACTTAAGCTACCTGTTGTTCCGGTAGCATTAAATTCTGGTATTTACTGGCCAAGACGAATGCTTATCCGCAGACCAGGAGTGATTACATTACGTTTTTTACCGCCCATTCCGCCCGGTTTACCCCGGGAACAATTTATGGAGCGGCTTGAAGCGGACATTGAAACTGCCCAAAAAGAGATTTGCAGCTCCAATTATTGATCTTAAAATCTCTTCAAATTAGAGCAAAGTAACGTTCCAGGACAACTCGAGGTTATTTCTTTCACTCAACCATTAGTGAGAGTGCCAAATAGGCTAAATTTAATCTCTACACCCAATCGGCAGAGCATCCCAACATTTACACTCTAAGTAGAGTTCGTTCATTTATTCCGCTTTCACTGGATTTTTCAGTGACCCAATCCCACTAATCTGCACCTCAATTTTATCACCCGGTTTAAGATATCCTGGAGGATCATGCTCGATTGCTGAGCCACCAGGACTTCCTGTACAAATCAGATCTCCAGGCTCGAGCCTTGTAAAGCGCGAGATATAGGAAATCACGAATGGTATATCGAAGATCATCATACCGGTGCTACCATTTTGACGCTCTTCACCGTTAACTCTAGTAACGATTTGCAAGTCCATCGGGTCGTCAATTTCATCCGCCGTGACGATTGCAGGTCCCATAGAACCCGAGCGCCACTGGTTTTTAACTGGGCAATTTTGTGTGCCACGGCCGATCCAGTTTCTAACGCTACCTTCATTTGCAATAGTATATCCACCGACATAATCCATCGAATTCTCTTCTGAAATGTGACGACCTTGCTTGCCGATTACGACTACCAATTCGCCCTCGTAATCAAGCTGATCACCATCGTCTGACCCGCGGATAATTGGTTGGTTATGAGCGGAGAAAGAATCTCCAAAGCGGGGGAAGATACTTGGCCAATCTGGGCGGCCATCTTCCATCACCTCATGATAAGCATAATAATTTCGTCCAACACAAAATATCTTGCTGGGGTTAAAGACCGGCATCCGAAAGATAACATCGCCCAAGTCAATTTCAGCAGACTTGGCGTCAACTATCTCCTTGAGATCAGTCATCACATCGCGGCCTGCCTCAAGAACAGTCTTTAAATTCTTGAGAGGAGTTTCCTGAAAAATTTCAGATGATAAATCAACAATACCGCCCTCTTTCACGGCACCATAACCCTCTTGCCCATCATGGCGAAAGCTTATGAGCTTCATCTTAGTCTCCTTAAATTTCCCTTTTTGTATCTTGACTTAAAATTTTTCGTCCCGGCCTGGATAATGATCAACTAAGTTCATTAACACGGTTTAATAGCAGCGTTAACTCCTCATCCTCAATTCCCAGACTATTTAAAGACTTGACCGTGGAAGTCAGATAATCTCGATTGGAGCCATTTCTGCCATGTCCTTGCGCAATCGTCGATGCCACGTCCTCCAATGTCATTTCACCAACATATAATTTGTGATCCTGGTTAACTATTAACGTATAGGCCTTAACGAGGCTGCCACCAATGCAGACTGAAACTGGGACGCAGCTATAAATTTCTTCCGGCATTTCGCGTCTCACAAGATAATCGAAGACCTCCTCACGATCCGCCTCGGAAATACAAAGCGCTAAACCGCGGCATTGACCACCAACATCGAGTCCCAGCGATAAGCCGGGCTGTTTCGGCGTACCCCTATAAATTAAAGAAGCAACGCAAAAGCAACGATGCCAGCCTTCTAACAATGCTTTTTGAATTTTCTTAGGCGTAAAACCCGGATTCCACATCAACGAACCATAGGCAAAGAACCAAACATCTCCTGGCTCATTACAGATTATCTTTCTGCGATTATCCGTCACTTGCCTCACCTATTCACCATAGCCACGCCAGCGACAGCGACGGCCATACCAATCATTGCGAGTGTTGCGAAAGTTTCGTCAAACATCAACCAACCCATAACCGCTGTAGTTGGCGGGCTTAGATAAATCAGGCTAGTGACTTTAGCTGCTGCACCACGCTGCACCAGAAAAAAATATAGAGCTAAGGCAATCACGGAAAGACCAATACCTGACCAAGTTAGCGCAAAGATGAACTCTACAGTCCATTGGATTTCTAAGGGTTCGAAAAAAAATGCCAAAACGCAGATAATTACACAGGATGAAGCATTCTGAATGGTGACAGCAGCGCGTACATCAACACCAGAGCAAAACCGTTTTTGATAAATTGTTCCAATTGTTATTCCGATTAGCGCAAGTAGGGAAAATAAAATAGCCCACATACCCTGCCCGGATAGATCTACTTTTTCCGATACCACTAAGCCCAATCCAACAAACCCCAGCCCAAGGCCTACCCATTGTTTTGCACTAACACGCTCGGACAGAACGGACGAAGCAAGGGATCCGGTCATTAAAGGTTGTATGCCAACGATTAATGCCATGACCCCTGTCGATAGCCCAAGATAGATACCATAAAACACACCAGTTAAATAAGTAGTCTGAACTAATAAACCAGAAACAACTACATGGAGTAATGAAGTAGGGGTGTTGGGCCAGCGAACTCGCCAAATATATGCCAGAGGTATAAGAATTATTAAAGCGACAAGGAATCGCAGAGTCAAAAAAGTAAAAGGCTCAGTATATGGTAACCCATATTTCGCAGCGACAAATCCACTAGCCCAGAAAAAGATAAAGAGAGCCGATGCCACGACAGCCCATCCCGGCGAGAGACTTTGATTTTTTGGTTTTACCATCTAAATTCTCTTTAATTGAAGGATTGTACCTCCTATACCGAGGACCTGCCAGCTATCAGAATTTTTACGATCTCGACCACCAACATAGGAGTCCATATAAAGAGACATGGTTTTTAATATCCAGAAATGGCGCAAACTGGTTTTTAACAGCTTATCTATCCTAATCGGGTTAACTTTAATTTATTCAGGATTATGGTTTATCATCGGCCTACAATTGAAAAATGGTATTTCCAATTGGGCGACCAAACAAAGCACTCAAGGATGGAAGGCCGAACATCAAAAAATAGACATGTCTGGTTTCCCCTGGCAGTGGCGGTTCAAAATCAACAGACCTACCCTTAGCCGCGCAAGCGGCAATATTCAATTACATTGGGCAGGTCCATACATTCAACTGAACGTAAGACCATGGGATATCAAAAATATAAAATTCCAGACAGGCGGACAACAAGAGTTTGCTTATACCAAACCTAATGAACGCAACTCCATAAAATTAGACATGGAAGCGGGGCAAGGAAAATTAAAACTCAACAAAAATGGTAGGCTTACCCATTTATCCTTCGCCATGGTGGATACCTTGGCCAAAATTACGTCAACCCAGTACTATCGTATCAAACGACTTAATTGGCGTTTGTCTTTTAATAAGCTGGCCCCTCCAAAAGAAAAACGACATCAGGTTTCAACTGTTGATCTTCAGGCAGAGCTTTTGGGCCTGACTTTACCAACTCGTTTGAATTCCGGCCTTGGGCGAACAATCAATAATATTGCCCTGTCTGCCAAATTTCTCGGAAATGCCCACGGCAATACGCTCAAACAAGCATTTTCGAGCTGGGCATCTAGCGGAGGCTCCCTTGATTTAAAAAATTTTGAGATCCACTGGGGAAAACTGTTTGCAAAAGCAAACGGCACCTTTGCACTTGATTCAGACCTTCAACCGATTGCCGCTCTTAGTGGCACAATAACAGGCTACAACCTAGCACTTAAGGCAATGATTGATGCTGGTCTGATCAAGCCGAACCTCGGGATGATCGCACGCTTTGCAATGCAAGGTATGTCTAATGTTTTCGGTATCCAAAAGGAAAATCAAATCAAATTATCACTCGCTATCCAGGACGGTCACCTATACGTAGGACCGATCAAACTTATTAAATTACCAAAAGTTATATGGAATTAATTGCCTTAATCAAAATTTTTGGGCGGCTTTGGCGGGATGTGCTGACCCGCCTCAATTACACTGCGCCGAATTTCACGAGTACGGACGAATAATTCTTCTAANCCATCACCGTCTTCATTNCGTATTGAACGCTGTAGATCACTTAAATCTTCTGAAAGACGNCCAAGCATTTCTANTACGGCATCCTTATTATTAAGAAAAATATCACGCCACATCACNGGATCAGATGCNGCAATTCNCGTGAAATCGCGAAATCCACTAGCAGCAAACTTTACAACTTCAGACTTTAGGCGTTCTTCAAGGTCATTAGCGGTGCCTACAATTGTATACGCAATAAGATGAGGCACGTGAGAAGTTATAGCTAGAACTTGGTCATGGTGATCAGGGTCCATGCGTTCGATCTTGCTTCCAGCCCTCCGCCATAATTCCGCTACGCGCTCAACTGCCACCTCATTAGACCCCTCAACCGGAGTCATGATCATCCAGCGACCTTCAAAGAGGGTATCAAAGCCCGATTCTGGGCCTGAATTTTCTGTCCCAGCAATCGGATGACAGGGCACAAAATGTACCCCCTCAGGAATATAGGGNGCAACAGCATCAATGACCGCACCTTTTACCGACCCAACATCGCTTACAATCGCATTTTNTTTAAGGGACAAAGACATACTTTTGGCNATGGAGGCATAAGCGCCAATTGGGGTGCANATGACAANAAGATCGGCATCTTTTACTGCCANCGCAATATTATCCGTAACGCTATCAGCTAGATTCAAATTCAANGCTGCCTTCCGGGTTTTCTCNGTGCGNGCACAAGCGACAATCGTTTTCGCCAATCNGTCGCGNCGCATAACCCGTGCCAATGACGATCCAATTAGGCCAATACCGATAAAAGCTACCCTATTAAACAAAACGTCNGCCATACNACCCTACNTTGCCATAAACTCTTTTGCGTTAACTTCCANCGCTTTCATTGCTTCTTCTTTACCAACTGTAACCCTCAAGCATTCGGGTAACCCATAAATGCTAGTTTCCCGAAGTATAAGTCCTTTNCTGCTAAAGAATGCCATTGCNGCTTGNGAATTATGTGCTACATCATCCGGAAANNTTACCAATAAAAAATTNGCAACACTCGGNTAAACCGTCAAACCACATTCCGTTAATCGGTCNCTTAGCCACGGCAACCAGACCGTATT
Organism: Rhodospirillaceae bacterium; assembly: GCA_002724505.1. Taxonomy (GTDB): domain Bacteria; phylum Pseudomonadota; class Alphaproteobacteria; order MPNO01; family UBA2964; genus UBA2964. Next base: position 3,506 of record PBOV01000084.1, on the reverse strand, counting down.
ATGATCCCGAGCTGCTGCNACATGCCCGACATCTTCCACNGCTGCTTTCCCCGCCAGCTGACTGGCTGTGGACAAATTAAAGGGGGNCCTTAATCGGTTTAGTACGTCGGCAATAGATGNGGGGCANAAAGCCCAACCGATTCTTAGAGATGCAAGCGCATAAATTTTTGAAAATGTTCGGGTAACCACCGTATTNTCNCCACCTTCTACTANATCAAAACCTATATTGTAGTCGNCANTGGTTACGAACTCCGCATAAGCNCAATCGATCACTAATAATATATCTTCACGNAAACCGGTGCGAAGNCGCACCAATTCCTCTGCGGGGATNTAAGACCCTGTCGGATTATTCGGGTTGGCTATAAATACAATTCGCGTCTTATTAGTAACCCGTGCAAGAGTTGCATCAACATCAAAGGTTAAATNCNTCTCGGGCACTTTCACAGGTTTCGCACCAACGCAATGTGCTANAATNGGATAGACATTAAAACCGTGTTCNCCGAACAAAATTTCATCNCCNGGGCCCGCATAGCCNCGTGCTAAATTGTAAAGCAGCTCATCCGATCCGGCACCGCAAACGATCCGGTCGGGGTTTAATTCATTAGCAAGCCCAAGGGCCTCGCGNAGCTCNATNGACGTTCCGTCTGGGTAAANATGAAGGGAATGTTCNGCGTCACGAAAAGCTGACAAAGCTNTAGGACTAGGGCCNAACGCACTTTCATTCGCGGAGAGTTTAGTCGACNNTTTTGTACCTTCTATTGATGATTTTCCTGGGACATAAGGCAAAATNTCTAATATACCTTTGCGCGGCGTTAACATTTTAANTCTCTGNNTCTAAGGGCTTAGGGTAAGCACCAACAGCACGTACAATATCAAATTCAGTNTTGTCGTCGAGAAACTTTCCCAACCGTCTATCCTTAANACCAACAAAGCCCTCTACTTCAATCAAGAATGTTTCGCGGNTCGCCANATTGATCGTATTTGANATAGAAATCAGAGTTATTGGAGAAAAGCCTCCAGAGGTCAACAATTCCGTCAAACGCGAACGGCTGATCGGATTACAGGATTCGACAATCAGGTAGCTTCCATCTTCGCCTGTTTCGACTGGCGCTAAATCGGCGACGAGCAGTGCCTCGCCCTGTCCCCCACGCATACCGCCACCCTTTAAAAAAGGAAGACGCCCGCATATGCGTACCTGTCGTCCATCATTTTCACAGCCGAGTAATGGCCACCAGGGATCTTCATCAACTTGAGGTAAAGGCACAATGCCAGCGCTAGCTGCACCGTCTGCGACAGCTTGCAGCACACTGCAAGGCGTTGCATGGCTCGTAAAAAGCATTTGCGAACCAAAATGGTCGCGCGCAATATCCCAATACTTTGGATCTTCGCCCACCCATACCGCTACTTTAAAATCGCCTTGCATCGAGACAAAGGTTGAAATGAGCTCTCGCCAAACCCGGACAATTGCACCATGCGGGAAATTACCATGATGTCGTTTTATCAATCGGCGTAGCACTTCTGCCTCACGCCCAGGCCAAAATATTGCCCCCCCAGAATTCTGTTTAGCTTCCTTAATGCGTGTAACTACATGGGCTCGGCGCATAATTAAATCATGCAGCGATTCATCGATAATATCGATCTCATCTCTAAGTTCATTCAAGTTGTTAGTTTCTGCACTCATAACCGTCTTTTACCGTCAGTTTTTCCTCATACCAAAGCTAAGCCGCGCGTTTATAACTCGGCAAGGCTATAACCAAAAGCAAAGAAAACATTGCTAATTTTGTCACTTCGACATAGCTATCATGGAAATCGAAGTAATTGTCACTAGAAACTATCGTTAAAATGACGGATCCAACATCTTCTTTGAACCCGATAACGAACGGAAATTTTCCCGGCCACCATGTAGAACTTGGGGTGGAAACACCGCTACGTCTGGATTCTGGTGCTGTTCTAGGTCCCTTTACCATTGCTTTTCAAACTTATGGTAAGCTCAACGCTGACAAGTCGAATGCTATTCTCGTTTGCCACGCTTTAACTGGTGATCAGTACGCCGCTGAGCATCACCCGGTTACCAAAAAGGGTGGCTGGTGGGATTTAATGATCGGATCAGGCAAAGTGATTGATACGAGCCGTTACTTTGTAATCTGTTCAAATGTTCTGGGCGGCTGCATGGGAACAACGGGCCCAAGCTCAATCGATCCTGAAAACGGCAAACCATACGGGCTCGAATTTCCCGTTATTACCATTGGGGACATGGTCCGAGCGCAAACTATGCTGATTGACCACTTGGAAATCGAGAAACTTTTCTGTGTAATCGGCGGCTCTATGGGGGCTATGCAGGTATTGGAATGGGCATCAAAATATAGTAGCCGAATATATTCCGCTGTACCCATTGCTGGTGCTCCGCGTCACTCCGCTCAAAATATCGCTTTTCATGAGGTTGGACGACAGGCGATAATGGCGGACCCTGATTGGTGCCAAGGAAATTACATCGCACAAAAGAAACGGCCCCGCCGCGGTCTCGCTGTTGCCCGGATGGAAGCCCACATCACATACCTATCAGAACCCGCTCTGCACCGAAAGTTTGGTAGACGTCTACAAGAGCGTGATCAAATATCGTATGGTTTTGATGCGGATTTTGAAGTGGAGTCATACTTAAGACATCAGGGAAGCAGCTTTGTGGAACGTTTTGATGCAAACTCCTACCTCTATATAACCCGTGCTATGGATTACTTTGACCTGGCGGCAGAGCATAATGGCGTTCTAGCAAACGCCTTTCGTGATACCAACGTACGTTTCTGCGTAGTCTCATTCTCTAGTGACTGGTTATACCCAACTATTGAAAGCCGCGCGGTCGTGCACGCGCTAAATGCTGTTGCCGCCAACGTCAGCTTCTTAGAAGTCGAAACTGATAAAGGTCATGATGCCTTTCTTCTTGATGAACCGGTTCTGCATAAAACACTCTCGGGTTTTCTTGATGGTGCCCTTCGCCATAATGGCCTCAAACGATGATAATTAGCCCAAAAGTAAAACCACTGCGGCCCGATCTCAAAATCATTAGTGATATGATTGAGCCAAACAGCCGCGTTCTCGATGTCGGATGTGGCGACGGCACTCTTCTTGCATATTTAGCCAACCAAAAAAACGTGGACTCCCGCGGTATTGAGCTTAGCCAAGAGGGAGTTAATGCATGCGTCGCATTGGGTCTCTCAGTTATCCAGGGAAATGCAGATACTGATTTAGCTGGGTATCCATCAGATGCATTTGATTATGTTGTTCTCGGACAAACATTACAGGCCACGCGTAGTCCTAAAGATGTTCTAGAAACGCTTGTCCGTATAGGCCGACAAGCTATTGTTTCTTTTACAAATTATGGTCATTTGCGGACCCGTTTATCATTTCTTTTACGGGGCCGCGTTCCTATTCCAGCGGGTGAACATTATGGCTGGCATAATAATCCCGACATCCATCTCTGCACGTTACTTGACTTTCTAGATCTTTGCGCA
>PBOV01000083.1 GCA_002724505.1 Rhodospirillaceae bacterium | reverse complement strand
GCCTCTCGATCCCGTCCCACAAGATACGAAGCCCCAGTGCAACCGATCGCCACAGTATTAATCGGCGCGTTTGCAAACTGAGGCAGTGCCCCCTCCAGTGTGTCGTAATAATCAATGAGCCGATCTTCTATCGTACTTTTTGGACTGGTGAGGCGGGCGGTAATGGGGGTAATGCCCTTTGGCAGTAGAATCTGCATTTCTGGCTCTACCGTAGTATTCGCCTGTGGCGTAAAAACCCCGATCAAACCCTTTGATGCATATTGCAGGGTCATGCCGCTCTTTATCCGTCTACTGGTTGTTTACAGTATAAATTTTAACCTGTTTATAATCGATAGCTCTAGCATTGATTCATTTTTAGAGTTTATTTTTTATAATTTAACGTTTTCAACAAAAATATGATCTAAATCTAGTCCACGCTGATATCTGTCATACATTGCCAAATATGCAGACTCTAGATTTCGTGCGTATAAAGGGGTGTCATATAACGGTGCAGTGGATAAATTATTAATTAGTTTGTCCCTGATGCTCTTCAATTTTTCCGGATGCAATGCCAGTTGAATTGCAAGGGATTCGTATTGTTCCTGGCTCGTCGTAATCAACTCAGGCAAATTAACGGCATTTAGCAAACTTGCTGCAACTCTACTGGTAAAAGAGTTCCCGATACGAGTAATTACCGGCAACCCCATTCTAAGGGCGTCACTGGTCGTGGTGTGGGCGTTATAAGGCAGTGTATCCAAGAAAAGATCTGCTAATCGGATTCTGTTTAAATGCTCTGCATTGGGAACAGATTCAGCAAAGATCAATCTATCTTCATTAATGCCTAATTTTCTTGCTTCTTTTTTTAAATTTTTAACAGCACTGCTAGTGCTTTCAAGCAACCAAAGGACACTGCCTTCAACCGCTTCAAGTATTTTCATCCAGCTGGAAAATGTGTTTGGCGTAATCTTATAGTGACTATTAAAACATGAGAAAACAAAACCCCTATCAGGCAACCCAACGTCATATCGTCCCAGAGACCCCTCAAAATTTTTAACTTCGGATACATTGACTTGATAACTGTTGGGTAGGTAGACAATTTTCTCTGAGTAGTATTTCTGAGAATGTTCTGGAATTAATGTACGATCGGCAATTATATAATCCATATATTCCGCCGCCATTGTGCCTGGATACCCCAGGTAGTTTACCTGTATGGGTGCGGCGCCTGCTGAAAATATTCCTGTTCTGGAATTTTGGGTGAAGCCTCCCAAATCTACAGCAATATCAATCTCAACAGATCTAGAGAGTAATGCCACATCTTTATCTGACATCGCACACACATCATAGAAATGATCAACTCCTTTTTTAATTCTGATATTCATTTCATCTTTTGTGTTTGAACCAAACGAAAAAGCATATATTTCAAATTTATTTCTATCGTGTATTTCGAAAAGCTCTGCAATTAGATATGAGACTGCGTGATTTCTAAAGTCAGGAGAAAAATACCCTACCCGAATTTTTTCATGCTCTTGATATTTGGACAATTCCGGCAAAGCACCACTCAGGGGAAATTTTTTTCGAACATAAATCTCCGAGGTATTTCTTTGAATTAGAGGGTCGTCAATTAATGCGAGAATAGGGAAAGGACGAGAAACTTTTTCTTCATTGTTGATTTTATCTATTAATTCGTTGAGGCATTCCTGAAAATTATCCCATATACAAAGTCGCATTTTCATATTCAAAAATTCGCCAAACATAAAGTCTATATCCGACTTTAGGGTTATGGCACGGTTATAACTTATTAGTGCTTCATCCAGTCTTTTGAGATCCTTAAGGGCAACACCACGATTATAATGAGCTTCGCCAAAGTTTGGTTTTAGAGAAATTGCTTTTTCGCTACTCGTCAACGCCTCATTCAGGCGATTCAGGTCTTTCAGCACACCACCACGGTTGGAGTGAGCCTCTCCGAAGTTTGGTTTTAGAGATATTACCTTATCAAAACACACCAACGCCTCATTCAAACGTTTTAACTCTCTGAGTGCGCTCCCTTGATTGAGGTACGCCTCCACGAAATTGGGTTTTAGGGAAATTGCCTTCTCATAACTACCCAACGCCTCATCCAGTCTTTTTAGGTCTTGAAGGACATTGCCTCGGTTATAGTGGGCCTCCTCGTCATCAGGTTTTAGAGATATTGCCTTCTCATAGCTGCCTAAAGCCTCATCCAAACGCTTAAGATCTCGAAGAATATTGCCCCGATTTGAATAAGCCTCGGAATAATCGGGTTTTAGAAATATTGCTTTATCGCAACTCGTCAATGCCTCATCCAAGCGCATAAGGCGCCAGAGTGCAAAAGATAGATTATTAAGGGCATCGGGTTGATTTGGATTAAATTGTAGTGCTGTCCCAATGATCTTAACTGCATCTTCCAAGTTTCCCTGCTGGAGTGCTAAAGTTCCTAAGTTATTCATTATGAATGTATTTCTGGGTAGGCGTTTAAGTAACTTTTTGTATTGGATCTCTGCCAAATCCAACTGGCCTGATTGATGCAATGCCACTGCACCTTTAATCATTTTAGTTTGTTTTGATGTAAATCTTGTGGGTTTCTTATGCTTCATAAACGCACATTTTTAGAATACAAAAACAAATTTTTTCGGCGTTCCGATCTATAACCGCGTTTGCATGAAAAAGTTCTGAGTTTAGGCTACGGGTAGGGGGCAGGTTTCTCATATTAAAATTCTGACCAAAAACATAGAATTAGGAAAGTAAATTCAAACAAAATAGAAGAATGGTGGAGGTAAGCGGAATCGAACCGCTGACCTTCTGATTGCGAACCAGACGCTCTCCCAACTGAGCTATACCCCCACCAGAACGCCTGGAATGTGCTTTTTGATACTTTCAATGTCAAGAAAATCAGCTCGCGCATTAAGAATCGGATACTAGCCAAATCTTGAACTGATTCATTTGGATCGTTAGGATCTGGAAAATCAGGGTAGCCCCAGTCTACCTATTCTCAAATCGTCTGGCGGAGACCTAAGACTATGATCATTATCGACCCTCTAATTCGCGTCGCGATCATTGCTGTTGATCTTTACATTTGGATAATCATTATTGGGGCAATAATGAGTTGGCTCGTCGCCTTTAATATCATCAATACGACCAACCAGTTCGTTTATATGGTAATTGATTTTATTTACCGAATTACTGAACCTGCTCTCCGACCAATCCGACGGGTTATCCCTAATTTTGGTAGCGTCGATATTTCGCCAATTGTGTTAATTCTTGGTCTAATCTTCCTCCAAATGGTGCTTGGTAACCTTCATCGCGCTTTGTTAACTGGCTAACCTAACAACCAAAGTTCTAGGATTCAAAATGACGGACGCACGTTTAATTGACGGCAAGACATTTGCTGAAAAATTACGCGAAAAAATTAAACGCCGTACTGCTGATCTCAAGGCAACAGACGGACTCGTCCCCGGGCTAGCTGCGGTACTAGTTGGCGAAGACCCTGCTAGTCAAATCTATGTTCGCAATAAAGAAATTCAGTGCGTTGAAGCAGGCATGTCCTCTGTGGGTCGGCGCCTCCCAGCCAATATTTCAGAGTCTGAACTATTGGCCACAATAATGGAGTTTAACGCTGAGCCGGCGGTAAACGGCATTCTCGTGCAATTGCCCTTGCCTGATCACATCATCGCCAAGAACGTAATTGAGGCGATTGATGTGACCAAAGATGTCGACGGATTTAACCACCTGAATGTCGGTGCGTTATCAAGCGGAGAAGAGGGGTTAATTCCCTGCACACCCCGCGGTTGCATGTTACTACTTGAAGATACTTTAGGCGATTTAACCGGCATGAACGCGGTGGTCGTTGGGCGATCCAATATCGTCGGCAAGCCAATTGCACAGTTACTATTGGCAGCCAACTGCACCGTTACGATTGCCCATTCGCAAACCCAAAATTTACCAGACGTGTGTCGCAAGGCTGATATAATAATTGCTGCTGTCGGACGACCACGCATGATCAGGGGAAACTGGATAAAACCGGGCGCTACGATTATCGATGTAGGAATTAATCGGATAACCGATGAAAAGGGCAAAACTCGACTAGTCGGCGATATTCATTTTGATGAGGCGATTAAGGTCGCGGGGGCGATCACTCCGGTCCCCGGCGGCGTCGGGCCCATGACTATCGCCTGTTTGTTAGAAAATACTTTAATAGCATGCTGCCGCCAGAATGACGTCGAGGAAGAGTAGGGGTTAGCTTTCCTCTGCGGGCGGGGGTCCATCCTTTAGGGCTCCGCCCCAACCATTATGGGTAATGTCAAAAATTGTACCGTTGGGGTCGGTATATTTCATTTCATAAAATACATTATCCCCTTCCATCTCCCCCATAAACCAGTCACCGCCATTTTCCTTAATTGCCTGAACGCTCTGCTCAACGTCATCGACCCAGAAACCAAAATGATGCACACCAAACCAATCCTTGGTTTTCCCTTCCCCCATCGGACGGTCGTCCTTATAACGAAGCAGGGCAAGATTGATTGTACCGTCCGTCAAATAAACGCCGTCAGCCATCGGAGCCTTAACCGAGGTAACCTTCTCCATGCCAAAGACTGACATATAAAATTCAGAAGCCTTTTCTGGATCTGGTACCGAAATTGCAAGATGCCGTAACTTTCCTGTTGCCATTTATTTAGGCCCCTGAATGTTGAACATCTCTGCGGCGTGATCCCATAGCACGCGCTGCTTGATTGCAGGATCTACCCCCTCAAACATTTTGTCGATAGGAATGGACACATCCGGCCACGTCCCTTGCGGGTGCGGATAATCCGACCCCCAGATCGCAACCTCGCCAAGATTACACCAGTCTAATTTCATCATCTCAGTGCCAACATAATCTTCTTCAAAGGTGAAACCACAATTACGTTTAGCGTATTCACTCGGAAGCATCGACAGGGGCGCCGATGGATCAGGCGCCCGCTCTTCAACTTGCCGATCACACCACTCTATCGCAAACGGGACCCAGCCAATACGGCATTCTGAAAATAGAACTTTAAGATTGGGGTGACGCTCGAANGCACCGCAGAAGACCAGTTGGGCNAAGGTATTACAAAGGTTAAACGGGGCTGTCGCGAGAAATGCAATCTGAGCACCACGATGATAGGGCGGCAGAGGTGCATCGGCAGCGCCACCAATATGTATACAGAGAGGTACCTGCGCCTCTCCCGCCATCGCCCACAGCGGCTCCCAAACCTCATCATAAACTGGTTTAGCAACATCAAAGGGNGGAAATTCCACAGCCTTGGCGCCGGCTTTAATCATACGAGCCAATTCCTTGAGACATTCTTCAGGGTACCGCGTTGGCAAGGCTGGCAGCAGAAAAATACGATCTGGATCGATTTTATTAACCTCCATTGCATAGTCGTTAAAGGCGCGATAAACAGAAAAAAGTAATTCCGGGTCACTAACATTCCACTTGCGAACACTAGCAAAAATAACGCTCGACCAAACTTTCGACTGATCCATATGGTTCAGAAGAATTTTCGGNTCGGCGGGNGGCAAGGCACCATCTGGAAGATCGACACCATGATCACGGAAAGGCTTAAGGAACTGGGGACTATTAGAACCATCCGCTGATTTATCCCAGAGCTTACCCTCCCAGGTCCATTGCGAACCATTTTCTCCTTCAATGACTTTAGGACCAATCTCCTTGAATTTTGCGGGCAAGCGATCCTGCCATAAATTCTTGGGGCACCAATGCGTATCGAGGTGGTTGTCAGCTGAAATATACAGATACTCAGTCATAAATGGCGGCTCCAAAAAAAGTTAATTTAAAGTCACATTTATTCATCAGGGAACGAACGTCAAGATCATGTGGCTATAAGAACAGATTTAAATATGTTTCCGCTGTGCTTCCCGCCGGGTAATTACCAGCACCGCAAAAAAGATAATCCCCGCTCCAATCCAAGTTTCCGCATCCGAATATTCATTAAATAGAAACCAACCGAATGCAGACGCGATTGGCAAACGCATAAAATCAACCGGCCCCAGCAGGCTAGCGTCCGCCACCTTCATCCCGCGAGCAAGGAAAATATGGCCGAGTGTGCCGAACGCCCCAACGGCCAAAATCCATCCGAACTGGCCCCCGCTTGGCCAGATCCAGTTTGGTATTGCCAATATCAATGCCACCGGCACTAACGCTAGATTGAGGTAGAAAATTAAAACCGCACCGCTAATGTTGAGGGCGACATGTTTAGTAATAAGCTGCACAGAGGCATTTGACATTGCCGACACCAAAATTCCGAGGATCAGCGGATTAAACGGCACATAGCCTGGCCTTATAATTACAAGCGCACCGACAAAACCTATTATAACCGCACTCCAACGGCGGATCCCTACATTTTCCCTTAGAATCAGGGCCGCGCCGATAACGACAAAAAGTGGGTGGGTGAATTGTACCGCCGTCACATCGGAAACCGACATACCTGTCAGCGCCAGAAACCAACAAAGAATACCAACCACCGAAATAAGGCTCCGCCACATCACGAGTTTCCATTCTCGGGGGGCCAAAATTAATGGCTCATATCGGACGGTATGAAGAAACCATGGCAACAATACCAATAGACCCATTATACCACGGAAAAACACCAACTGCGGGCCGGAAAAATCATTAAAGCTAAGATGACGAACGGCAACCATCATGGCGCACATCGAGGTTGTTTGAGCGAGCATCCACAGTAGGCCCCGCACCGGCGGCGAAAGCATCAAAATGCACCTTCCGATTTTCCTTTATCACGCGCATTTCGCTTTTGAAGCTTTCTAGCTTGAAAGGTGTTGTACCAAGCAGCCATAAAAATTACGCAGGCTCCGACGTAAGTCCAAAGGTCAGAAATATCGTTAAACAAAAAGTATGCTGCGATTGAGGAAAAAACTAAGCGCAAAAAATCTATTGGTGCGAGAGCGCTGGCATCTGCATAACGCATCGCCTTAAGCAGGCANGTATGTGCCGTCGAACCAGAAACGCCAAGTAATAAAATCCAGCCGGCCTGGTCCCANGTTGGCGTAGTCCAATAAAACGGTAATGCTATCNCGGCCCCTGGGAGAATGAGTAAATTCATATAAAATGCGGTGGCGTTTGGCGTTTCCGTACCAGACATAAATTTCGTAATCACATGATTACCGCCATACAGAGCGCCCGAAAGGAGGACGAAATAATGAGCCCAACCAATTTCCTGAAAGCCCGGACGCAATACAATTAATACGCCAGTAAAACCAATGACAGTCGCGATCCAACGCGCTGGATTTACCTGTTCACGAAGNAAAATAGCCGCAAAAATAATCATAAATAGTGGCAGGGTGAAATGCAGCGCAATCGCGTCACCAAGCGGCAGCGCGCCAATAGCCGCAAACCATAGCACCATCCCTGCGCCCATCATCGCTGCGCGCACAGCATGCTGGCCAAACTTAGTGGTTTTGAGTGCNCCGATACCTTCCTTAAAAATCCATGGCACAAATATTAGGGCGCCGATCAGACAGCGCAGGAACAAAATTTCCACGGTGGCCATTTCTGCCGATAACGCGCGCACACTGAGGCTCAGTATTACGAAAGATANTGTTGTCAGCAGCATCCAAAANACGCCGAGATAAAGAGAGGGCAAGTTCAACGGACCTTATAAGGGGTAAAAATAGAGTATTCGATGCATAGTCTAACTGTTCACAGCCTTTCTATCGACCCCGGCACTTTACCAAGCTAATTAGGCATGGAATGCTAGTAGTATAACTTCAGTGAGTGTGTCCAAAGAATGTCTATTCCCCGTATCGATGTTCACCACCATGTCCTGCCAGAATTTTACAAGGATTCTCAGCGCGCCGTTGGGATTTCAGGCACCGCCTATCGCGGCTTCCCCGATTGGACGCCNGAGAAATCTCTTGCGCTCATGGAAANAACAAACACGACCACAAGCATCCTGTCATTCACCTCACCGGGGATATTCTTTGGCGACATCGACGTAACCCGGAATCTAGCCCGCCGGTGTAATGATTATCTGGCTAAACTCGCGGCCGACTATCCTGGAAAATTTGGAGGATTTGCGTTTCTGCCCCTTCCCGACATCGATGCATCTCTCCGAGAAATAGACCGCGTGCTAGATGAGCTAAAACTTGACGGCATAACACTGCTTACGAGCGTCGATGAACGCTATATCGGCCATCCGGATTTTGAACCAATCTACGAAGAACTAAACCACCGTAAAGCGGTAACCTTCATTCATCCATGTTATCCCCCAGGAACCGAGGCGCAGGGGTGGAATATTCCTCGAATGATCATTGACTATCCTTTTGAGACAACACGAGTGGCCACCAATTTAATTTTCAATGGTGTAATGGAGCGTCTACCAGACATCCAATTCATTCTCTCTCATTCGGGTGGAGCACTCCCGTTTCTTGCNCACAGGATCACTATTTTTGATAGCCAAACACCGTTCAAAGAAAAATATCCAAAAGGCGCGCTGCATTATATTAAGCAGTTTTATTTCGATACCGCATTGTCCGGTGATAGAGCTACCCTCGATTGCCTGGCATCCATTGCAATACCGGAACGGATACTATTTGGATCAGATTATCCATATGTTTCAGAAACTGTAGCNGANGNNGAAACCGCAGGTTTTGATTCCTATAACGGTTTTGACAAAAATACTTTTGANGCAATTAATCGTAGTAACGCTGAGATATTGTTTCCACGATTTACCAGTTAACAGAGATATAAGGGAACGAAATTAACCGTACNCGGATCAATATNATCTTTGTACCCTCGACGATTAATATAAGTGGATGCTAGGCTTAGANAGCCAAATTTGGCGTGATCTTCAGGTCAAAGGATGTAATAAAAAAGTGCCGGATGGGAACAAAAATGCCAACAATTGATTCAGACGCACATGTAATAGAATCNAGCAAAACATGGGACTATCTTNCTGATAGCGAGAAGCATTTTGCCCCAATTGTTCTTCACAAAACTGGCGAAAACCCCTCACCCGACAACACGTACTGGCTGAGCGGCGACAATATCCAAACAAAGGATAATGCCGACACGCTCAGTATGGACGTAAAATCACGCGAAATGGGCAGTGTCGATGCGCGGCTCCATCACATGGATGAACTCGAAATTGATCTACAAGTCCTGTACCCGACTATATTTCTTGTTCCCTGCGCCCGCGATCCACAGCAACAGGCAGCGCAATACCGCGCATATAACCGGTGGCTTGCAGACATCTGGGAGATGGGCGGAGGACGTTTGCGGTGGGCGGCCTGTGTGCCGACGTGGTCAATGCATCTCATAAGAGATGAACTTAAATTCGCAAAGGAACACGGCGCCTGTGCTATCTTTATCCGTCCCTATGAATGCGACCGCTATGTTGGCGATAGCTATTTTGATCCATTATTCAAGGCGGCCGAGGAGGTAGATCTAGCCATCGCGTTTCATTCTGCCAATGCCAGCTACCAAAATAATATATTCCATGAGGGCCACAACTTTGGACGATTTAAAATGGCGATGGTGTCCCAATTCCATTATTTGCTAGAAAACGAGCTNCCCAAAAAATATCCCAATATNCGATGGGCTTTTATAGAGGCTGCAGCATCATGGTTACCCTACGCGCTGCAGGATCTAGAGAGTCGTCTTACCCGCAAGGGGAAGAAACTTGGCGACAACCCGCTCAAAGACAATAACATATGGATCACGCTAGAGATGGCCGACGACATTCCCTACCTTATCGATTGTATCGGTGACGATAACTTCCTAGTCGGCACGGATTACGGTCATACCGACACCTCGGCACAAATTGAAGCCCTAAGAATGCTTAGCAAAAACCCAAAGATTAGCTCGAGTAGTATTGAAAAAATTCTCGGGGCTAATCCAACCAAAATTTATGGATTTTAGACNAGCATTCAAAACCCGTTAAATACTGTGCCTATAGCCTGACGACTAATATTCTCAATGTAGATAGGGGTGATGGCTACATTTAAACTATCCAGAGCGCGACGACCCCCGTTGAGTCCTCGAAAATGAGCCATCGACGCTATTGCCCTTTGGGCCTTTATTGTGTTTACCGGCAGCCTTAGCCTTTCCGGGCCAGTTATTCTGGTTCACCGAAGAGGCCATAGCTTCGCGCTTCTTTGGAGGCCGTCCGGCGCGAGCTTTTGCCCGTTCTCTAGCCCTAGCTTTACTCATAAGTCTAATTGCCTTTCTGCATACCTTGCAAAGAGCTCTAACATAATTCAACCACAAGAGCAGACAGAAACGCCAATGACCAGAAATTAATTATAATTTTGAATAGGAAATATCNGGAGAGTTCTATTGCCAGAATACTTCGGCNTCTATTACGGTGCAGTCAAATATACCTCTTTAGGGAGAGACTTATGAAAATCGTCATATACGGATCACAGAAACGCACCGGTGTTTTGACCGAAGGGCAGATCATTGATATTGCCAGTGCAGTCGGNAAAAAGGGTAGTGCNAACGCCGNGTCACTGGTCGACCTNAACGCCCTAATCATGGGCGGCCNGGCCACACTGGATATTGTCCAAACGGCNGTCGCTAATCTNGGAGAGGCCGGGGACGATATTATTTTCTCTGCTGAGGACACGGTGCTCCACGCGCCGCGGGCGAACGGGGCNCGCGTCGCCTGTGCTGGNGGTAATTTTGCAGAGCACGCTATTTCNATGGCACANCGNNGGGTAGAGCGAGGAGAAGACAACCCAATAAAGGGNGNTCCACGGGACTACGTGCGTGATCGCGGGTTCTGGGGTTTTTGGAAAATAGACCGTGAATCCGCNGGTCACAACGCCAACTTACCCTACCCAGTCNGGACNNCTTACCTNGACTATGAAGGCGAGGTTGCGGTGGTGCTTGGNAAAACNGGNAAGAATCTTAAAGAGANCGATATCGACGATTTTGTTTGGGGCGTGACCCTGCTTGGCGACTGGAGCATCCGGATGTCNCCCGAAGGNGGGCCAATGAANTTCGCGATGCAAAAGAATTTTGATAATAGNTGTTCCATTGGCCCCTGTATCGTAGTCGGCGANGTCGATTTCATGGNAATCGATCTCGANACNTCNGTNAATGGTGANGTGCGTCAGAAATTTCGATCNGGCGATATGGCNTTTTCTTATGGNGAATATCTCGAATTCTTATCNCGTGATTTNACCTTCTACCCNGGTGATATAATTAGNGGNGGGACNGGCGCCGGGACCGCAGCCGATTCGTCACTGACNGGAGAAAACGGCAAGCCATTGCCTGATAGNTTTCTCAAACCTGGCGACGTAGTGGATATNGTCTCACCACAGNTTGGCACGCTTCGAACCAACATTATAAAAAATACCNGTTAAATATCGACAAGGGCCTGCCCACAAGTAATTNGCAGGCTTCACGTCCAAACCNATTNTNNAAATTTTTTGGGCNNCTTAGCCTCCCGCGGTTGCAAAGGATAGGCTATCTCGGGTCGCCCAACCTGTGAAGCGCGCTTCCATAGCCGCAAAGATTGCATACATACTGATCGCCATAACGGCGATAACAATCAGCCCTGCAAAAGCTAGTNNNGTANTAAAATCAGCGCTGGCGACCAGCATAAGATTTCCGATTCCACTGCCGCCAGCTACGGTCTCGGCTATGACGGCGCCAACAAAGGCAAGCGTAATGGCAATCTTAAGTGCCGCAAATAAATAGGGCAAAGAGCGCGGAATACCAATTTTAAGAATGATGTCCATCTGATTAGCCCCAAGGGCCCGCATGACATCCTTGAGTTCAGGCTCAATGGTTGCCAAGGCTACCGCCATATTCACCACTATGGGAAAGAAACACAAAATAAACGCAGTCAACGTATTAGTTGTAAATCCTATTCCAAACCAAATGACCATAATCGGAACGACAGCCACCTTTGGAATAGAGTTAAAGGCAACCATCAAAGGATAAACTGCCGCGTACAACGGACGCCATAAGCCGATTAAAATCCCGACTGTGACGCCAAATACAACAGCGATACCAAAGCCTACTAACGTTGCGATAAGCGTCGGCTCGGAATTTCTCCAAAGCCCCACCCGGTATTCATACATCGCATAAAAAGTTTCCGACGCGGTCGGCATAACGACCCTCGGGACATCAAAAGCCTTTACGAGACCTTCCCAAAGCAAAATTAAAAATACAGTAACAATCCAAGGAGCTAACCGCTCGAACATTTTAGTATGAAGAAATCTCACTTTAACATCCTCTATTCCGACCGAGCGATATTTATATGGTGGCGCAAATCTTGGACAAGTTCGACAACCTCCCTGCCGTACATATCATCAAGTTTCCTTGGCCTGGGCATTTCAACATTCCGCTCTAAAATTATTTTTCCAGGACGCGCACTCATTACATAAACCGTATCAGCAAGATAAACGGCCTCACGCAAATCATGGGTAACAAGAATAACTGTACATTTTTGTTCCGCGTATAACTTCTGCAAAACATCCCACAACTCTTCTCTCGTGAAGGCATCTAAAGCCCCAAATGGCTCGTCCAATAAAAGAAGATCGGGGTTATGGACGAGTGCGCGGCAGAGTTGGGCACGCTGCTGCATTCCTCCTGACAACTGCCACGGCGCGCGATCACCAAATCCCGCCAGCCCGACCGTCTCCAACAGGTGGTCTGCAATTTCGATATACTCGGCTTTGTTAGCCCGGAAACGCTGACGGTGGGGTTCAACAATTTCGAGTGGCAAAAGTATATTGTCCCTGGTGGATCTCCATGGGAGCAATGTGGCATTCTGAAATGCCATCCCAACAATTTTAAGAGGTTGGGTTACCTCTTCGCCAGCTACGAAAACCTTGCCTTTGTTAGCCCGGATTAGCCCAGCCACGACCTTTAAAAGGGTCGACTTACCGCAACCACTTGGGCCAACCAGCGCAATAAAGTCGCCCCGCTCCATTTGGAGAGAAGCGTCTGAAAGAGCAAGCGTCCCATCGCTCACCTCAGCACCAAAACTATTTCGATAAACTAAGTCTATCTTTTCAATATCAATAAAGCTCATACAAGTTAAGCGGGACGCGTTAAACGCGCCCCGCTTCCTTATTCTTAAGGGAAGTTATTTATGGATATATCGTTTGGCCTGCGGAGGAAGATATGACCGATCAAACATATCCTCAGCCTTAGGTGGGTTTTTCAACCCATAAGCCAGTGCGGCTTGCTGGATCGAGCGTTGCAGCCTCTTCATATCCACATCTCCATAGCCATTCTTTTTGACCCAGGGTGTTGCAATACAACAATTAACGCCCAGGCGCAGTCGGTCCGCCTCAACCGCAGCATTAGCTAGAGGTTGGAATTTTTTTACTGCATCAACAGCCATTTGTGGTCTTAGAACTGTGTCGCGGGCCGCCTTTATCGTGGCACGAATAAATCCTTTTACCGCTTCTGGATGTTTTTTGAGGAAAGCCGGAGAGACCGCTATGCCATTGGCATAAGACTCCATTCCATGGTCTCCATAAAGAAAGCAACGAATATCCTCTTCTTTGTAGCCAGCGGCCTTAACCGCCAACACTGTTGAAAAGATATGACCTGAGATTGCATCAACGTCGCCACGCAGCAACATTGGTTCGCGCAAACGCGGGTCCATATTTTTCTTTTTCACTGAATTTGCATCGATGCCAATCGCTTTGGCAAAAGCTGGAAAAAGTTTGTAGCTAGCGTCAAATACTGGCGCACCTAAGGTTTTACCAACAAGCATCTTGGGGCTTTTGACCGAGGATTTTGCAAGAACACAAATCGAGAAGGGTGGCTGCTCATAGAGCATCATTACCGTCTTGATAGCTTTTCCAGGGTTTTTTGCATTATATTGAATAATTGCATTTATATCGGCCCAACCCAGATCATGAGTGCCCGATACCAGCTTACGCACCGCATCAGCAGAGCCCTTACCTGCATCAATTTTTACATCAAGCCCCTCAGCCTTAAAATACCCCTCGTATTGGGCAATAAAAGAAGGTCCATGGGTCGATTGCGGAACCCAGTCCAAGGTCAATCTAACTTTGGTTGCGGCTTGAGCACTGACTGCCGCTGCTAAAATACTTACCGCCGTTGCGGTCGCTAAAAATCTTTTGATCATCAAATTTAGTCTCCCATTTTAAAAATCATCCTACGCCAACAATGCTAATCTCACAGCAAGACTAGCAGAATTTTCTGATTTAGCGAGTCAACAAATTGGTAAAAAATTAGGCAGAAAAAATGTGCTCTCCAAACTAATTAGCAGATTATTTTTAAGGATTTAACTGAAAAAATTCCAGACAAGAAGAGGGTGTTTTCTTATCAAGAAAATTTCAAGCGCCAAAAACAGAATCAGTTGGTTATAAAACAGGCAGGATAAGAGCCACTATCTATAAAACTTAATTCTTTATGGCACATAATGTTGAACTTGTTGGCAAGCAATTTAAATTCCGGCAATCTTGGCATTATGCAACCCTCTGAATTACGAGCCTAATATGAACCCCGAAGACCAAATATCAGAAATATTGACAGAGCTTATCGCCCTGCCGTCGAGTTTTCCTCCTGGTGATACTGAGGCGATTTCGGCATATACAGCGAAGCGTCTCAAAAAGGCAGGATATCAAACTGATATTTATAGTCGATCCCCGCCCATTGATAATGTTGTCGCAAAAATGGGGAGCGGCGCGCCATCCATAGTCTTTAACGCCCATACCGATACCATTGCCATCGGCGATGATGCAGAATGGGAAACGGAGCCATTCTCTGCAACGACAATCGACGAACGCATTTATGGTCTGGGTGCTGGTAACTGCAAAGGTGCAATGGCTGTTCAAATTTGGCTCGCCGAAGAAATTGCAAGGCGCGGAGGACCACATTCCGGTGAGGTTGTCTTCACCTTTGTCGGTGATGAAGAAAATCTTGGCCCCAACGGGCTCTGTTATTTGCGTGAAGAAGGAATCGTAAAACCAGACGTATTAATTTGTGGTGCACAGACGCAACTCCAGGCGATCTTTGAGGAGCGGGGCGTCATCTGGATTGAAGTCACCACGACAGGGATTAGTGCCCATGCGGGTGAGCCCCAAAATGGGGACAATGCCATCAGCCGTATGGTGCGACTAATTAACCAATTGGAAAGAAATTTGGCTCCAGTCCTCGCCAAACGCCGTCGCGGGACACTTTGCTCGACCATGAACATCGGGATCATCAAGGGCGGCATAAATACTAACGCTGTCCCCAGTCAGTGCCGTATCGAAATTGACCGACGCTTGCTGCCCGAAGAATCAATTGAAGAAGCCGTCTCAGAAATTGAAGATGCCCTATTAGGCGCAAAAGAGCCCCGCGACACCTGGTCGGTAACTCTTCTAACCGGAACCAAGGGTTTTTCTTCTCCTATCAATACGCCAACTGTATCTGCCTTTCAGGACGCCATTACTAATTTTACAGGCAAACCAACTGTCGACGTCGTCGCTATAGGCGCGAGCGACGCACGTTATTTTGCAGAAGATGGAATCGTGGCAATGACATTTGGTCCTGGGCGAGCCGAGGATGGACACAAGCCAAATGAATTTGTATCAGCGATAGAGTTGGGGAAAGCCGGCCTTATTCAGCTTTCAGTTGTTTCAGAAGTTTTAGGACTGGAAAGCGAATAGGAGGGATGAAGCAACCATCATCGAATAAAAACTAAGAAGAAGTATAAAACAAAATAGCGTTTAAATAGATAATTCGAAGTTACACAACCTCACCGCAGGCGTAACCCGAGGCCCAGGCCCATTGGAAGTTAAACCCTCCGAGGTGACCCGTGACATCGACACATTCGCCTATAAAATAAAGGCCTGGAATCACACTGGCTTCCATTGTCTGTGAAGAAAGCTCCAATGTATCAACGCCGCCCACTGTTACTTCTGCGATGGGCATACCTCGCGACCCGTCAGGGGTTACCTGCCATCGATTGATTTGACCAGCCAGTCGTCGCAGCGTCTTATTAGACGTTTCTGCTAGCCGGCCATTACTTTCTGTCCAACTGGTCATGCGTTGGGCAAGCCGCGCTGGCAATAAGGAGCCTAGGATAGTGACGACATCCTTCTTTGGCTGTCTTTGCTTGGCTTCTTTTAAATAGTTAAACAGATTAATATCCGGCAACAGGTCAACGGTGATAGTATCGCCATGCGACCAATAAGAAGAAATTTGTAAAATTGCCGGCCCGCTTAAGCCTCGATGTGTAAAGAGTAATGCATCAGTAAACCGTATCTTTCCAAGAGCCACCTTTGCGTTGACTGAGATGCCTGACAAACCCTCTAAACGAGCCATAAATTTATTATCAAAGGTCAATGGCACCAAACCTGCACGGGGTTCAATCAGCTTGAGCCCGAACTGCTGTGCAACCTTATAACCGAAAGTGCTTGACCCCATCTTAGGTATTGATGGCCCGCCAGTTGCTACCACCAGCGCGTCTGACGTGAACAGACAACGTTCAGTTTCCAGCGAAAATTTTCTCTTATCCTCTTTTACAACTTTTTTAATTCCCACTGCTGTACGGATGTCTGCGCCCTTAGCTTCGGCAAGCAACATATCAATAATCTGTTTAGCGGGGCCTAAGCAGAATAGCTGGCCAAACTTGCGCTCATGCCATTGGATTTCATGTTCATCAACTAAGGCGATGAAGTCATCCTGGGTAAACCGCGCCAGCGCTGAGACAGGAAATCGTGGGTTAGCCGAAATAAAGTTTTCCGGCGAAGTGTAGCGGTTGGTAAAATTGCAGCGTCCTCCTCCTGAAATGAAAATTTTGCGTCCAACCTCAGCTCCCTGTTCAAGCACCAAAACTTTGCGCCCCCGTTGCTGAGCTTTAGCCGCACACATTAGACCCGCAGCACCAGCGCCAATAACGATGACATCAAAATGGTCCATAAAATATTCTGGTTGCGTTATATTGGCCGGACGATTGAGTTAGGAATCATCGTCGTATCATAAACGCAAAGGCGTTCTCTAAACTTAAGTTTATCATTCTCACGTATAAGTATATCGCGATATTCTCCGGCACAAAGAATATGCGTATCCTCGCCGGCTAGCGTTTCAAAAATTACAAAACTGGTCCGCGCTCTGATCTGATCATCAGATTTAGACGCTTGCACCGCACCCAGCATATGGCGCCAACTGCGGGGGCCAAAGACATTTAGCTTCGAGAAGGCTTCCTTCCGATCTTGCAGCATGCCCTGTGAGTCACACAATAACAGCCCAAGGGGGAGGCCGCTTTCAAAATTTTCTTTGGCGATAATTTTGTATAGACAATCATTCGCAAAAAATTCGGGCCAACGTTCGAGCTCCCCGTCATCGATGGCAAGCGCATATGCATTAATAAAGTCAGCGATCTCATCACGTAATTCCGACGAAATCATCATAGTCCCATCACTTTTCGATATCCTTTGTAAAAAGCACGAAGCGCGACTTCGGTGACCATATGATCAGCGTCTTCGGTATCCCTTCCACCGAGTTCAACTACACCAGACTTGCCCGGGTGAGCTAGAATTCCTTTTTGAGTGCGTTCGAGTATTTGACCGTCATCAATAGAAACCAGGCCTGCGGGGCCCATAAGATTAGCTTGGCGCAAGCGTCTTTCTGTCATTTTCTCATCGTCAGTCTCATAGCCAAAGAAGGTCCAGTGCAACTCAAAGGCATTGGGGCCCTTGGGCACAATTTGGCGTGTTGCGAGCGTATTTGATTGCTGCTGGAGTATAACATTTGGCCATATAGTCTGCATCACGACAGTCTGATCGCCTTCAAACTCTGGGATGACATCGAGTAGATTGGGGTCGCTAAGCTCAAGGTCAGAATCGAATGAGCGCATCTGAGCGGTACCATCATTTAACTCCTGCTTGCCGCGGATAGAGCTTAGGGCCGTATGCAACCCGGTATCATCCATCTCTATCCGGGATTCATTATCCACGCGAAAAAGTCCAAATGTCACAAAAAAAACATGGAGTAAGCTAGCGTGATGCGAGTCTTTTATGTTCTCCAACATTAATTTCCAGTTTGCACCAATACGCTGCCGTGAGTGTCCGAGCAAACGGAGCGCCCGGCCATCGAGCTCGCGATCATAGTATCCAAGGATCCGCTCACCCATATAGGCCTCAAATGGCGGCGCCTCGTCAGACATGGTTACGAATATTCCTCCATTTCTGACATGCACCCTTAAAATATCAAGACCGTTCTCTTTCATCGAAAAATCTTCGGGCATACCACCGTTACCCTTCACCCCACGATGAAACGGCACGCCAAGTAAGTTACCTTTGAGATCGTAGGCCCATTGATGATAGGGACAAATGATCTCATGGAACGACCCCTTATCCTGTTCACAGAGCTTCACCCCACGATGAGCACACCGATTTACCAGAGCGTTGATATTTCCCTCATCATCACGCACCACAATTACCGACTGCTCGCCAATTTGGGTACCTTTGAAGTCACCCGCGTTGGGGATTTCGCATTCCAGCCCTGCATAGTTCCATACCGGACCATAAAAAATCTTCTCTAGCTCACGCTCATAATTTCCTTGGTCAGTATAGACCCAGTAGGGAACCCGGTCGTTTCCATCGGGCCAGTTGAGAGGGGCCCCTGACATCAATGATGATCCAACGCAAAGCGGACCTGCTCGACCAGAGCGTTGTTAGGGCGGGCCGCTTTGGGCATTTGTTTGATAGCCAATAAATAAGCCTTACAACTTTTCAGAACATCGGCGTCACGACTACCAAGGGTACTAACAAATTCATCAACCTCGGCCGCAAGCAAGGCTGCAGGCACCACGCGCGACAAAAGCCCTATATCGAGCGCCTCTGCAGCATCAAACTCTCGGCTTGAAAGAATTAGATCAAGCGCCCGCTTGGGAGACAGATACTCATGGATAACTTCCATTAGAAACATTGGCGGAAAACCAAGACTAACTTCATCGAGCATAAAGCGTGCATTATCAGCAGAAATAGCGATATCAGAGCGCATGGCAAGCCCCAAACCGAAACCGAAAGCCCGGCCCTTGATAGCCGTCACCACAATTCCGGGAAAGGCGTCAAAGGCCGCATTCACGCGACTAATTTCACTAAAGGCGGCGTAGGGTCCATTAGGGTTTTTAGGCTCATTGCGGTCTCGGCCAAGAGAAAAATCGTCTCCCACAGCGTGAATAACGATCACATCGCTTTCGCCTGTAGCAGCCTCAAGTATCTCAGCTATCCGGCGCAGCATTTCTGATGTGAAGGCATTGGCATGCGTTGCTCGCTGCAAAAACAAGCGCCCCACCTTACCGTCTCTCTCAAATCCAATCATCGCACGTTCCGTCTACGTCAGCCTAATACCAGATTGTCTTGCAGCGGAACCAAACCCGTCAACTAGTGAAACGTTTTTGTGCCGCTTGCAAAAGTTTTAGCCTTAATGCGTTAAGCTTAATAAAACCCTCCGCATCACGTTGATTATAGACCGTATCAGCTTCGAATGTGACATGGGATTCCGAATAAAGGCTGTTCAATGATTTTCGACCAACAACAGAAACTGAACCCTTATAGAGTTTCAAGCGAACTGTGCCAGCGACAAATTTTTGGCTTTCATCAACGGCCGTTTGAATCATTTCCCGCTCAGGTGAAAACCAAAACCCATTATAGACTAGCTCGGCATAACGCGGCATCAGCTCGTCTTTTAGATGCGCTGCACCCCGATCGAGTGTGATGCTTTCCATTCCGCGACGGGCGGTCATTAAAATTGTACCGCCAGGTGTTTCATAAATCCCTCGCGACTTCATGCCGACATAACGGTTCTCGACGAGATCAAGTCGTCCGATACCGTTTTCTCCTCCAAGCTCGTTTAGCTTTGTGAGCATCACCGCTGGCGACAATTTTTCTCCATTAACCGCAATCGGATCACCGCCTTTAAATTCCAGTTCTATATAAGTCGGTGTATCGGGCGCCATTTCCGGAGAGACACTCCGAGTAAACATCTTATCGTTTGGCTCAATCCAAGGGTCTTCCAATGCGCGACCCTCATAAGAAATATGAAGCAAATTAGCATCCGTTGAATAAGGTGGCTCGTCCTCCTTATCTCGTGGGATATCGATCTGATGTTTCCGAGCATATTCTAACAACCGCTGGCGGCCGTCGAGACCCCACTCACGCCATGGTGCGATCACATGGATTTCTGGGTTAAGGGCATAATAGCCAAGCTCAAATCGCACCTGATCATTCCCTTTACCGGTCGCACCGTGGCTAACTGCATCAGCCCCAGTCTTCGCCGCAATCTCAATCTGGCGCTTTGCGATCAAAGGTCTCGCAATGGAGGTGCCTAGCAGATATACGCCCTCATAAATTGCATTGGCGCGAAACATTGGGAACACAAATTCGCGGACAAATTCCTCACGTAAATCCTCGATATAAATTTCTTTAACACCAGCAGCTTCAGCTTTAGCCCGCGCAGGCTCCACCTCTTCACCTTGACCAAGATCCGCCGTGAAGGTAACCACCTCACAGTCGTATTCTTCTTGCAACCAGCGAAGTATGACAGACGTATCCAGTCCGCCAGAATAGGCTAAAACCACCTTGTTAATATTTTTTTTATCAATCGTGCCCATTGCTCTGCCCTTTGCTCAAGAATTTATTGGAAAAGCGCGCGCAGTATAGGGATTAGAAGAACGACCACAAGAGCTACTGGCCGTAGCTTCTTGTGATTTCTGTTTGGCCCGCTCGCTGGCAGATTTCAGTTGACCGCAGGCCGCCATAATATCACGGCCCCGGGGCATGCGGACGGGCGCGGAATAACCAGCATTATTTATAATCTCAGAAAATCGATTGATGGTCGCTCCACTCGAACATTCAAACGGTGCTCCGGGCCAAGCGTTAAAAGGGATCAAATTTATTTTTGCCGGAATACCACGCATCAACCGGACCAATTCGCGCGCGTCAGATTCTGAATCATTTATACCTTTTAGCATCACATATTCGAAGGTGATCCGACGGGCATTGTGGGAACCTGGATAGGAGCGACAGGCTTCAAGTAGCTCCTCAATCGGAAACTTTTTATTCAGCGGTACAATTTCATCGCGTATTTCATTGCGTACGGCATGCAAAGAGACCGCAAGATTAACGTTTAGTTCTTCGCCGCAACGCTTCATATTCGGTACATAACCAGCCGTTGACAAGGTAATGCGCCGTTTTGAAATTGAAATTCCCTCCTGGTCCATAACAATTTTAAGGGCTTTGGCTACATTATCAAAATTTAAGAGCGGTTCGCCCATCCCCATCATGACAATGTTGGATAGCAGCCGGCCTCCCCTCGAGCTGGGCCATTCCCCATATGTA
This sequence comes from Rhodospirillaceae bacterium, assembly GCA_002724505.1. Lineage (GTDB taxonomy): Bacteria > Pseudomonadota > Alphaproteobacteria > MPNO01 > UBA2964 > UBA2964. The sequence goes on along the minus strand of PBOV01000083.1, from coordinate 2,887 downwards.
TCGCGAGCAATCATTAATTGCCCAACGATATCAGCGGCAGTCAAATTACGCAGCAAGGGCTGTGTACCAGTGTGACAAAATTTGCAGCTCAGCGCGCAGCCAACCTGCGAAGAAATACATAACGCACCTCTCTCTCTCTCAGGAATAAACACGGTCTCGACTTCGCCACCCCCGGGTATGGCCAGCAGCCACTTTCGGGTATTATCTTCCGAAAGCTGCTGATTAACGACGCTAGGGCGGCCAATGAAACAGTACCCCGCCAATTTATCGCGCACCCGCAACGAAAGAGTTGTCATCTCGTCAATCGATTTTACGCCCCGGTGATATAGCCAGTGCCAAATTTGCTTAGCCCGAAATTTTGGTAAACCAAATCTAATCACGGCCGCTTCAAGCTCCTGGCGGCTTAAACCTATGAGGTCCACCTGGTCTGCCGCGGGAGACGGGTTAAGTGCCAGCGGCTTTTCCTGAATAATGTTATCCTGAGTGTCTGACATAATAGCACTATATAGTGCGTCAACGCTTTCGCGGGAAATATTCTTTATTCCGCTGACGCGTGGGCTGCCGGGCGCCCTAGTCCGGGAGGGGCGGCTCCGGGAACAAATTTAAGATAGAGGACAGCCACAAATACGATTGCAATACAGGGCAGCAGCAACGTGCAAACCGTGATCCAACCAACAGTATTCTGTAGTAACCCCGCAGACAAGGAAAAGGCCGCGACAGATTGAAAAACCAAAAAATCATTCATACCCTGTGCTTTCGCCTTTTCCTCCGGCCGATACATCTTGGTCAAGAGGGTCGTGGCACCAACAAACAGGAAATTCCAGCCGCAACCAACGCAAACATTAGCAAACCAAAAATGTTCAATTGTCCCACCTGACATGCCGATTACCGCCGCCGCACTTGACAAGACTAATCCTGCTAAAAGGACATTAAGCAAGCCACATTTCTTTATCAGCGAGCCAGTAAAGAAAGATGGCGCGAACATACCAAACATGTGCCACTGGGCTATAAAGGCAGAATCTACGAAGGTATGCCCGTATTCCTTGACCATTGCCAGTGGTGTTGCCGCCATCATTAGCACCATGACGCCCCAACCAATTACCGCACACAGAACAGCCACGACATAGCCTGGTTGACGAACAACCTCTCGCAATGGCCTGCCTGAATTTTCAAATTTCTGCTCTTCAGTTTTTGGGAAACCGACCAGTGAGACCATAAAAATTAAAAAGATCGGCAAGAACGCGAGCACGATAAATGTACTCGCAAATTGATAGGGCGGGTTCTCGCCAGGGTTGACTGTCGCCGCGGCCGCAATTCCTGGACCACAGATGAATTCAATGGCTTTAGCAAAGGTTTCATTACCTAACCACAAGCTGGAAATATCGTGGGTCCATTTGGAAATTTCTGGTCCCACGAAGGCAGCAAGCACCCCACCGCCAATGACTAACGAAATTGCAATACTATGCCATTTTTCGTCAGCAACATCTGCTGCCGCAAACCGATATGTCTGGCCGGAAATAGTGTAGGCGCCGAAGAATATAATCGCGACAAGATAAAGCTCAAAAGATCCCTGAAAAATTGCAGCGGCAGCTATGATGGCACCAGCGGATCCCATAAACGCGCCAAAAATAAAGCCGGTCCGCCGGCCAAATCGCCTCATCATCATGGCAAGTGGTATTGAGAAAGCTGCCGTTGCTTCCCATTGAAGGGCCTGCGGCAAAGTGGCCAACGACTTATTGGATGCCAGAGCCAGACCGACGAGTGCCGATACCGAAAGGACAACACCTGTTGAGCTATTGAACAGTGCCTGACAAAGCGCAAGCAACGCTACGTTCTTTTTCATGCCGGGTTTGGCCGGGCCGGTGCTTTCCGGTATGTCAGTCATCAAGTTTCCAATAAGATTGTCGGGGGAAAATAATCTGCCTAGACACCTTAATGCATATACGTCCCGCCATCTACATTGACAGTCTGGCCTGTCATGAAAGCCGCCGCGTCGCTCAATAAAAAGATAACAGCACCAACGAGGTCCTCAGGCGTTTGCGGACGTTTAAAACATTTCCCTTCATCCTTTCCACCAAGATAATTGGACGATGAAGATGCAAGTTGGGTTTCGCTCATTGTCAGGCCGGGGGTTATTGCATTTACACTAATATTATCGTCGCCAACTTCTCTGGCTAGTGCGCGTGTTAGTCCAACAACTCCGGCCTTTGAGGTTGTGTAGTCAAGTCGGTTAGGATTTCCTTCCCAAATGCGGCTGGAAGAAATATTGACGATACTGCCACCACCCCGTTCCTGCATATAAGAATAAACGGCGCGGCAGCATAAGAAGATACCTTTCAGATTTACGGACATAACGGAATCCCAGCGATCGGCTGAAATCTCGAACCAATCTCCCCGCGGCAACACGCTCATCAAAGATGCATTATTGATTAACCCATCAATACCACCAAACTCGCTTGCTGCGGCATCGGCCATCGCCTGAACAGCATCTTCATTCGTAACATCTGTTGGGACTGATAGCGCCTGCCCCCCAGCATCACGAATTTTTTCGGCGACATCATTTGATTCTTCAGCAACAATATCAGCTAATACAACTTTGGCACCGCCTTGCGCCAATCTTTGGCTATAAACCTTGCCGATACCAGTACCGCCGCCAGTTACAATGACAACTTTGTCTCTGACACTATAAGCGCTTTTAACATCAAATTCTTTACTCACATCTTTCCCCAATAAAAATTTTTACGTTTGGTGATGGCCCAATACCATTAGCCTAATCAGCCCATTCGAGCGATAGAAAACCCTTTTATTTTTTCTGACAGGCACGGTTAATAGCCTTGTGGGCCGCCGTAAATCCAGAAAGCGAATACCGATCTTTTGTAACTGTTCC
>PBOV01000082.1 GCA_002724505.1 Rhodospirillaceae bacterium | reverse complement strand
CCACGCCGTTAACGCGTTCCAGCTGGTCCCGCACGACATCATCCAGAAAGTCGCCGTAAGACCGGATCGATTTTGAGTTTCCTGGAAGTTTAGTGATCGAAAACCAGGCGATAGGGTTGTCGTCTGTATCTCGTGTCTTGAGCATTGGTTCATCCGCTTCTTCGGGCAACCCGTTAACCTGCTGCAGACGGTTATTTATCAGGAGAATGGATTTATTGCGGTCGGCTGTAATATTGAACTCAAGATAGATAGTGCCTCGTCCGCGGCGTGCTCGCGACTCCATCCGCTCCAAACCCTCTAGGCCTTTAAGTTTTTCTTCTTGGGGAATAACGATCTCGCGCTCAATCTCAGCGGGTGACGCGCCAGGCCATGAGGTTTGGATCATAATTAGGGGTTTGCGGACGTCAGGTGTTAATTGAATTGGGATGGTTTGCAGTGCTAGCCAGCCCATCAGGAGAACCATCAGTACGATCGAAAGGATGGCGGTGGGCCGACGAACAGCAAGTTCAATGAGCTTCATTACCTACTCCCCTTGAACTGACTTGGGGCCGCGGCGTTGGCTGCTCCGCTCTCGTTTTCCATCTTTACCCCGTCCCCTACGACCCTTCCAACCACTCTTGCCACCGCGACCGCGTTTTTTATTCCAGCCACGTCTCCCCCTTCGATCCCCTGGTTGCACAACCTTAACCTTTTGGCGAGGTCGTAAACGTTCGTTGCCACGAATGACTACTCTATCGCCGGGTTTTAGGCCTTTTAGTACCTCAAATCGCAAACCAAATGCATCGCCAAGTGTGACGGGACGCATGTCAACACGCATACCCCTCTGGGTTTCCTTAATGACAAATACGACCCGCTTACCTCGCCGTTGCGTAATTGCATCCTTGTGAACGGTAACTGCATTCTTGGCAGCACCGGAGGGGATGTGGAGGACAACACTCTGGTTGGCCGCAATTGTGTGATCATACGAAACAAATTTTGGCGTGAAGCGAACGGCGCGGGTTCTTGAGAGAGCGTTCTCTTCCGGCACAATAGCACGAACGGTGGCCTTGAAAGATTTTCCGAATTCAGGCTTCACTTCAATTTCAGTTCCGTTGGTGAGACCACCTAGACGGTTAGCGGGTACTTCAGCTTCGACTTCGAGGGATTTTTCGTTTAGCATTGTGACTACAGGCGACCCGACGTTTACGTAATTGCCCGCTTCAACTGCACGCTTTGTAACTACACCATCGAATGGCGCTAATACTTTTGAATTTTTAAGGTTAATGTTAGTCATGCGAAGCCTAGCACGAGCCTGAACTTGCTTGGCTCTGGCTTCTACTAGCGAGCTGCGTAATCGCTCGACGTCGCGTAGTTTGTCCTGATAGCGTGCAACCGAGAATGCAGCTGATTTACGAAGACGCTTTAGTCGTTCCAAAGCCTGTTCGGATAGCCTGAGTTGTGCACCTACGGTTTTAATTTTGGCAGAAAATTCGGTTAATTCTGCTGCTTTAAGAGCGCGTTCTGCAGTGAGCATGTTCGCGACTAGCGTGGCAATGATATCACCCTTTTTTAAGCGGTCCCCAACTTGGACTCTCACTCTGTCAATTGCGCCACGTGTTCGAGATGCCACGACGCCTGTTTGTCGAGCAAGGACACGACCATAAACCTCAACAGTTTCGGTGGCAGTACCTTTGGTAACTGCATCTACAAAAACTGTTGCTGCACGGCGTCCGCCACGGCCTCTTCGTTTTCCACCTCTGCGCTTGCGATTTCCTTTCCGAGCCCTCTGGCTATTGTTTTTTACTTTCTCTGATTTAGAAGAGGTTACTTTTTCTCTCTCTTGGGCGTGCACATTCGATATAGGGGATTGTAAAACGAAAATTGTTGTCGCCACGGCAATAGCGCCAACCCAACTAGGATTGCGTAAAACCCTAAATAACGAATATCTACTCCGTAATTCAAATAGCCAACTCATCATGGTGGACCAAACCCTAATAAAATGTTGTGACGTTATAGGCTTTTTATACGTAGTTAGAAAAGTGGAAAGTAAAGCTATAAATTAATGCTAAACGAACTTTATTTCTTGAAAATTTTCTTATTGACCCTGGCTATTCATTTAATCACGAAATGAGGCAGTATTTTCCGTTGGTGCATTGTTCTATTGTGGAAGGCAGAATTTCAGTCGACTAGGAATTATTATGTCAACATTGATATTTGGTCATGAAAGTTCTGAAGAACACGATATGGGCTTAGGCCACCCAGAACGACCGGACAGAATTCGAGCTGTAAAAAANGCGCTCGACGCNGATCGTTTCAATGATCTGGANTANCGTGAAGCACCGCGGGCTNCAGTTGAACAGATAACGCGGGTCCATGANCATAGNTATGTCACTGAACTGCTTGAAGCGGTGCCGGAGCAAGGTCGGGTCCAAGTTGATCCAGACACATCTATGTGTCCGGCTTCCGGAGAGGCAGCCTTACGAGCATCTGGAGCGATTATTGCCGCTATTGATGCAATTATGGATGGTGATGCAAATTCCGCTTTTTGCGCCGTACGCCCGCCCGGACACCATGCGGAGCCATCTCGGGGTATGGGGTTTTGCTTGTTTAACAATGTTGCGATCGGAGTTGAGCACGCCCGAATTGCTCATAACCTTGAGAAGGTAGCTGTAGTTGACTTCGATGTTCATCACGGGAATGGTACGCAGGCAGCCTTCTGGTCAAATTCGAAGGTACTCGTTGCTTCATCGCATCAATATCCTTTTTATCCAGGAACAGGTGCAGAGGACGAAACAGGTGTAGGGAATATTTTTAATGTACCATTAGCTAATGGTTCAGGGTCCGAGTTGTTTAGACGAGGCATAGAAAGCTCGGTGTTGCCTGCGCTAGAAGAGTTTGAACCCGATCTAATTGTAATTTCCGCGGGGTTTGATGGTCACGCCCGGGACCCATTAGCAAATATTCGCCTTGAAGAAGAGGACTTTGAGTGGATCACAGCGAACCTAGTCGATATTGCGGGGGAATATTGTAACGGGAGAATTGTCTCCTCTCTCGAAGGAGGATACGATTTGGAAGCTCTTTCGAGCAGTGTGACAGCCCATTTGAGTGCCTTAAGAATAGCAGGGTAAGGTTTTGAAGTAATTGCCCCCGAAATGTTAGTAGGCGCTTGAATCAAGGGCTGGAATTGATAGGTTGTTCAAAAACAACGTTATCACGCAGTTTTTTCTATGAAAAATGGGACCGAAGCATATGAAAGAAAAAAAAACTTTGCCCGAAATATCGGAGCTTTCGTTTGAGGTGGCGTTAGCCGAACTTGAAGAAATCGTTCGGCAGCTTGAACAAGGTAAAAGCGACCTTGAGGACGCGATCGGTGCGTATGAACGTGGCGCCGCATTGAGGAAACATTGTGAAACTATGCTTAAGCAAGCAAAAGCCCGAGTAGAAAAAATTAAGCTTGGGGCCGACGGCCTTAAGGGTTTGGAGTCTACTGACCTTGGGTGAAGTGCAAACCTTAACGTCACTGACTGATGCAATGGCTGAGGCGGCGGCAGAGGTAGAACTGTTATTGAATCAAATTTTGGCAGGTCCAAAAAGTGGTCAGGAGAGCTTGTTTAAAGCAATGCGCTACGCATCGCTGAATGGCGGTAAGCGTTTGAGACCCTTTTTAACTTTAGAAAGTGCCCGGTTATTTGGTGCGCCGGATAAATATTCTTTGCGGGCCGGTGCAGCTGTTGAGCTGATCCACTGCTATTCGTTAATTCATGATGATTTGCCCGCGATGGATGATGATGACCTGCGGCGTGGGCGGCCTTCCTGCCATATAGAATTTGATGAAGCAACCGCTATCCTTGCTGGGGATGCTTTGCAGGCAGCCGCTTTTGAGACCCTTGCTGATCCCAAAACGCATCCCGATGCGGAAGTCCGAACAGCATTGATAAAAGCACTGTCTATCGCGTCGGGTGGAAAAGGTATGGTTGGCGGACAGATGATAGATCTGGCTGCTGAACATAGCAACGCAGATATGAAAATGATTACGCGTATACAACGTCTTAAGACGGGTGCCCTTATTACCTTTTCATGCGAGGCTGGCGCAATTATCGGGGGAGCGTCGAAAGAAGAGCGGCAGGCACTCTTGGATTATGCCCATGATCTTGGTTTGGCGTTTCAGATAGCCGATGATCTCCTTGATGTATTGGGTACATTGGAAGATACTGGCAAGGCTACTCAGAAGGATGAAGCGGCTGGCAAGGCCACGTTTGTATCACTTCTTGGCGTTTCCAAAGCGCAGCAGCGAGCGGAATTGTTGATCGAAAACGCAATCGAACGACTTGACATCTTCGGTGATAAGGCTGCACATCTTCGGTCTATTGCCAATTTTGTGGTGAAAAGGCGAGCATAAGGAGGAAGCGTTGGGCGAGGGATCTATGACCCCGTTGCTAGATACCGTCAAACTACCTGCGGATCTTAGGAGCCTAGAGGAAAGTCAATTAGGTCAGCTTGCCAATGAGCTGAGAGCGGAAACTATTGACGTAGTGTCAGCGACAGGTGGCCATTTAGGTGCAGGACTGGGTGTTGTCGAGCTGACCGTGGCGCTTCACTATATTTTTAATACGCCAGTGGATCGCATTGTATGGGATGTTGGGCACCAAGCCTATCCGCACAAAATTCTGACAGGCCGCCGGCACAAAATTCGTACATTGCGGCAAGGCGGCGGGCTTTCGGGATTTACCAAAAGAACGGAGAGTGAATACGATCCTTTCGGTGCGGCCCATGCTGCTACTTCTATATCTGCAGCACTTGGCTTTTCAGTTGCGCGAGATATGAGTGGTAGAAACAACAATACCATCGCCGTCATCGGGGACGGCTCCATGACCGCTGGGATGGCTTATGAAGCGATGAATAACGCTGGGTCAATGGACTCCCGCATGATTGTTATTTTGAATGATAATGACATGTCGATAGCGCCACCTGTTGGCGCGATGAGTGCTTATCTTTCACGACTAATTTCATCACGGTACTATCGTTCATTGCGTCATTTGATGCGAGATTTGGCCAAAAAATTTCCAAAATCAATAGAGCAGGCGGCGACAAAAACCGAAGAATATGCACGTGGTCTAGTTTCCGGTGGAACTATGTTCGAAGAACTTGGGTTTTTCTATATTGGCCCTATCGACGGCCACAAACTAGACCACCTATTGCCAGTTCTAAAAAATGTTCGCGATTCTAAAGAGCCCGGGCCGGTTTTAATTCATGTTGTCACAAAAAAGGGTGGAGGTTACCCGCCTGCAGAGGCGTCAAAAGACAAGTATCATGGTGTCGGTAAGTTTGATGCAAATACAGGTGTTTTGGCAAGCACACCGCAGGGACCTCCGGCATATACCAAAGTATTCGCAGAGGCGCTGATTGCTGAAGCGGAGAAAGACGAGAGAATTGTTGCTATTACCGGTGCAATGCCATCCGGTACAGGTCTCGATTTATTTGACAAGGCCTACCCTGATCGATGTTTTGATGTCGGTATCGCTGAACAGCACGCCGTTACTTTTGCTGCTGGTTTGGCGACGGAAGGTTATAAGCCCTTTGCAGCAATTTATTCCACGTTTTTGCAACGAGCTTATGATTCAATCATTCATGATGTTGCACTCCAGAACTTACCTGTGCGGTTTGCCATAGACCGTGCGGGGATGGTCGGGGCTGATGGCGCAACCCATCAAGGTTCTTTTGATATCGCTTATCTAGGGTGTGTGCCAAATATGGTACTGATGGCGGCCTCAGATGAGGCAGATTTAGTCCATATGGTAAAAACTCAGGTTTTAATCGACGATCGACCCTCTGCATTGCGTTACCCACGTGGTAATGGCATTGGTGTTGATATGCCAAGGACGCCAGAGTTTCTGGAAATAGGGAAAGGGAGGGTTCTATGCGAAGGCACAAAGGTAGCATTATTATCTTACGGAACACGCCTCGCGGATTGCCTTCTGGCTGCGGATGAACTCACTAGCCGTGGCCTATCTACGACAGTTGCGGATGCAAGGTTTGCCAAACCTATTGATGAGGCATTGGTTCATCGTCTTGCGATGGAGCATGAGGTCTTTATAACTATCGAAGAGGGCTCGATCGGGGGATTTGCAAGCCAAGTTACCCATGTTTTAGCTTTTAACGGGTTACTGGATAATGGCCTTAAGTTCCGGCCGATGTATTTTCCTGATCTTTTTATCGATCACGACACCCAGCCTAGGCAGAATGAAATCGCAGGTTTGAACACCACTAATATCGTGAGTACTGCTCTTAAAGCATTAGGTCAAGAAATCACTATAGCCCCTGCTCGGGCGTAAAAGGATGTGTGGTGGCTAAAAAACAGCGCGTAGACCAGTTGTTGGTATCGCGTGGGCTCGCGGAGAATCGTACAAAAGCGCAAGCACTCATTCTTGCCGGTGTTGTATACAATGGTCAGGTAAGGATAGATAAACCAGGTCACCAGGTTGTTGCTGATATTTTAATTGAGGTTCGAGACAGGCCTCATCCGTGGGTATCGCGTGGGGGCGTTAAGCTAGCCCATGGGTTGGAGCGGTTTTCCTTAAACGTAAAGGGCAATGTCTGCATCGACGTTGGATCATCCACAGGGGGCTTTACCGATGTTTTGCTCCAAAAAGGGGCAGAGAAAGTTTTTGCTGTTGATGTTGGTCGAGGGCAACTGGATTGGCGTTTAAGAAACGACGAAAGGGTCATTGTATTGGAGGGCGTCAATGCCCGGCACCTAGATGAAATGCAAGTGCCCGAACCGCCCTCTATAATCGTCTGTGATACTAGTTTTATTGGACTAAGAACGGTACTACCTGCGGCGTTAAATTTAGCTGCACCCGTGGCCTGCTTATTAGCATTGATCAAACCACAGTTTGAAGTTGGCAAAGGAAATGTTGGCAAGGGTGGTGTTGTTCGCGACCCTGAATTGCATCGACAAGTATGCGATAAAATATGCAATTGGCTATCGGGTGAGATGGGATGGCACGTGAAGGGCATTGAACAGAGCCCCATTAAGGGTCCCAAAGGTAACGTTGAATTTTTAATTTTTGCGAGTCGTGAAGTGTGAAGGACGTCGACCTACATATTAAGGCGTTAGGTGTTAAAGGGGATGGAATTGCTAATATAGACTTTGGTAAAGTTTTCGTCCCGTTTACTGTGCCTGGTGATGTTGTTCGAGTAAGTCTCGAAAAATCTAAAGATCGGGTTCGCCGTGCAAAAGTTCTTTCGATTCTAGAGGCAGGAACGGAACGAATAGAATCCGCCTGTCGTCACTTTACCAAATGTGGTGGCTGTTCGGTTCAACAATTAACTAATTCGAGCTACCAGTCGTGGAAACAAAATATTGTTTATCAGGCACTTAAACGAAAAAATATCGATACTTCGGTTCTGAAAAACCTAATCCCAGGAAATCCCCATACCCGCCGGCGCATCCGTGTTTCTGCGCTCCGTCTCGCGAAGGAGACTGTTATAGGGTTTAGGGAGAGAGGAAGCCGTCGCGTGATTGCGTTAGAAGAATGCCCCGTCATGGTCAAGGAGATTTTAGGTATTCTTCCCCAACTCCGAGAGTTTATCTCCCAAACTTTAAAAGTTGGCGAAAGCGGCGAGATAGCAATTACTTATACCCATACCGGCTTAGACATAACTTTATTCTTACCGAAAGAACCTAGTTTGGCCAATAGAGAAAGATTGGCCCTTTTCGCAGAAACTCATGATGTTTCTCGTATTAATTGGAATTCATTTCCTTCGAAATTTGAACAAGCAGCAGAGCCCATCGTTACGCGCCGAGTTGTAACAATGGAGTTTGGTGGTGTTGCCGTCAAAATTCCACCTAACGCTTTTGTTCAGCCAACTGCGCAGGGTGAAAAGATTATTCGTGAAAAAATCACAGAGGTAATTGGGAAAGCCAAGAGGATTGTCGAATTATTCGCAGGATGTGGGGCGCTTGCACTGCCGTTGGCATCTAGAGGTCATCATGTTTCAGCATTTGACCTGGCAGAAAATCATATTGCCGCCTTGTCGTTGGCTGCCCGATCAAACGGGATAGGAGAAAGGGTGAGAGTGCAAACACGAAATCTCCACCGTCGGCCTTTACTAGGCTCTGAATTTGATAAAGTAGATGCTGTGATTCTTGATCCGCCGCGCGGTGGCGCTGCCGAACAGGCGACCCATTTGGCCGCCAGCGAGGTACCCGTCATTGCCTACGTCTCGTGTGATCCACAAAGTTTCGCAAGCGATGCCAAGGTCCTAATCGCTGGTGGTTATAATCTTATAAACGTCATGCCGTTTGATCAGTTTTTGTGGTCTTCACATGTAGAATTAATTGGTATTTTTGAAAAGATTAACGCTTAAACGCATTGACCGCGGTGGCGAATCAGGTGATCGGCAAGGACACATGCCGTCATCGCTTCGCCAACCGGTACAGCACGGATACCAACACAGGGGTCGTGCCTGCCCCTTGTCCCAATACTTGTGTTGCGACGATGCTTAGTAACGGTCTTTCTTGGTATTAGGATCGAACTAGTAGGCTTCACTGCAAAGCGAATGATAATGTCTTGCCCGGTTGAAATTCCACCAAGAATTCCACCGGCTTTATTTGACTGGAACTCAATTTTACCGTTTCTCACTCGCATCTCGTCGGCATTATCCTCGCCGGATATTGAGGCAGCGCCGAAACCCGCCCCAATTTCTACGCCTTTGACAGCGTTAATACTCATCATTGCGGCCGAAAGATCGGCATCCAATTTTCCATAGATTGGAGCGCCTAATCCCGCAGGAATACCAGAGACGACGATCTCGATCACGGCTCCAACTGATGACCCAGATTTTCGAATACCATCGAGATATTTCTCCCAATCTAATGCAGCGTTACGGTCGGGGCACCAAAATGGGTTCTTATTGCGCTGAGACCAACTCCACCGATTTCGGTTAATAGTCTCTGTTCCCATTTGAATCATCGCGCCACGAACTTTTACAGAGCGACCAAGAATTTTTCGGGCAATTCCACCTGCGGCAACCCTGGTAGCAGTTTCACGTGCACTTGCTCGTCCGCCACCACGGTAATCACGAACCCCATACTTTTTCCAATATGTATAGTCTGCGTGACCGGGTCGAAATTTATCCTTGATAGCGGAATAATCTTTACTTCTGGCGTCTGTATTTTGAATTAACAAGCTTACTGGTGTCCCGGTGGTCTTCCCTTCAAAGACGCCCGAAAGAATTGATACACGATCGGCCTCCTGCCGCTGTGTCACAAAGCGCGAAGTCCCTGGCTTACGTTTGTCGAGCCAGTTCTGAAGATTTGCTTCGCTTAGGGCAATTCCCGGCGGTGTTCCGTCGACGACACAGCCGATGGCAGGGCCGTGGCTTTCTCCCCAAGTGGTTACGCGAAATAGCGTACCAAAAGTATTATCGGACATTTAACTCGCCCCGAATGTTTCAAGCTTTTGCCTTAATCCCCAGTTACCACACTGATATCGGGGGCGTCGACTGATTTCATTCCAACGACGTTATAACCGCAATCAACATGGTGTACCTCGCCAGTAACTCCCTCGGAGAGGTCGGAGAGCAAATAAAGACCCGCACCACCGACATCCTTGATGGTTACATTACGCTTTAGTGGGGCATTTAACTCATTCCACTTTAAGATATAACGAAAATCCCCTATGCCAGATGCGGCGAGAGTGCGAATTGGGCCCGCAGAGATGGCATTTACACGAATTTTCTCCTTGCCCAAATCGACGGCAAGATAGCGAACGCTGCATTCTAGTGCCGCCTTCGCAACCCCCATAACGTTGTAATGCGGCACGACGCGTTCTGATCCAGCGTAAGTTAACGTGATTATACTTCCGCCATTTTGCATTAGTGGCTCCGCTGCGCGGCAGACAGATGTGAAAGAGTAACAGGAAACAGACATTGTTTGGGCGAAGTTCTGGGCGGTAGTATCTGCATATCGACCTGTCAGCTCGCTCTTATCGGAGAATGCGACTGCATGGACAACAAAATCAATTGAGTTCCATTCATTTTTAAGAGTTTCAAATACTTTTTGAACACTCTTATCATCAGATACGTCGCATTCAATCAACAAGTCACTATCCAGACTTTTTGCCAAAGGGCGCACACGTTTTTCAAGGACTTCATTTTGATAAGTG
>PBOV01000081.1 GCA_002724505.1 Rhodospirillaceae bacterium | reverse complement strand
GCCAGATGGAATTCGCGTAAATTCTATCAGTCCAGGCATTACCGAAACACCAATGGTTGCCGGCTACACCCAAGAACAAAAAGCTGCTATGAAAAAACGATTTCCGTTAGGACGTTTTGGAAAACCTGAAGAGGTCGCTGAGGGTGCTATCTACCTTATTTCTGATCAAGCTAGCTTTATGACCGGAGAAAATATGCATATTAATGGCGGCTCAAATTTTGGTGGATAAAAAATTTGAATTTTGATCCAAATCATCCGCCATAAAACTTTTTCATCAAATTCACCTGAAGTAAATTAATACGTGGCCAATCTAAGGGCGCTGCTATTCTTCGCATTCGATATAGACGCACACTGCAAATTTATCCGTGTCCAGTCTCACCAAGCCAACGGAAATAGGGATCTTGCATCTCCTTGAGCTTGGCAATTTCGTCCTCACTTAACCACTTAGAAAAGTCCATTTCATCCACTGGGTATTTGGAACGCTCATAGACTTGCACGCCAAGCGGGGCGGTTGCGTCAATGCCCATCCCACCATCTGAAACAGAGATGTTACCGATCTTTAATTCTGAGGGTTGGAAAGCTTGGCCGCGGCCATACTCATTGTAAACAATGTAATCCTTTTGGGCTGATGCCCTTGACTGGATCGCCCACATAACGTCTTCGGGTTGCCATGGATCTATATCCTCATCAACAACCACAACTAGCCTCATGCCACGATAAAGGCCCATAATTGCGGTCAGCAGATTTCGCTGCATACCCTCATCGGAACGACGGCGTTTCTGCACTTGGATAACTAACCCGCCCCACAAAGTAAGTCCAAGCCAGCTGGCAACGTCCTTAACGAAGCCCGGCGCCATTCGTTCGCATAGCTCATACACACTGGCGCACATAAATGGAGCCTCGTACCAGAAGGCGCCAAAGTGCGGGGTATAGACAATCGGATTTTTCTTTCGTCTTGTTACCGCAGTGAGTTGAAAGGCACGCGGCGTACGATAGGCATGGCCCATCGATCGCGCCCACTCCGGATGTAACAAGGCTACACCTTGTTTACCTAAGTGTTCCGCTTCTTCAGTTTCCCAAACCCGCTCCCCTTCCAAGACATAACCTTCGAGTGACCACTCCGCATTAGCAATAGTATAAGCTTCCACTGTTCGGGCCTTAACGACATCAACCGGGAAACCCTGAATTGCTCCGGCAAACCCTAATTTATCAGTCTGACCTGGGAAGATTACGGGATTCATTGTCGATACTGAAACCAACTCAGGACCAACTGGAGGACAAACATTTACGGTGCACGGAACCTTTTTACCTGGGTGATGAGAACAGATCACATCACCTGCACCACCCGGCACCATATTTATGGATGCATATTTCTGTCCTTCGCGAAAAGACATGCGATACATTGAAATCTGGCTGCCACCGCCCGGCACCCAGGGCTCCCCCATAAATAAATGGGACCCAGCTCCAAAAATCTGACCACCATCATCGAAGGTATGTGTGGCGACGGGAATAATATCGTGAATATGATCAAAATCTTTCCCAGGAATGAGTACCTCCTCTTGCACGGGGGCATCATCAACTATCCGCGGCTGAATTGGATTTGTGACTTGGTTGAGGAGCTGATGTTTTATTTCTCGGAAGTCCTCTACGCCATGAAATTTGTTCACCCGTTCTTTTCGTGAATAGAGATTGGAAATCATCCGGACCCCGGGGTAACCTTTAATGTTATTTGCAACGATGACTTTTGAATTATCAAATGCCTTAGTAATCGTGCACATTTCAACTAGTGGGTCGACCTCGCCATCGATGTATTGAACATCATCGCCAAGCCAGTCGAGCGTGGTCCGCAAGTCGACCAACGCTTCCTCGCGGGTTAATCCATTAGCGCCCTGCTCCTCAAGCTTTACAGCCATCCGATCTGCCATGATACCTTCTCCTACCCTATCAATTATGCGTATTCAGCCTACTAATATTTGTATGTGTACATACAAATATGATTTTCCGCCAACGTCAACTCAATTGTCACCAAGGACTCGATTACAACTACAAAACTACTGTATAACTCTGGTTAATGACTTTTTATGAAAAGGAAACTATTATGCTTGATGCCCCCGAATTTACTGCACCCGCACTGACAAACAAAGACATGAGGGATCAAGAACTTGCTCTCTCCGAGAAAAAAACGCCTTATGTTTTCTCACTAAAGGGACAGCTGCTAGACCAAGGTCGGACAGACAGCGTCCTTGCCGCAACAGATGACCTAACAATAAGGCTTAAGGTTTATGCATCTGGCGGAGAGAATGAATTGCACTCGCACCCCTACGAAGACCATAGTTTCATGATTCTTCAAGGCTCTGCCCTTTTTTTTGGACCGGAAGAAGAAGAAATTGAACTCGGTCAGTGGGAAGGGATTATGCTACCCCGGGGAAACCTTTATAAATTCTTTGCTACCAGTAAAGAACCTTTAGTTATGATTAGGGTCGGTAACCCTAATCATAAAAACCAACCTCAACCAACACGCCTCAACGAAAACGGTGAAGAAATGCGCGGGGATTCAAAAGAAAATAAATCTGTGCCAGTCATCTTCCGCGACGGCGCGTTTTTTGGTGATTAAATTTAATTTAAAAAAAGTTGGTTCACCTTAAAGGACTAGGGCTTCCTCCTCCTAGTCCTTTAATTTTATAAATTATGGGCTTTAGTCACGAATATCTTGCAGGAACCACTCAGTCGGCATATGGCGGCCAACTCTAGCTTCTAACGCCTTTTCATAAACTAGCCCCCCAACAGAAGAAAACTGAAGCCCTTGATTACCCATATTATGGTAAAAGGTGATTTGTTCATCATCCGTACGACCAATCGAAGGGTCATTTATCAAATCCCCAAAGGTTGGAAAATCAACAATAAAATTGAAATTCTCCTGCTTCTTTGGTAGGCGTTGGCGTTCTTCCCTGGAGCCAGCTACCCAAGCCAACGGGCTGTGACCGATACCTTTTTCTGTGTCCTTAGTATCAATATTTAGGCCGCCACTACCCTGTGAAATATTTACATCTACTCTTTCAAGTACCTCCTTAGAAATTTCCATGGGACCCAGCATCGTTACGTGCTGACCCGGCGATAGCCATTCTGCATCAAAAGTCGGTGCCATAGAATCCGTGCAGCTCGAAACAATATCCGAACCACGGACCGCCTCTTCAGCATTATCAACTGGCAGCACCTCGATATTGAGACGTCGGCTCATCTCCGACGCGTATGCCTCGCGGTTTGCTTTCGTTGGACTGAAAACCTTCACCTTAGTGATACCACGCACCGCGCAGTAAGCTTGCAAATAAGTGCGCGCCATACCGCCAGACCCTAGCATACCAACCGTAGCAGCCTTTTTTCTGGCGAGGTATTTAGCGCCAATACCGCCACCGCCCCCAACTCGCATATGCTGCAACACACCATCATTAATAAACGCCAGGGGTTCGCCATTCTTCGCGGAGAATAACATGATCAACCCGCAATAAGTTCCGGGCTCAATACAATATTTATCCTCTGTCCAGCTGCCATCCTCAGCACGCGGCCAAGTCATGATATCGGATTTCATACGGATCGCGAGATACCCCCCAGAACACCCTTCCATTGTTCCCCAACGGTAATAACCATCCTCACGCTCACATGGAGCATAGATATCGGAGCGGGGGCGGTGCGTTGCCTTTCCCTCAGCAAGGTCACGAAATGCCTGTTCCTGTGCCGCGATGCAATCCTCCATATTAAGGATTTCCTCGACGACATCGTTATGAATAAACAGCATTAAATATCCTCCCCTTTTTGTGTATTTATATTTAAAAAGTTTAGTGAGCGCTTCTAAACACTGCAACGTTAGGAAACTCGAATATGTCCTCAATCATACCACTTCGAGATTTTGTCATAGAGGTGACAAAACTCATCGACGTTGAAAACGTCGAGGCTAATCTCATAAAAGAAGGAAAGGTGTTACTTGAAAGATTAATATCTGATGACGGATGGCTTCCCGATTCTCTGGCAAACCCAGGCCCGGACAGCTATAGACAAAATTTACTCTGGTGCGACCCTCTTGAAAGGTTTTCGATTGTCAGCTTTGTTTGGGGGCCTGGCCAAACTACCCCGATACACGATCACACTATCTGGGGCCTTATCGGCATGCTGCGTGGCAGTGAAATAGGACAAACCTACTCAATTGGTCCCGACGAAAAACTCGAAGAGTCTGGACAAGAATTGTTAACACCCGGAATGGTTAGTGCGGTCTCTCCATCCATAGGCGACATTCACAAAGTTTCNAACGCTTTNGCCGACAAAACCTCNATTAGCATACACCTTTATGGAGCAAATATCGGTGCTGTGCGACGCCATTTATTCGATTCAGANACCCATGCCGTTCAAGAATTTATTTCAGGCTACTCGAATAAAAGCACCCCAAACCTATTCGACCGCTCCGTCTCTAACCTCATTACAAATTAATATTTTTTCTTACCGGAGCCGTTCAGCTCCTGAACGTTATNCAAATCATCTTTTGTCAACCTGTTGGTCAGAGTGATTTTCGAGCCCCGTCAAAAACNGTTGAAACCTTTTTAAACTATCNAAAACGTTAATTTGGGCCTGCCGTTCCAGAAAATATTCTTCTGTTAAACCTGACCTCGAATTTTCAAGACTCCCCGCAACATCATTTATAACCTTATCAACCCCAAGTTTTTTACGAATTCGGTCTTCTAACTTTTTGGGTGGTATNTTTTCTACTGATGGACGCCTTACTTCCTCACCAACGACATTCTTATCATTTAGATTATTGGCATCGGATAAAAAACCGTCTGCCTCAACAACCTCCTTATTTGGAGTTTTACCTCTCTCGAATTTATTATGACTTACTGCAGGTTCACGACGNCCTTTACCCGGAGTCTGAGAATTTTTAGGAAACTTTCCTGTCGTGCAGGGAACTCCAAAAACTGTCCTTCNANCATACGAAAAAAGTCGGAGCACCAAAAGCGCTGATATAATTATTAATAACCAGTCCGGTATTATCTCAAGAATTGGCAAAACCGATTCTGGAAAAAATTCGGGAAATTGCGATCTTACCCCTTTAGAAAAATCCGNGAATGCGTTAGTCCAAGCCTCAATAAGGGTAAGGAGATTTTCCCAGATTTTTTGAGCGTGAGAAANTATAATTCCGATCCATTTACGTTAAGTGCTAAAGTAATTTNATCCAATCAATCATCGGGCCANTTTTTTATCCTAANTTAACTCTAGACCTTGAATTCGCTTTGCACTTCCTTTGGAAACATATCCTCCGGTGCCATGTGCTTGTGAAACAACCCCTGCTCGTAANCATAAAGCAGAAAGGCCTCTAAGGTCGTGCGGTTCGGCTCAATCCCGTANGGATAAAAGTCGTCACCGAAAAGCTCCCGAGCCTCCTCCGCAATATCATAAATCCACCCAATAGGCGCGCGGCATGCGGTAATGTCCAGCATCCTATTTAAGGATCGATCCTTTGCTTCAGTTAACGCTTTACACATACTTTGTGCGGNCCANGGGTGGGCCTCGAAGACTTCACGACGAATNGCATAGAGGTGCATTATTGGCCAAATACCAGTGTCACGGTAATATTGNTTCTCNATTTCACGATAGTTTGGANATAGCCTTACAATCCGAGGATCACGTTTTTCGACTATCTCCGGCGCGTGTGCNGTTAAAATTGCATCNATTTCNCCATCAAGTAACATNCCACTCAACGACTTATCTGGCTGCGGCTTAAGGACNATACCATCNGGCAAATTNAGTGCGACTTTCTCTTTGCGNCCCGGCTGATTAACNCCGGCCTGGTGCCATTCTATTTCCGTTAGNGGAATNCCNANCTCATGNTGAANCCAGCCCCTTGAATAAACAGANGCCGACTGNCCCCATTCCGGAACCCCAANTTTNTTNCCNCGTAAATCNTCTGCNGTCTTGATCGGTCCACCAGGCANAATATAAACNGAAGATTGNCGCGCTACTCGGGATGGNAATATNGGNAAGCCCACAAATCTATCGTCGCCCTGACTAATCATAGAGGTGTATTTNCCGCTAGAAATTTCTGAAATATCAAATTCCTCGAAATTTATAAAGCGGTAAAACATCTCTTCAATCTGTAGTGTTATCGGAACTAGCTCAATGCCNTCTGGTTCAATGGGCCCCATAGTGAGGTCACGGACATGTTCGTAATCACTGCTAGCGAAGGTTAGTTTAAGCCGGGAATTAGCCATACCGTTTACTCCAAAATTAATTTACTCGGCAGCCCAATTAAAGCTAGTCGAACGAGTCGCCNAAATGGCAGATACCATTAAAGTAATTCTCCCAGACTACAAGGTTTCGGCGGCAAGCCTCAACCACCTCATCTTCTAAATTCAGGGTTTCGGCATAAGTTGCAACGTTGCGCCAGCCCAATTCNGAATGTTCAAGGTCGGCATCNGTATGCAATTTAAAGAAATTAACATCTTCATCTGATAAATCCCACATATCCTGCCAAACGCCGCGCACATGACCAAACCAGCCAAGTTCTTTAATTCTGCCAGTACCATAGCCNGGAACATTAACACGCTCAGAGCAGGTATTACCGATCAAACCAATTAACCAGTGGGCATTGGTCATTAAGCCTGACCATGCATCCCANCTAAGCTGGGTGCTATCNGATGGTNTGGCGCTCTGAATATCACNGCTNTCCATGCCAATNCGGACACCAAGGTCCTCTAGAATTTNCCAATGGGGTTTGCCNTTTCCATATTCATTATCGGCAATAATCTCCTGAGAACATGCNTCGATAATATCTANCTTTATATCCCAGATTGGGCAGTTAGTAGCNACCTTAAGNTTAAGCACAGAATTACGGTATCGCGTATTCTGACGGTGTTGCAAAACAAAGGCCCGGCAGCGGTTTTTNGTCCACGCATCATCCTTAAAGATCAANGTNCGNCCTACAAATTCATTAACAGCAATGTCAAGGCCCTCTATCACGGCTTTTTGCGCCATCAACTCACTCCCCATATTTTAATTTTTCNGCCCATATTGTTAGGGAACATAAAAAGGTAGGTCAAATTCATCCTACGAACACAAATCACCAAAAGTTGATTACACCTAAAGCGCCGCCAAAGGTTAAATCAAAACTATAATAACAATCCGAGCTAGCCTATCACCCTAGAATATTGGATTATTAAATTCTATTAGAGGCATAGACATGGTTGCAGANCAAAATTCAACTTTATCAAATAATAGTCTTCCACCGGGCGTTCTAGAAGAAATGGATCGCCTCAATCAAGAAGCAGCGCCACTACACATATGGCTGAGAACTCGTGCTAATGCACCCCAAAAGCATCCATGGCATCACGGAATGGAAGAGCAGACATTAACTTTAT
>PBOV01000080.1 GCA_002724505.1 Rhodospirillaceae bacterium | reverse complement strand
TTTTAGGTCTCTTCTAATTCTTTAATTGTTTCTGCCATAAGGACTAACCGCTGGGCTTCCTCTACGTGGAGTCCTTCGACGAGTTGCCCATCCACAAGGGTTACACCTCTGCCTTCAGCCAAGGCTCTCTGATGCGCCTTAGTAATTTTGTGCGCCCAGCTGATTTCTTCTTTAGAGGGGCCAAAGATAGCATTCGCGCCAGCGACCGTCTTCGGGTGAAGCAAGGTTTTTCCATCAAACCCCATTGCCCGTCCCTGCCGACAGGATCCCAGAAAACCATCATCATCAGAAAGGTCAAAAAATGGGCTATCAAGAATAGTCAGGTTATTAGCCCGAGCTGCTAGTACACAAAGTTGGATACTCGTCATTAAGGGAAGGCGATCCGGGACATGCTGAGCCTTTAAATCTTTGGTTAAATCAGCGGAGCCTATAAGAAGCGCGCCCACTCGTGAATTTGCTGCCGCAATCGTATTTACATTAAGTACGCCGCGCGCAGTTTCGATCATGCACCAAATCTGCATATCCACGGGCGCCCCAAACCCTTCTAAATGCTCAGCAATTTTAACAACCATCTCTGGCGTATCCACCTTAGGGACGACAATCATATTCGCCCCAGACGTCGCAACCGCGGCCACGTCCTGTTCATGCCATTCACTACCCACCCCATTAATTCGAACACCTACCTCACGGCGCCCATAGCCACCCTCTCCCAGAACTTGCAAAATATTTACGCGCGCCGAAGCTTTCGCATCTGGTGCCACGCCGTCTTCTAAATCCATAATGAGGATATCGGCAGGCACTTCGCGACCTTTTTCTAAAGCACGTTTGTTAGCGCCAGGGGTATACATGGCGCTGCGGCGAGGCCGGTCAGCAATTTTTTGATCAGCAGTCATAACAAAACTCCCAGCGAAATTTTTCTGATCCTCAGCACTATTATAAGGAAACCCGTCAAGTGCAAAAAGGGATAAAGGACAGTGATAAACCAGCACTAAAATAACAATCGAATGCCACCAATATATTGAAGACGTATTTATTATTGTCGGAACGCCGGCTCGGATTGCATAAGCGGGGCCCGATAGTGTGAAAACTCACATTTAAATAGATCCGCTCTCTGCAGAAATAGCCTAAGTAGCAGATATTTATATTTATTTGACGCTATTGCCTGGTTTCAAAGATTTGGCTTGTTAATCGACTTCTACCGCCCCGCCCTAATCGCCAGGATCATCTACCGCCAATGTAAGATATTTTTCGTCATCCTCATTTAACTCCGCCGGCTGCACACCAAAAAGGTGCTCAGCGATCTGGACGGCGTTCAGTGCGGCTCCTTTACGGAGGTTGTCAGACACACACCAAAATGAAAGTCCAAATTTAATACTTGGGTCTTTCCTAACGCGGCTGACGTAGACCATATCATCGCCCGCACATTCTACAGGCGTAACATAACCTTCGTCGGCTCTATGGTCGATTAAAGTAACGCCGGGCATAGAACGAAAAAGGTTGCGAGCGTGCTCCACCGTTAACTCATTCGCAAGCTCGACATTGACTGACTCTGCGTGCCCAACAAATACCGGTACCCGCACGCATGTGGCACTGATTTTAATCTCTCGGTCGAGAATCTTTTTTGTCTCAACCCTCATTTTCCACTCTTCCTTGGTATCACCACCATCCATAAAGACATCAATATGGGGAATAACATTAAAAGCAATCTGCTTTGTGAACTGGTCCGGCACAGCCTGATCGTTTACAAAAATACCCCGCGTCTGGTTAAACAGTTCGTCCATAGCAGCCTTACCGCCACCAGAAACAGACTGGTAGGTTGAAACCACTACCCGCCGAATTTTTGCTGCATCATGCAATGGCTTCAAAGCCATAACCAACTGAATTGTAGAGCAATTTGGATTAGCAATAATATTTCTTTTTGTATGAAGTTCGATCGCCCCTGCATTTACTTCTGGTATTACAAGGGGAACGTCGGGGTCCATTCGGAATTCAGAGGTGTTATCAATTACTACACACCCCGCCTTCGCCGCCCGCGGCCCATGTATCGCAGAAACTTTTGCTCCTGGGGAGAACAACCCAACATCAAATCCGGTAAAATCAAAATCATTCAATTCCCGAACCTTGAGTATATCTTTTTCACCGAACGAGACTTCACGTCCAGATGACCTCTCGGAAGCTAATGCAACAATTTCATCGACCGGAAATGCTCGCTCAGAAAGAGTCTGCAATATTTCACGGCCTACATTGCCAGTGGCGCCAACGACGGCGACTTTGTACCCCATAATCTAGTTCCCATGTAAATTAACAACGATCATCAAACGCTGCAAAAACCGAAGCCCTCAATTACGATCCTGAGTAGCGTTTTTCAAGTTATGATTTTATTTTTAATTCCAAGTTTACGCTGAAAAATGAACGCCAAGATTCTATTAAAGGTACCTCATACTTACGATTTACCCTAAATGTTAAAACCTAACGCGTGCCAATCACTTGGGCGTGCAGTTTATATAATTATATTAAAATTCTCAGTCGCCCGGAGTCGGCTTCGGTGTCACAATTGGAACATCAGCCGTATGTATCGACGAAGATATACCTACAGACTTGCTATGACTGGCGCTGCAGGCATGGGCGCCGATAACAGTTGCTAGTATAAAAAAGACCGTCGATGTTACGCCTAAAAGATACTGCATGCGTTATTCCTTTACAGATTATTTCTGAGGAAATATCAAGACTATTGAGGCGTTTCAACAAGAAATTTAGCTATTGGGATGCGAAGATTTGATCTATCTCCGCGATTACCGCTTTTCCCATCGCCTCAGTCGATACTAATTTTTTGCCGTCCGACATAATATCTCCTGTACGCAAACCCGCGTCGAGCACTCTTTCCACTGCTGATTCAACATTATCGGCATCCTCACCCATATCAAATGAGTAGCGCAGCATCATTGCAAAGCTCAACATCATGGCTAACGGATTAGCTTTACCTTGCCCAGCAATATCTGGCGCAGTGCCGTGCACTGGTTCATAAAGTGCGTTGCGCTTGCCACTGGCATCCGGCGCACCCAATGAAGCCGAAGGCAACATGCCAAGTGACCCGGTCGCCATGGAAGCGCAATCCGACAAGATATCCCCAAACATATTGGTTGTGACAATCACATCAAACTGTTTGGGATCACGGACAAGCTGCATCGCAGCATTGTCCACAAGCATATGGGAAAGCTCAACTTCAGGATAATCTGGTGCGATACGAACAACTTCCTCTCGCCACATTTTAGTACTCTCAAGAACGTTAGCTTTGTCGATTGAGCAAAGTTTCTTGTTACGTTTCATGGCAAGCTCAAAGCCAACTCTCGCAATCCTCTCCACTTCCGGTGTGGTGTAAACCAGCGAATTGTATCCGCGCTTGCCGCCGCCTGATAAACCCTCAACCCCTCGCGGTTCACCAAAATAGATGCCCCCCGTAAGCTCACGAACGATCAAAATATCCAGGCCCGCAACTATCTCGCGTTTTAAACTTGAGGCATCGGCCAGCGCATCGAACACGATCGCAGGACGCAAATTAGCAAATAAACCAAGTTCCTTTCGGATTTGAAGGAGACCAGCTTCCGGGCGTATGTCAAAATCGACGTTATCCCATTTAGGACCGCCAACTGCTCCAAGTAAAACTGCGTCGGCTGTTCGAGCGGCCTCAATAGTCTCCTCTTTCATAGGTACGCCATATGCGTCAATGCAAGCGCCGCCGATGATATCCTCTTCGGTATCAAAGCTAACCTGGCGATTTTTAGACATCCAATCCATCACACGGCCAACCTCACCCATAACTTCGGGACCAATTCCATCGCCAGGCAACATCAATATCTTTTTATTGGCAGCCATCTAAATTTTCCTTCTTAATTCTATTTTTCCGCAGGAAGCTCTAACATACCCATATCGAGGTTGGGAGTCCCTGTTTCGTTATAAAAAATGGCGGGTCCGAAGACCCGCCCTAATTACATCGGATTATGTCGAGCGTTATGCATAGAGCCAAGGCTCTGACGCTTTCTGTTTTTCCTCATAAGACGAAATTGATGATTCTTTCTGTAAAGTGAGTCCGATGTCATCAAGACCATTAAGAAGGCAGTGTTTTTTAAAGGAATCTACTTCAAAAGAAATTTTTTCGCCGTCGGCGTTGGTGATTTCCTGATTTTCGAGATCTACCGTCATAGTTGCATTAGCACCACGTTCGGAGTCCCCCAACAACTTCTCTAACTCTTCCCGCGATACTTTGATTAACAGTATACCGTTCTTCGAACTATTGTTATAGAAGATGTCAGCAAAATCTGTAGATATTACACATCGAATACCAAAATCTAATAAGGCCCAGGGAGCATGTTCGCGGGAAGACCCGCAACCGAAATTGTGACCGGCAACGAGAATTTCTGCATTTCGGTATGCTGGTTTATTAAGCACAAAATCAGGATTCTCTTCTCCCGTTTTAGGATCATAACGAAGCGGATCAAATAAATTTTTCCCAAGGCCCGTGCGGGTCAGTGTCTTGAGAAAACGCGCCGGAATAATCTTATCCGTGTCGCAATTAACGATTGGTAAAGGGGCTGCTACCGCCGTCAATTTTGTAAATTTTTCCATTATAGCCTTTCCTTACTTGATCAAATCACGGACGTCTGCCAGGTGACCCGCAATAGCCGCTGCAGCAGCCATCATAGGGCTTACAAGATGGGTTCTACCCCCGGGGCCCTGACGGCCCTCAAAATTCCGATTTGAAGTGGAAGCCGATCGTTCACCAGGCTGCAGCATATCGCCATTCATAGCGAGACACATTGAACAACCTGGCTCACGCCAGTGAAAGCCGGCTTCGGTAAAAATTTTATCCAGACCCTCTTCCTCGGCCTGCATCTTAACCAAACCGGATCCTGGAACGACCATTGCATAAACGGAATCCGCTACCTTTCGACCTTCAGCAACCGCTGCCGCAGCCCGCATATCCTCTATTCGTGAATTGGTACAGGAACCAATAAAAACTTTGTCGACCGGTATATCAGTCATCTTTGTCCCTGGTTTTAGGTCCATATATTCCAGAGAGCGCTCCATCGCCGAGCGACGATTTGCATCCACTATCTCGGCGGGATTTGGCACCACACTAGTAATTCCAATCTCATCTTCAGGACTCGTTCCCCAAGTTACCTGCGGGACAATTTCGGAAACATCAAGCTCTACTTCAGTGTCATACGTGGCACCCGGGTCAGATGGCAACTTGCTCCAACGCTCAACGGCTAATTCCCATTGCGCGCCTTTTGGACATTGCGGACGACCTTTTAAATACTCGAAGGTCTTTTCATCCGGCGCTACTAGCCCAGCACGGGCCCCTGCTTCAATTGTCATGTTGCAAACCGTCATCCGACCTTCCATCGACAGCTCTTCAACCGCTGGCCCCGCATATTCGATAACATGTCCAGTGCCGCCTGCAGTTCCAATTTTACCAATGATGGCTAAAACCAAGTCTTTAGCCGTACAGCCCACAGGTAATGAACCATTGACGGTGATACGCATATTTTTAGCTGGGCGCTGGATCAAGGTCTGCGTAGCAAGTACATGTTCAACCTCGGACGTCCCAACACCAAAGGCCAGCGCACCGAAAGCACCATGGGTTGCGGTGTGAGAATCACCGCAAACCAACGTCACTCCGGGCTGAGTAAAACCTTGCTCGGGCCCGATGACATGGACGATTCCCTGGCGTTCATCATTTATTGAAATATACGGAAGGCCAAATTCCGCAGCATTCTTTTCTAGAACCTCTAGCTGGATACGAGATTCGTCATCTTCAATCTCATCCGTGCCACCGCGACCGGGCGTCGTTGGTACGTTGTGATCCGGTACGCAGAGATTTGCCTCTGGCCGCCGTGCCTTGCGACCAGATTCTCGTAAGCCATCGAATGCCTGCGCACTAGTAATTTCATGAATCAATTGCCGATCGATATAGATAAGACACGTGCCATCATCCTGCTCATCCACTAAATGACTTTGCCAAATCTTATCAAATAATGTCTTCGGTCCCGACATCATTCCAACTCCCTTCGTCAAATTAAAGCCCCTAACTTTAAGCAGCTATATCCTTACTTATCCTCACTGCCTTCAGCGTTTATTTCCTTACCGCCCTCTTCAGAGGGGTTCGTTTCAGCTACTATTTCAGACTCTGTCTCTTGAATAGTTTCATCAGAGGCAACCGCAACTTCTTCTTTTTTAGCAACTTGGTCAGCGCCCACTCGACGTTCGACCTTTTGAGCGATCCGTGCCTTTTTGCCGCGCAACTCACGCAGGTAATAAAGTTTGGCACGGCGAACAGCGCCACGGCGGATAACCTCAATTTTTTCGATCCTCGGCGAATAAAGAGGAAATACACGTTCAACTCCTTCACCGTATGAAATTTTTCGAACAGTAAATGCGGAATTGATCCCGGAATTTTTTCGGGCAATACATACACCTTCAAACACTTGGACCCGCTCGCGCGTCCCTTCAACGACCTTAACATGAACGCGCAGCGTATCACCGGCACCAAAATCAGGGACCTCTCGCTCAGCTGTTAGCTTGCTGATTTCTTCTTCTTCAAGCGTTTCGATAATATTCATGGTCTTAATCCTTTATCGCCATATGACTCTCCTGATACCTTTTCCAGAGATCAGGACGTCGTTCTTGAGTAATCCGTTCAGCGGCCTCACGCCGCCAGCTCTTAATTTTTTNGTGGTGTCCACTTAACAATAGCTCTGGNACNTTTTGNCCCTGCCAATTAACAGGGCGCGTGTAATGAGGATATTCAAGTAGCCCCCCTTCAAAACTTTCNTCCTTCAGCGATTCCTCTTTACCTATCACGCCNGGCAACAGCCGGACACACGCATCAATCAGTGTGATTGCCGCTGGTTCGCCGCCAGAAAGGACGAAATCNCCGAGGCTAACCTGTTCCAGGTNATGCCTNNCCAANACCCGTTCATCAACACCNTCAAACCGTCCGCACAGGANGGCGATCTCCGGATCCGAAGCAAGCGCCCGAACCCGTTTCTGATCGAGAGGCTTGCCCCGCGGTGTTAAATAAATCGGNCGGGATTTTAAATTTNCAGCATCTANTGCATTCCCGACGATATCAGCCCNCATCACCATCCCNGGCCCACCACCAAAAGGAGNANCATCAACCGTTGCATGTTTATCACTGGCAAACTTACGTATATCCGTTGTTTCTAGTGCCCAAAGGCCCTTATCTAGCGCCTTTCCTGCAAGTGAAAAACCTAAAGGCCCAGGGAACATATCAGGGAAAAGCGTTAGCACTTTTGCAGTCCAACAAAACTCAGCCATTGTACTCCCCCCTTTCCTCCAGGCTACTTCCTAGGTCCTCTTTAGTGATTGGTTCAAGTAGACCAATAGGAGGATCAATGACTACTCTCTTCGTCTCCAAATCAACCTGCGGAACAACGTCTTTTGTGAATGGTACCAACGTAGTACCCCCGCGACGCCTACCTATTTCAAGCATTTCACCAGCACCAAACTCCTGCAACGAGAGTACGCTCCCAAGTGACTTGCCATCGACTGTTTCAGCTGCAAGACCGATAAGGTCTTCACAATAGAATTCGTCGTCTGCAGTTGGTGGCATAACTTCGCGCAATATAAATATGCGTAAACCCTGTAACGCTTCCGCAGCATTGCGATCCATAACACCCTTTATGCGCGCCACGACTTGCGTCTTAGTCATACGTTTTGCCTCTAGTTCAAACATGCGTTCGCCATATTCATCGGTAACCGGTCCGTATGCCGCGACATCCATAGGGTCTTCCGTATAGCTATTGATCCGAATTAAACCCTGCACCCCATGGGCTCCGGCGATACGGCCTACACACACTCGGTTTATGGAATTATTCCTTTTCATTTGCCCCGTCTGAATAAGACCTTTTGTATTAGGTCTGTTTTTCCTTTTTCTCTTCGTCTTCGATAGAAACCTCCTCTACCGGAGTTTCCTCAGCTTGGGCCTCTTCCACTGGCTCTTCTTCAGCGGTGGCTTCCTTCGCTGGGACAACTTCTACTGGTGTTTCCTCGACCGGGGCTTCCTCAGCTTGAGTCTCTTCCACCGGGGCAGCTTCTACTGATGCTTCCTCAACCGAGGCATCCTCAGCCTGGGCCTCTTCAGTGGATGCCTTTGCTGCCGCCACTGCATCAGCTTCCTTCTTAGCTTCTTCCTGCTCCTTTAAGCGTTCCAATGTTTTAGCTCGCGGCTTATCCTTCTTGGTCTGCTCGCGGCGTTCCGGCATGGGAATAATTTCAGCTGCACCTAGAAATCGAGCCACCCGATCACTCGGTGTAGCACCATTCGACAACCAATGCCGAACACGTTCTTCGTTGAACTGAATACGGTTTGGATCTTCACGCTTAAGCATTGGATTATAAACACCGATACGTTCGATGAATCGTCCATCCCGCGGACTTCGCGAGTCGGCGACAACAATTCGATAAAAAGGCCGCTTCTTGGCCCCACCCCGGGAAAGTCTGATTTTAAGTGACATTGGATATTTGTTCCCCTTTAGTCCTTGATTAATTCTAAATTCATTACGTTTTTGGTAATTAAGTTATTGTATCTAAATATCTTTATTGATTTTACTCACTG
>PBOV01000079.1 GCA_002724505.1 Rhodospirillaceae bacterium | reverse complement strand
ACTGGTCATAAGCATCGAGCACCAATGACTGCGCTTCATCCCAAGGTATGTCTTTGCCTCCGCCATTTGGTAATGGTGNGTTGCGGTCCCAGTAATCAAGCTTGCGTTTNCCAAACCAACGCGCCTTTAAACTATAATANCGATGCGACAAATCAGNATAAGATTGCCTTACNGCNGCTGAAAGGGCNTCGACGACTTCATCTTCAACGTGGTTGGCNAGGTTNCGCGAGGATTGAGGTCNTGCATAGTTGCGCCAGCGATCATCAATTTCTTTATCCTTAGCCAACGTATTAGTGATCAGACCAAATAAGTGNACATTCTCGCTNAATTTTTTNCCTAAGGCCTTAGCGGCTTTTTTTCGCTTATCTCCATCCCTGTCNGNCATTCTGTGCAGGACTTCCTCAGCGGTTTGTTTTTTACCATCCAAATNGATCCGCATACGCGCCATAGTNTCATCAAAAAGCCGGTTCCAAGCGGAACGCCCGGCTACACGTTTGTCATGTAGAAGGCGTTCCATCTCTTCATTTANCTCATGAGGACGAAATTTTCTAATATCCCGAATCCAAGGGTCATAATACGCTAAAGCAGGCNCCTTTAATTTCTTTTTNAGGNCTGNGTCACTAATTTGATTGATTTCTAACGTGAAGAAGACCAAATGCCTGGCTATATCATTCACGACTTCTTGGGTCGTCTGATAAAAACGTCCNACCTCGGNATCGGCGACNTCNGCGGCNNGAACAAGCTGCGCATAACTCATNATCCGCGACAACGTCTCGTCGATCCTTTCATAGGAACGCACAGCACCACCGAGAGCNACACCAGATAGCTTGCCAAGCTTACCAAAATATTTTTTATGGAAGGCTNCAGAATGGCTTTTNACTCTCGCTAAATCATTTTTCAAAGCCGCGCTATTGCGGCCAGGATAGAGATCCGTAAGATCCCAGTGCGGAAGTTGNGTTTTATNTCGCCGCC
Source organism: Rhodospirillaceae bacterium (assembly GCA_002724505.1). Lineage (GTDB taxonomy): Bacteria > Pseudomonadota > Alphaproteobacteria > MPNO01 > UBA2964 > UBA2964. Next base: position 33,037 of record PBOV01000079.1, on the reverse strand, counting down.
TCGCGTCCATCTTCTACTCCATAGTTTTCACTATCGATATAAGATGCCAGTTAAGGGAAACCAAGCTTTGAATGCAAAATCAACAAAANGAAGAAACTCTATNAATTAGTATCNATTTTTATCACTCTCGCTGGAGCTTACCCTTTTTCATAATAAACACTCGGAGAATTAAAGATGCGTATCGCCGCCGTAGACCTCGTAAGCAACACTTGTTTTCCAGCTNTNGCCGCATACGAGCTCGGCTACTTCAAAGCAGAGGGACTTGATGTCGAAATTGAGTTGGTTTCATCGATAGGCTCAACAAAAGCGCTTCGGGCAGGCGAAGCAGACGCAATGATTGCTGGCTCGGTATTTGATGCACTNACGGAGTTTCCCGATTGGGAAGGCGCCAAGGTATGCGTTGCCCTCTCGCAGGGAACGCCATGGCTTCTAACAATACGGTCAGATTTAACAGCAGAACGCGGAGACGTTTCGGCGTTGCGGGGTTTGACACTTACAGCCGCNGAAGGACCGGATCTAGCTTTTAAATACATGCTGCGAGGAGGCGGCCTCGACCCGGAGAAGGATATAAAGATAATCGATTTACCCGGCTCAAAGGAACGCGACGTCTCATTTGGGGTCTTCGCTGCCAACGCTCTAAATGACGGNATAATTGACGGATACTGGTCAAACGCTATGGGGGCAGAAACAGCCGTNAGCAGAGGTATTGGAAAAATACACGTTGATGTTAGGCGAGGCGATGACCCTGGTGATGTTCGCTTTGCGACCTGCGCCGGTNTAGTCTCAACAGANGACTATATTTCGCGTGAGCCANAAGCCATTGATGCTGCAGTGCGTGCCATTNTNAAGACGCAGAGCGCCCTCCGCGCNGATCCTAGTCTTNCGCGNNAAGTNGGAGACNGCTTGTTTCCGCCNGAAGCGGCGNCTCTNATCNCGNGCATTGTCGAACGCGATGCACCNTTCTATNANCCGGAGNTAACGCGCGANACNGTTNAGCNTATGAATAACTTCGCATACTTGTCTGGCCAGCTTAGCGGACCTATTCCATTTGAACAGGTAATCGCTACACGATGCACATCATTATGGGCTGACAAATAAACAACTATAAAATTATAAGACCAAACCGATTTTTGAACGAGAACAGGGCCCCCCATAAGAACTTAAATCTTAAACCTGGTTCGAGTCTCTTTCGTTATAATGTATACTGATGCAGAAAACTTTACTCGAGTTGAGATTGGGATGATAGAAAAGCCAAAAAATTTAGTGTCATTGTTTTTTGAACAGACAATTCGAAAAGGCGACGCACCATTTCTATGGAGCAAGCAAGATGGTAACTGGCAGTCGGTAAGCTGGGCAGAGGCGGGAAAACAGGTTTCCGCGTTAGCCAGTGGGCTCTGCAGTTTGGGCATCAAGCCTGGTGACCGTGTCGGGCTAATTTCTGAGAGCCGCCCCGAGTGGCCAATTGCTGATCTCGCGATCATGGCTGCAGGGGGTATTACTGTTCCGGCATATATTACCAATGGCGTCGCTGACCACCGTCATGTTCTCGAAGATTCAGGAGCGAGTGCCGTCATCGTTTCAACTCCCGCTCTCGCTAAAAAGGTTTTGACCGCTGCCAAAGAGGCGGCCTGCGTGAGATTTGCAATCACGATGGAAGTTATACCCGAAGATAATACGAACGGTATTTCTACCCATCTATGGGATACCTTGATTTCGTCTCAGAACAATGGGTTAGAAACTCTTAAAGCAGCCGCCGGCGACATCGTCCGAAACGATACGGCATGCCTGATTTATACGTCTGGAACCGGAGGGGCACCGAAAGGCGTAATGTTAAGCCATGGCGCCATTCTGTGTAATTGCTCGGGTTCGACCGAAATGCTTAAAGAAATAGGATTAGATGATGAGGTTTTTCTCTCATTCTTGCCGCTGTCGCACTCATACGAGCATACCGCTGGACAATTCTTTCCAATAATGATCGGTGCACAAATTTATTACGCAGAGGGTATTGATAAGCTAGCCCAAAATATGGGGGAAGTGCATCCAACTCTGATGACCGCCGTTCCGCGCCTCTATGAGGTAATGCATGACCGCATCCGCCATGGCGTAAAACAGAAAGGAGGACTGTCAGAAAAACTTTTTGAATTAACCACCACACTGGGACGGAAGGAGTATGAGAACCCCGAAAGCCTATCAATAGTCGAACGTATTCAGAATAGACTTATGACCAAGTTAGTTCGGAAGAAAGTCAAAGACCGGTTCGGCGGCCAGCTCAAAGCGTTAATTTCAGGTGGAGCCCCGCTTAATTACGATATTGGGATCTTCTTTACGGCTCTTGGTGTAAGGCTTCTCCAGGGCTACGGTCAAACAGAGAGCGCGCCGGTGATAAGTTGTAACCCACCTTCCCATAATCGGATAGATACTGTTGGGACCCCGATGACAGGGGTCGAATGCCGCATAGCTGAGGACGGAGAAATCATCGTTCGCGGCGAGCTGGTCATGCAAGGCTACTGGAATAATTCTGAGGCCACCGCAGAAGTAATCAAAGATGGTTGGCTTTACACAGGCGATATTGGTGAGTTTGATTTGGACGGTCATCTAAAAATTACTGACCGGAAAAAGGATATCATTGTCAATTCGGGCGGCGACAATATCGCGCCCCAANGNATAGAGGGCATGCTTACTGCNCAACCAGAAATCAGCCAGGCGATGGTCTTTGGCGACAAGCGCCCNCACCTTGTCGCTTTGATTGTNCCGGATGAAGAGTTTACCCTTCTNTGGGCCNAAAAGAATGGTCTCGAGAGTGAGCCTATGGATTCACTAANCGAAAACAGCAGTTTTTCNTCATTAATTAGTGANGCTGTNGANCGNGTCAACAATGATCTTTCTGTTATAGAAAGGGTTCGTCGCCTTACCCTAACAGCAGAAGCATTTACCATCGACAACGGTATGATGACACCAACGCTAAAGATACGACGCCATATGATAAACGCAAAACATGGCAAAACGCTGGAGGCACTTTATGGACGTTAATTCACATAAAAAAGACCAACTGAATTGGCGAAGGACTAAGTTTGCTAGCTTACTTATTATTTTAGTACTGGCCCAAGGCTGTGCAACGGTCGATGACCGCAAATTAAATCAGGTTGCCACCGACGCCGAGATTGAACTCGACATTAATAAACGCCTGTTCAACCGCAAAAACATAGATTTATTTCTTGATCTCAAGACCAATGTTTATGAGGGAAGAGTTATGCTTACCGGCGCCGTGAAATCAGACTTCAATCGGCGACGTATTGAAACTTTAGCTAAGGGAATTCCAGGTATCCAGGTAATCTATAATAATGTCCAGGTGACTAATTTAGGTGGATATAAAAATACCGCAAATGATGTCTGGATTAGAGCAAAAATTCGTTCACAGCTTTTTGCCGAAAATGGGGTTAAATCAGCCAATTATCAGGTCCGTGTAATTAACTCGACGGTTTACCTTTTGGGCCGCGCTCTCTCAAATCTTGAGCTCCGTAAGGTTCTAACGATTGCGAAACGGGTAAAACATGTCAGCAAGGTGATCCACCATGTCGTCGTCCGACCACTCGTAAAAAAATAGTATGATTAATCGTCTAGGGAGAAGACCATGGCTAAAAGCGAAACAGCTCTAATCGTTGGCGCCGGTTTAGGCCTTAGTGCGTCCTTGGCCCGGAAATTTTCTTCTGAAGGGGTAGCGGTTGCGCTTGCGGCACGTAATATTGAAAAACTTGATAAACTCATCTCAGAAACTAATGCCAAAGCCTACATTTGTGACGCAACCGATCCTTCAAAGGTCGAAGAACTATTTAGAAATGTAACTGACGACTTCAACCAGCCAGATATTGTGATCTATAATGCTTCAAATCGTGTCCGGGGACCGATCATAGATATTGACCCGGATGCCGTACTGAAGGCTATAAAGATCACTTGTTATGGCGGCTTTCTTGTTGCTCAGCAAGCGGCCAAGCAAATGGTTCAACGCGGTAGCGGTGCTATTTTCTTCACTGGTGCCTCTGCGGGTGTAAAGGGGTATCCCAATTCAGCCACTTTCGCGATGGGCAAATTTGGTCTGCGTGGTCTTGCACAGAGTATGGCGCGTGAACTCCACCCACAAAATATTCATGTTGCCCATTTCGTTATTGACGGAGGCATCCGCCAACCTCAAGACCCGAGAACGGATCGAGGGCCAGATGGACTGCTAAAACCTGAAAGTATAGCCAATAGTTATTTTAACTTCTGGCGACAACCCCCTGATAGTTGGGCTTGGGAACTAGAACTTCGCCCTTGGATAGAAAAATTCTAATACACGATTAAGAAATAGTTTTACCAAATAAGAAAACTTCGTCGCCTTTTTTCCAGGGGTTGTATTTATGCATCACTGACAGGAATAACTCACTATCGAGGTGATGTATTAGCCAACCTTTTAGTAAATTGTAGGGTGTTTCATCAAACCAAGGTTTGTCGACGAAAGCAAACTGGCGGACAAATGGAAAAACCGCGATATCAGCGAATGTCGTTCGCGCATCACAGATGCCCTTACCGTTATTTGCCAAGAGCTTATCTTCTAGTTTGGCAAGAAATTTTTCCCCAAGCGCTCTATAATAGATTCTGGAATGTTCAGGATAATTCACAAAATACTTATATCGATCCAAGTCATATTTAAAATTTTGGTCAAGTTGATGAAGCAGCGGTAAGGCTTCAACTATAGACTCTAGCCAGAAATCGGGATCGCGAATATTAAGTGCCCAGCGCATTATATCAAGGCTCTCATCCAATACTGTACCGTCAGCGAGTTCCAAGACGGGCACCGTCCCTTTAGGCGACAAAGCAATCAGGTTTTTAGGCTTGTTTCGCAGCGCTACTTCCCGCAGTTCGCAAATAATTCCTGCCTGCTTTAATGCCATGCGGCCTCTAATGGCGTAAGGACAGCGTCGAAATGAATAAAGGATAGGATATTGTTTCATAATAAATTAGTCGTCATTATTATCTTGACTATAGCCATCATTCGACCGCCTTTTCCGACTATCGGCAATTTCATACTGCCTTTGGCGTTCCTTTAAACCGGCGATTTTTTTTGGCTTGTGTTTTCCATGACAGTGATGGCAAGAGACACCTTTCTCAAAGAGTGGTGATTGACAGTCGATCTCAGACAATGGGCGCCGGCAAGCATAACACTGAACATAGGACCCGGACGCCAGATTATTGTCCACCGTCACACGGTCATCAAAAACAAAACATTCCCCGCGCCACAGACTTTGATTTTTATCGACCGTTTCTAGGTATTTAAGGATGCCGCCATCCAGATGATAGACATCCTTGAAACCTTTTTTTATCATATAGTTAGTTGCTTTTTCACATCGTATTCCACCGGTACAAAACATTGCGACCCTTTGATGCTTGTGGGGATCCAATTCAGCATTCACAAATTTAGGAAAATCTCGAAACCTCTCGGTACCAGGGGAAATAGCATTTTTAAAGGTTCCAACGTCGTGTTCATAAGTGTTGCGCGTATCAATCTTTAAGACACTGGGGTCCTCTACCAATTCATTCCATTTTTCTGCGTCGACCCGTTTACCACAAAGCGAAGTAGGGTCAGCATCAGGAACACCCATAGTTACGATTTCACGTTTCAGCCTCACCCTCATACGCCGAAACGGCGGTGTATTGGAAAATGACTCTTTATACTGAAGGGTTTGAAACCTCCGGTCTGATTTGAGATAAGAGAGCAAAGCTTCGACCCCCGCCCGCTCGCCAGAGATGGTCCCATTCAATCCTTCTTTGGCGAGCAATATGGTGCCCCTGAGACCATTCTCAGAACAAAGGTTCAAAAGTGGGGGTTTCATATCTTTATAGTCTTTAAGATGCACAAAGTGGTACATCGCAATAACTACAAATTGATTTTTTGAGTTCTTTTTCATCCTTAAAATATCTTTGATACGGGAATTCCATATTTGGCAGGAATTTCAATTCAATGCTACATTTCTAGTATAAATAACCAATTTTTTAGTAGCTTAGAAAAATAGCTCAGACCTTTAAAATTTTAATACTTTATGGTCTCTATTAGCCAAGTAATTTTTACTAAAAACAGTTTTTTGTTAACAGTTACTTTAATCTACACACCCCATTCAACAAATGTAGGGATAAGTTTGTAATGTTAAACGACGATATAAAAACAATTATTAAACGTTCAAATTTAAGTTTTGTTGCAACAATCAATCAGGACGGTAGCCCAAACTTATCTCCTAAGAGCACTTTGCGGCCCTTTGACGACAGGTCACTTATTTTTGCTAATTTGGCGTCACCTAGGACAATCGAGAATTTAAATCGCAACTCCAAAACTGAAATCAACTGTATCGACGTTTTTTCCCGTCGCGGCTACCGCTTTACCGGTAACGCAACAGTGCACTCCCCTGGTGATGATATTTATAATGAATTTAATCAGACCATACTGCTGGAGCTTGGGCCTTCAACAAAAGTCCACGACGCGGTACTAATAAAATTAACATCAGTCAGTCCTATTCTATCGCCGGCCTACGACAATCCGAGTTGCACTGAGGAAAAACTCCGCGAGACTTATTTCCGAAAATATGGGGTAACGTAAGTAAAAGGTACGAGAAAAAATACATCGGTAATTGAGAAGCAATAATTAAATCGAAATATTCCGATACCGATTGGCAACGTGGAATAATACGATAAAATTTAGACAATTGACGTTGTGCAAACGGAGATAGATTTAGGGGGTACGAAGGGAACCAATAAAGTATGTCTAGTCAAACAGAATACAAGCCGCCCAAAGTTTGGAAATGGGAAACCGACAATGGTGGGCCCTTTTCCTCAACTAACCGACCCATCGCCGGCCCCACCCACGAAAAAAAATTGCCGATTGGGAAGCATCCTCTACAGCTTTATTCCTTAGGGACACCGAACGGGGTTAAAGTTACAATTTTGCTGGAAGAATTCCTCGCACTTGGTCTTGCTGATGCAGAGTATGATGCCTGGATCATCAAGATTGGAGATGGCGATCAATTTGGTAGCGGGTTTGTCGACGTGAATCCAAACTCCAAAATTCCAGCTTTGATGGATCACAGCACTAACCCACCGACCCGTGTTTTTGAATCTGGTGCAATTCTACTCTATCTCGCAGAAAAGTTTCGGGCTTTCTTGCCCACTAGACCGGCAGACCGAGCTGAATGTTTNTCTTGGCTGATGTGGCAAATGGGNAGTGCNCCNTATTTAGGNGGNGGATTTGGTCATTTTTATCACTATGCNCCAGTNAAAATTCAATATGCAATNGACCGTTTCACGATGGAAACNAAGCGNCAGCTTGACGTNCTTGAGCGNCGTCTNGCGGAACATCGNTATATANGTGGNGAAGAATATACCATAGCCGATATCGCAATATGGCCGTGGTATGGTGGATTACTTTTAAACCGACAATATGATGCCGCNGAGTTTATCGATGCCGAAAGCTATAAGGANNCCCTNCGNTGGGCNAGGGAGATCGACGCCCGCGAGCCCGTNAAACGCGGNCGNATGGTNAACAGACATCGTGGTGNACTGCATGAACAGCTTCATGAGCGCCATGATGCCAGTGATTTTNATACTAAAACCCAGGACAAACTCCNGGATGCCGAATANCCGAATTTAGTTTTGAGTATTAGTTTTAAGCTGCCACCTCAGCTATTCCGCNGTGCCTAAATGTTCAGNAATTTCCGCTGATNGGTCCTTTTNTTCGCTTGATTGCTGAAGCATGCCAAGGGCGGAGAGGTANGTATCNAAGACATATNCNTGTTCCTGCCTCTGATCGGGTTCTATTTTTCTAATCCTCACCACTTGTCTCATAATTTTTGGATCAAAGCCCGTGCCCTTGGCCTCGGCATAAATTTCACGGATATCTTCCATTAGCGTCGCTTTTTCTTCCTCAAGCCNNTCTATACGCTCAATAAAAGCACGCAGATGGTCTCGTGCCAAATTACCNGTACCATCCGCCATTCCTTTATCCCCCNNTTTNTTTTGTTGGAGGGTAAAATAGGAGAGGACAGACCGAATCGGGACCCAAATCAGACTCCAATGCTAAAGAANTTGTGGATAAAGCNCGGACCGGAGATCCACAATCAACTNGTCAGTTCTGGATTCTCCATCACCTTCTTGAACTTTGACTGCTGCTCTNCCGTCGCCTCTTTTTGATAGGTTGATTTCCANTCNTCATAGGTCATGCCATAAACGCTTTCGCGAGCGTCATCCATAGTCATTTCTATNCCTCTTTCNTTTGCAGCGGCTAGATACCACTTGCTTAAACAGTTACGACAAAAGCCGGCTAAGTTCATAATATCGATATTTTGTACGTCATTTCGCTTAAGAAGATGCGCTGTTAATGTTCGAAAGGCGGCGGCCTCAAGTTCAACTTGTGTCTGTTCGTCAATATCAGCCATTTTTAATTCCTTTTAGGACCTTGATTCCTGCTTAATGTCTAAGTTAACCCCAACTAATTAGGGCGGCAATTCAATTACGTAACCTTTAAAACCGGAAGTATAAAGGTTAATCTTAGNTAAAGGTGTTTAGCAAAAAAAGANTNGGGTCGGTACTTTACTTNTTATATTATAAGCCAGCGCCAAATACCTATAATATCGACGACAAAAAAGGCCGANTGCAGCACTACTAGACTGTAATCNCGCATTACCATGCCAGCAATTGTCCAACAAAGCGAAGACGTGGCAAANAGAACCCAACCCCAACCACTTAACGGTAGATTTAGAGCGAGTATAAAAGCTCCGATGACNCCGGTGGCAGTCCCNACCCATTTAAGAACAGAAAAGGGCNTGGTACCTTTCTGAAGGGTATACAAAATATTTTCTCCTGGTGCCTTGTTATACGGCGCAAACTTTGCTCGAGAATGTTAGNTAAGGTCTAATGACTTGATGAGAGAACGACCAGAAAAATTTTTACGCCATCTTTTCNATATAGGAGTCGAGGCTGTTACGGCAGAGCGGNGTTTGCCANCCCACCTACCAAAACCTCCNACCGGAAGAACGATAATTGTCGGCTGCGGCAAGGCCGCGGGTGCAATGGCAAAAGCGCTTGAAAATAGCTGGAATGATCCAATATCTGGTCTTGTCGTCGTCCCGCACGGCTATAGAACCGAATGTAAATATATAGAAGTCAATGAAGCGGGTCATCCGGTGCCGGACGCGGCAAGTCAAAAGGCAGCCACAAAAATACTCAAATTAGTGTCTCAACTTNAATCGAATGATCTAGTCATCGCACTTATTTCTGGTGGAGGCTCAAGCCTNCTNTCTGCCCCGGCAGCTGGGATCTCTCTTGAAGACAAACAGAAAGTTAATTTTGAGCTCTTAGCCTCCGGGGCCCCGATTACGGAGATTAATGTCGTTCGGCGGGCCATATCTCGTATCAAAGGGGGACGCCTTGCTGAGGCAGCGCATCCGGCACGTGTTGTAACACTGATTGTATCAGACGTCCCGGGAGACGATCCCACATTCGTTGCCTCCGGCCCGACTCTTCNNCCNTCACCAAGTGANCCCGCNTTGAATATNATAGACCNNTATNNAATCCAAATACCCAGCAACGTNANAAANGTCCTTTCCANAAAAAGANAACCTATCNTAGATNACGATATTTTTNAGAAGAATTCAGTTGCCNTTNTTGNCCGCGCCAGNGATGCCATAAACGCTGCNGCATCGGAGGCAGAACGTCATGGCTGGGAACCGATAATTCTNGGCGCCACTATTACAGGTGAGGCCAAGAATATTGCNAATGATCACGCTCAGCANGCACTNGAGGCGGCGCGTTTTCGAAGCTCTGGGTCTCGCCCGTTGGTTCTATTGTCCGGCGGCGAACTCACTGTGACCCTGGGCGCATCAGAAGGTAAAGGTGGGCCAAACTCCGAGTATATGCTCGCTCTCGCGCTAGCCCTAAACCGAGACCCAAAAATGTGGGCACTAGCGTGTGATACCGACGGAATTGATGGTAATAGTCTTAACGCCGGCGCCTTTATTACTCCCTACAGTTTATCAGGTGCAATTGAGATGGGTTTGGATCCGACTGGCCTCCTAACAGCCCATCGTAGCGCAACATTTTTTGATACACTTAGCCACGCAATAGTCACAGGCCCTACGCTAACAAACGTTAATGACTTTCGGGCATTAGCGATATGCCCTGGTGCCTATTGATAGCCTGTTCTATAAAAGAGTAATGCGGCGATATAGACAAGCAAAGATAGTGGCGACACTCGGTCCAGCCAGCGAATCGCCTGGGATGATCCGGAGCCTCTTTGATGCCGGGGCGGATGTATTCAGGCTAAATTTCAGCCATGGTAGCCATGATGACCACGCCGCACGTATTTCTATTATTCGCAAGTTGGAAATTGAAACCGGGCGACCTGTAGGAATTCTCACAGACTTGCAGGGGCCAAAACTTCGTGTTGGAGAATTTTCTGAAGGCGCTATAGAACTTGAAAAGGGTATGGTCCTTCGCCTTGATCTCAACACAGACCCGGGTACAGCCCACCGAGTTTCTCTACCGCATCCCGAGGTCTTCACTGCGCTGAAAAAGGGCACAGATTTTCTGATCGATGATGGAAAATTACGACTTAAAATTATTAAAGCTAGTAAAGACTTTGCTGAGGCTGAGGTTGTCGTCGGTGGCCGGATCTCCGACCATAAGGGCGTCAATATTCCTAATGCAGTTCTACCGATATCCTCACTTAGCCCCAAAGACCTGGACGACCTAAGTTTCGCACTAGATCAAGGAGTTGATCTGATTGGATTAAGCTTCGTCCAGCGGCCGGAAGACATTAGCGAAGCCCAAAATATAATCGATGGGAGGGCCGGCATACTTTCTAAACTCGAAAAACCGAGTGCGATTGAACATCTGGACCAAATTATTGTACTGTCCGATGCTGTAATGGTTGCCCGTGGCGATCTTGGCGTAGAGCTGCCACCGGAAGATGTACCAAGCCTACAAAAACAGATTATTCGAAAATGCCGTCAACAAGGTAAGCCCGTAGTTGTCGCCACGCAAATGTTGGAATCAATGAATGATTCTCCAACGCCAACGAGGGCTGAAGCCTCTGATGTGGCTACTGCAGTTTACGATGGTGCAGATGCGGTGATGCTCTCCGCGGAAACAGCAGCCGGTCACTATCCGCTTGAAGCCGTTAAGATGATGGATCGGATCATTCACCGGGTCGAACTTGATCCAGAGTTTTGGTCGCTAATTGAAAGTGCACATAATGATCCGGAAGCCAACACGCCAGACGCTATTACTGCGGCCGCCCGCCAGGTTGCCCATACAATTTCATCATCAGCAATAATTACCTATACTACATCTGGATCGACAACGCTTCGGGCTGCCCGCGAGAGACCCGAAGTACCTATCCTGTGTCTAACCGAACGCCTTTCTACCGCGCGCAAACTTGCCGTCGCCTGGGGCGTTCAATGTGTTATAGCTGAAGATGTTAGTAATTTTTCAGGCATGGTAGGGCGGGCTTGTCAAATCGCTAAGGACTTTGATTTTGCAGTTCCGTCAGACAGTGTTGTAATTACAGCCGGAGTACCCTTCGGCACACCAGGTGCAACTAACATTTTGCGAATTGCGTGGATCAAACCCTAAAAAGTGCAACACCTAAGCAAAATCTAAATTCCGCGGCCTTTGACAATATTCCGTAGTTCACGAATATGTGTTTTAGCACCTTCCATATGGGGATGAATCTCTAAAGCCCGCTCGAACGCATCCAGTGCCTCGCGTTCTCTTCCGACGGCCATGTAGACAAGTCCAAGCCCAGAGATGGCACCGAAATGTCTTGGCTCTAAAACTAATGTTTTTTTAATATCGGCAATTGAAAGTTCGTGCTCGCCCGCGAGATAAAATAAAGTGGCACGCTTATTCCAAACTTCTGCATAACCAGGTAACTTTGAGATAATTTCATTAAAAGCAATTAGCGCCGTTTCGCCGTCCTGCGCACCCATAGCACCGATTCCAATGGTCATAAGCTGATCAATCCCCTCATCACCTGAAAGCCCCCAAAGCGCCCATATACCAGCCTCAATTTGTGCCGCTTCATTGGGGTCGGGTGTCTCTTTCAAAGCGATAAAAAGTGAATCTAGGCGAGGGTCATTCTGTCCCCCAACCACTGGAACATTGAAGGTTAAGGTCGCTGCAGTACCCATCCATGCAAGAAAACTCTTCATGATACCCTTGATGTTACGCCGTCAAGCACTTTGGGTATAGGCCCGCCCGTCGCCCAGTCTAGCAGTTCCACGGTATGAACAATAGGACGCTGCATTTCTTTATCCCCGGCCTGACTAAGATGCATAATACAACCGATATTCCCGCTGGCCACTATATCAGGCGAAAGTTTCGATAAAGCCTCAATTTTTTGCGCTTTCAATTTATCAGCAATTTCGCTTTGTAAAATATTATAGGTTCCCGCAGATCCGCAGCAAAGATGCCGATCCTTCGGTTCTACCACCTTAAAACCACATGCGCTAAGCAAGCGAATGGGCTCACGATCCACTTTTTGCCCATGCTGCATCGAACATGGAGATTGATATGCGACCCTCAGGTTTCCGGAAATAAGTCTTTCATCGAGGCCAATGCGTGCCAAAAATTCAGTGATGTCACAGGTGAGTTGTGCTACTTTCCCCGCCTCTTTAGAAACTTGGCGATCGTTTCGAAGTAAAAACTCATAATCTTTGAGGATTGATCCGCAGCCTGACGCGTTCGCTATAATAGCGTCTACTTGCATTACTTTATCGATTTTAGACCAACGTATAACGTTCGCTTTTATTAGGGAAATTGCTTTCTTTTGTTGCCCTAAATTTTGATTGACCGACCCACAGCACCGTTCTTCCGGGTGGACTATAACTTCGCAACCGTGTCTGTTTAAAATCCGGATCGTCGCTTGGTTAATCGACGGTTCAAGAATATCTTGGACGCACCCCGTAAGAAGTATCACCCGATATTTGCGGGGGCCATTCGCTTTATAAATCATAGGGGTCACCACTTTACCTTGTTGCCTTCGATTTGAAATAAGTAGAATAGATTTGCGAAGACGCTCTGGTAAAATTCCGGCAAAGGGTCGGGCCATAATGGCCGTAAACTTTACATACCTAAAAATTTTCGAATTGGGTAATACAAGACCCAAGAAGGTTCTTAACATTTGATCTATAAATTTTCGAGAATAAGTTTCCTCGATATGCCGCCTTCCGTGATCTAACAGATGTTTGTAGTTCACCCCAGACGGGCAAGTAGTCATACAGGACATGCACGAAAGACAACGGTCGATGTGGTGAACGTCTGTTTTAGATGCTACCCGATCCTGTTCCAACATATCCTTTATCAGATAAATGCGACCGCGTGGCCCATCGAGTTCATCACCCACCAAATCATATGTTGGGCATGTCGCGTTACAAAATCCGCAATGGACACAAGACCTAAGGATATCGTTAGCGTCCGCTATATTAGGATCGGAGAGTTGTGTTTTTGAAAAATTAGTCTGCATGGTCTCTCCTCGGCAGCAGACTCATTCTGCCGGGATTTAAAATGCCGGCCGGATCAAATCCTTTTTTGATTCTCTGAGTTAGTGCAGTCACTGCATTTCCTTGCGGCTCAAATACCGGGACACATGATCTAACATCACAGCTGGCGCGAATTAGTGTTGCATGCCCACCACACGAGTTAATAGCAGCACGGACAAGATGAGCACCCCCATCTTTGTGGTGATCAATAATGCGGACCCATATCAATCCACCGCCCCAATCGAAATAAAATTCAGAATCAGTTTTATCGCAAATAGTTTTGACGATTTCGACCGCATTAGATGGGGGCACAGAGATTTTCCAAACTGGTCCCACTTCATCAATATATGGCGAGACGTTTCCAATTTCTGCCCAGAAACGTTTAGAATTATGAAAATGTAGCTCTTCAATATCGCCATTTTTTCTGAGTAGGTTTTTCAGCGCTCTGCAACGCGCAAGAACCGACGGGGCCGCCCCCTCAACACGCACTGCCGTGATGGTGGCATTGGAGTTGGAGACATAAGACACATCTGAACGTTTCGTAATTTCTTTAGTAATATAGGCTGCTGCAGAAACGTCGTATGGGCTTGCAAGCACCTCTGTCATGACTTTAACACCCTCCCTCGCATCTAACCCTGAAACCAAGACCGTCCGTATTTTGTCACCAGCCGGAAGAACCTTTACTGTTAACTCACTAGCGACCGCCAATGTTCCGTAAGAACCAGCAATAAGCTTACATAAATCATACCCCGTTACATTCTTTACGACGCGTCCGCCTGTCTTGACCGTTTCGCCTCTGCCGGTAACCATCGATACACCAAGCAAATGATCTCTGGGCGCACCGGCTCTAAACCGCCTTGGACCTCCAATATTTGTTGCGATGACACCTCCCAACGTCTGAACTTCAGCATTGCCGAGTAGAGCCCCCCAACTCGGCGGCTCGAACGCAAGCTCCTGATGGTTTTGAGCCAGCGTGCTCTCGATATCCGCTAAGGGTGTCCCGGCTCTCGCTGTTAAAACCAATTCTTCCGGCTCATACAGAGTTATTCCATTTAAACCCGCAAGTGAAACTTTCTGGCTCACCTTCATCGGGTGGCCAAGTGTACTTTTTGAACCTGTACCCGAAATTTCTAACGACTTTTGAGCATTTAGCGCATCACTAATGATCTCTTCCAAGTCCTTGCTATCAGCTGGCTTAACAACTGCAACCATCAAAAACGCGGTAAGTCCGGAAAGCGCATTTCACCGCCCTGAATGTGGACCCTGCCCAATTCAGCGCATCGATGAAGCTTTGGAAAAACTTTTCCCGGATTCAAAAGTTGTTTTGGGTCAAATGCACATTTCAAGCGCTGTTGCTGCTTCAAATCAATCTCGGTGAACATCGTTTCCATAAGATCGCGTTTTTCGACTCCCACGCCATGCTCTCCAGTCAAAACACCGCCCACCTCTACACATAGGGTAAGAATTTCAGCGCCAAACTTTTCCGCACTCTCAAGCTCACCAGGAGCATTTGCATCGTAAAGGATCAAGGGGTGAAGATTACCGTCTCCAGCATGAAAAACATTTGCCACACCTAGCCCATAACGTTGAGACGCTTCCCCTATACGTTTAAGGACCTCTGGCAATCGATGACGCGGGATCGTGCCATCCATGCAATAATAATCTGGCGAAACCCTTCCAATCGCAGGAAATGCTGCTTTTCGACCAGCCCAAAACAAGAGTCGTTCCTCTTCGTTGCGACTTGCCTGCACTAGGCTCGCTCCAGAATCGCGAGCGATTTGGCCTACTCTTTTCGTCAAAAATTCTACTTCTTCCTCTGGTCCATCTAACTCTGCTATCAGTAACGCTTCAACGCTCAGCGGATAGCCTGCATGCACAAATTCTTCAACCGCATGGATCGCCTTCCGATCCATCATTTCCATACCCCCAGGAATAATGCCAGCCCCAATTATCGCCGCTACACAATTACCCGCTGCTTCGCTTGAGCAAAATCCAATCAGTATTGCCCGTGCTGCAGGCGGTATAGGAAGAATACGCACCGTCACCTCTGTGATAACTCCTAACAACCCTTCCGAACCGGTAACAACCCCCATTAAATCATACCCGCTCGTATCGAGGTATTTTCCTCCAACACGAATAATTTCGCCATCCATCAATACCATTTCAAGCCCGAGAATGTTGTTAGTTGTCAGACCATATTTAAGACAGTGAACACCACCTGAATTCTCGGCGACGTTTCCACCAATTGTGCAAGCTATCTGACTGGAGGGGTCAGGGGCATAATAATACCCGTCATCTTCGACTGCTTGAGTGATAGCAAGATTAGTCACACCCGGCTGCGCGACAACACAGCGATTGTCATAATCAATTTCGCGGATGCTATTAAGTTTGCCGAGACCTAGGGTAATAGCATCAGCCAAAGGCAATGCCCCGCCGGACAGAGATGTACCGGCTCCACGTGGAACAATCTTGACCTCTGCTTTATAGCAATATTGTAATATTTTTGAAATTTGTTCCGTCGTTTCTGGGAGAACCACTAAAAACGGCAATTGATGATAAGCTGTCAGCCCATCGCAATCATATGCGCGCATACCTTCTTCCTCGGCGATAATCGAAGTCTCGGGCAAAATCCGTCGAAGCTCTTTTACGATTGACCCTCGGTGCGCAATAGTCGCGGCGTCTGGATCGGGCATATCCATTAAAATTAGCTCCATTCGGCCGATTGAATTTCTATTCCTAGAGTACACTATAGGCTTAATGGAAAAGGCAAGCGCTACCAGTTAGGAATATAACTTCAAATAAAAAACCGCGCCAATGGCGCGGTTCCTAACATTCTATGCCTCTTGCCTAACCTTGGCGCGCCTTAAAGCGTGGATTTTGTTTGTTTATCACATATACGCGACCTTTACGGCGAATGACGCGGCAATTTTTATCTCGGGTTTTCAATGTTTTAAGCGAATTAGAGATTTTCATCGAATTTTTCCTAGGAACCTTAATCGCGAGGGCGGGAACATAATGACCAGTTTGCTCCTTGTCAACGCGATCTTACGGCGCCAATCCAAGAAGTTTATACGCCGAGTTTACCATAAAAATTGCAACGTCCTGTATTGTTCGGGAAAATCAGCATGGAAAATATAGACAATAACAAGTAGGTTTGAGATACGATCCTCTCATGATTAAACTGTTATATCGATAAACAACAACGTCATTTCTGGGATCCAATTTATAACATGAGCATAAAAAGTATAATCGCCAAGGATATCTCGCTGGAACGGGTTAAAGAAACTCTCGTTGAACTCGTCAAGGTGCCAAGCCCACAGACCGACAAGTTTGAATCCGAGCCCCTTCTGGCAGAGTTTATTCGATCCACTGTCGAACCACGCCTGCGCGAAATGGGTATAACCAATATCCGCTACGATAAAATGCATAATCTGATCGCGACCTACGGAGAGAATTCTTCCGGCAAGTCGTTAATGTTGATTAGCAATGCAATGAACCAGCCGAAATCAACAATGGAAAATGCCTATGACGGCGACGTGGTCGATGGTGAGCGTTATGGCCTACCGGGGGAGGTGGTACTTGGAAAAGGAGCTAGCGAGCAAAAGGGGACAATGGCTGCCATGCTGCATGCCATGGAAGTAATTATCGCATCTCAACTCCCCATAAATGGCCAGTTGATATTCCTTTGCTGTGTTTCCGGTGAGACAGGTCGTCACGACGCTATCACTAGTGTAGTAGAGGACGAGGGTGTGCGTGCCGATATGGCCCTCCTAGGTGGTACAAGTTTAAAACTGACTCTAGGAAATCGCGGCAGAATCGATACCTTTGTGACTGTCAAAGGTGTGCCCGGCCACTCAAGCGCACCGAACAAAGCATGCGATGCTATCACCGGCGCTTTAGAAATCATCAGGCGGTTAGAAAATCAGCTTGATCTCTCTGGCGAACACCCTGCCCTAGGAAAACCAACCTTTGCCGTAAATCACATTAGAAGCTTCCCAGACTCAACCCATACAATTCAAGGGGAATGCGAGATCACGTTAGACCGTCGCCTACTTCCTGGCGACGACCCTCACGAGAAATGGGAAGATATCCGAAAGATCGTGATGCAGGTCGACGGTATGAAAGACCCTGCCAGCGGTATCAGGTGGCAAGTTGATATGACGGAAGGACCATTTATGTATCCTTCACTTGTAGATTTGGAGTCACCTATCGTTCAAGCGGTGTTCACAGCAGCGGAAGAAATGCTCGGCAAAAAACCAGAAACTTTTTATACCACTACAGCTTTCGATCAGGGTTACATGAACCATGTCGGAATCCCTTGCGCCAACTATGGTAGCGGCGAAGATCAATTTGCCCACACTGACGATGACTGCTCATCGGTCGAAAGAACTCGTGACGCCTCAAAAGTCTTCGCCTACATGATAGCCGACTATCTTAAATAGAGGTTGGCGATCTCCAGAAGTTAATATCGAGACCTATACCGGAAACGCCATATCGTTAGGGATCAGCAAGCTATCATAAATACAGTCGCGCGATTTTAGTTTTAGATCGCCATCTTCGCCGCGCACAAACAGGTCTTTGTAGCACCCAGCCTGGAAAATTTTTGTTTCGTCTTCCATTAGCGTTTCAACCACCAAATAATTAGCTTCCGCACTAATCAACCCGGCCGCATTAGCACCGAAGACGTTCACATTAGTGATATAGTGACGAAGATAACGGGGGGCAAAAACCATCGTATTTTCAATAGCTGCGACCCGGTCAAGGAACATCGCCTCACCTTCAAGCCACACCAGCCCAACCGGCAACCCCTCGTCAAAATTCTCGCGCGCGGTGATCCTGTAAAAAGCATCTCCCGTAAAAAATGTTGCCCAGCGCTTCATATCCTGAGCGTCCAGTGCCGCGGCATATTCGGTATTGAAGTCTTCAATCTCCAACCTAAGGCGCCGTCGTTCTCCTGCTAACAGCGGCGCCAGATCTGATATGTCCGGCACCGTCATAGGTCCATTACTTCCCGGTAGTGACGATAGAGAGAACGGATTGAAGCCTCGGAAATCAATGTATCAGTGCCGCCCTCCTTTTCTGGGTCTAGCTTGACTACACCCTCACTAGGTATTGAGCGTTTAAATCCATCCTGCAAGAATTTGATTGCCTCATTATCATCAACACCAAGATAGCCGGAGGGGCCCATTAAATTTCCCTGCTTCATACGGTGTTTGGTCATTTCCTCAGTATCGCCAACATAGCCAAACATCGTCCAATACATATCAAGCGCATGTGGCCCTCGTGGCACAATATGGCGAATACCCAAGGTATTTAGCTCACGTTGAACAATAAGGTTAGGCCAAATCGTAGACATAGTCACAGTCCAAGGACTATCAAATTCTGGCACATAACGAGTGAAATCTTCATCATTTAGATCCATTCCAACGCGATACGCCCCCTTCATTTCGTCAACCATACCATCATCGATTTCNATCGAGTCATCCTTAGCGGATGCCGCCGTCGCATGGCGCCCAACAGCNTCGCAAATCATAGCGGATTTTTGCCCTGCTACCATCAACCGAAAGGTTGCNAGATATACGTGAAGCANGGTTGCGTGGTATGGGTCTTTTAAATTCTCGTGATATAGTTTCCAGTTACCNGCGAGACGATTACGGTAGTAACCGAGGACTTTTAGCTCNCGACCAGNAAACACTACATCAANCTGTTCTAGTGTTTCCGGGCCAAGGTATTCTTCCAAAGTTTCTGTCGCATCAGAGAGGGTGGCAAACACCACGCCGTTGCGCCGCGCAACACGGAATTGGCGAGGATTATACTCCTCAATATTGAAATCTTCAGGCATCCCCCCTCTACCCTTATCGCCGCGACGGAAGGGTACGGCTATTAGTTTCCCTGAGATGTCATAGGTCCAGTGGTGATAGGGGCAAATGAATTCACTGGCTTTGCCGCGCGATTCCCGACAAAACTCAACCCCACGATGGGCGCAGCGATTTTCGAAAACCTTCCATTCATCTTCATTACTTCGAGTTACGATCACGGGTACATCGCCAACATAGGAACGTTTGAAACTCCCGATTTCGTTAAATTCAGCCTCTAACGCAACATAGTTCCAGCATTTACCAAGAAAAATACGCTCGCGTTCCCGCTCGAGGATAGCTGTTGAAGTGTAAATCCAGTCGGGGATACGGGTGAGGTCATCATCGGGCCAGCGCAAATCATCAAGCATTCCTCTATTGCTACCATCCTGAATAAAGGGGGTATCAGGCATTTTATAACTTATCCCTTCGGCCATTCGTTTAATTTTCAGTGTAACGAACCTAATACCCTTGAAACAAGCGCTGGATTGATAGTCATCGCCGTGAGGGGTACCGTTCACCAACAAATCAAAAAGGGAGAAATAGAAATGGCGCTTGAACCACTAGCTAAACTGGGCAACTTCTTTCACGTTTATGATTTTCGTGTAAAAGCAGGCACAGGCGAACAATTTATTCAGCTGTTCAACGAATTCGATTATGGTGATGACAACCCAATGCACAAGTCGGACGCTCAAGTCAAAGACGGCGTCTTATGCCGAGACGTTGAAGATGAGGATCATTTTTATCTAATTGGCGAGTGGCGAGATATCGAAATCCACAAGGAGATCCGTTTGGAGATGGTCGAGATGGCCCCGGAATTTGTGAAGCTGGTAGATAGTGGTCCATTCGTGCCGGTCTACGCAGAGATCGTCACAGAAACACCACAGGAAATTCTGGATAAGGCACAGGACGACAGATAATGGTTACCACCAAAGAACTTCTGATCGCACGCTATGGCAAAGATACCGGCATTGGTGATGATGCCATGGCTGATCCAACAATAGAAAAGATTCTTAGCCGTCACTCACTCCGTGCCTACAAGGATGAGCCGGTATCGGACGAGTTGCTCGATGTATTGATTGGTTGCGCTCAGTCAGCCCCCAGCAAATCCAATCTGCAACAATATTCCATAATCGTAGTTAAGGATCAGGGTGTCCGCGACCGGCTAGCACCCTGGTGTCCGCGGACAGCAGGCTTGGAACACAAGCCGTTAATCTTAGTGTTTTGTGCCGACATACGTCGCAATATAAAGATCGGAGATTTCCGTAAACGGCCTAATTTAAATAACAATATGGACGCCTTCCTGAACGCAACGGTCGATGCAGCGCTCGCACTAGGATTTTTTGTGATGGCTGCAGAGGCCGTCGGACTTGGTGCGGCACCACTCAGTAGCCTTCGCGATAACATCGATGCTGTCGCCGATATCCTCGGGATGCCAGCCGGCGTATTTCCTATTGCTGGAGTGATGGCAGGTTGGCCGGAAGGTTCCGGCTATGTAAACCAGCGCCTGCCACAATCCATCGTTTTACATCGCGATCGTTATGACGATCATAACCTAGAAGCAGAGATCCTTAACTACGATGAGACCCGCCATCAAATCTTCCCAATCCCAGATGAACGGCAAACACGCACCGATTTATGGGGTGTCGCCGAGTTTTATAGCTGGTCGGAACATATCTCACGTCAACTTGGAAAACCGGAACGGCCCGAGTTTAAGGCATTTCTAAAAACCCACGGTTTTGATTTAAGTTAGAAAAAATCAATCCTAGCTTTTAGCTATCTAGCAATCATTCGGGTTGTCAGGGAGAATTTCCGCGATGATCCCATCAACCCACTCCTCGTCTTCCATTTTATTCATCAGTGCGACAAGAAATAATGTGTGACGCGGCACCTCATCATCATCGTCATAATCAGGCAAACATAAGGTTGCTGCACCATCTGCCTTGATCACAAGCGCAACCTCGTCAGCCTCAAGAACCGTTCCGCTTTTTCCGTGCGTGTCGGCCATTATTTTTATCCTTTTTGATGTGCCTCAAGCAGCGATAGTTGCAATTTAGGCAGTGAGGGTTTCCCGCCAGGCTTACTAGCGTCGATCCAGGTTTTAACTGGGGTGTCAGTCACATCAGAAATCACATTAAGTTTCTGTAAAGAGGTCAGCACATCCCACGGCTTCGGCTTAACGCCTGGAACTCTGGGGGTACTTGCATGAGCCAATTGCCCAATCTCCAGAATTGCTGGGTAAAGACTGTCAATCACAGACTGGTAGACGTCATCATAAGCGTGAGATTCCGCGTCTTCTTGCACCACACCGCTATGCTTAGCCTGAAATGCGCTCTCCAGCACTAAGGTGGAGGCCTGAAAATCCACCTCAACACCATTCTCTTGTTCAATATAAAAAGTATCCCCATCTATCTCAACGATCCGACCAACGATATTAGCCGCCACATTCCGGACCACATCACCAACATTAAACATCATATCTCCGCAAAACAATTTTTGCGGCAGCATAGCTGGAGAACAATCCATACACCAGTCATGCTAGGAGCACCGAGAGGCCAGTGACCATCAAAATCACGAGAGCTATTTTTTTAAACAACACCTTTGGCGCCAGGGAGAACAATCGCGCGCCAAACCATACGCCGAACATATAAGCAGGCGTAATTAGAAGCGCACGGCTAATCACCGTTGGAGTGTAGCCCCCACCGATAGCAATTGCAGCAATCATTGTAATAACAAGAACCATTATGCACATCACAATATTGGCCCGCTGCACCTCGACCGAGTGGGGGGACGACAGAAAGTAGAGACCTAGCGGCGGACCACCAACGCCAGTGAGGCCGTTGATTCCTCCAGCCATTGCTCCGACCAACGCACTTTGCAAATTTCCGCGTTTTCCACCATAGCTCCAGCCGCTCAGCAGGATTAAGGCAAAGATTAGAATAAAACCACCCATCGTCCTTCGGATGAGGTCAGCATCAATATGATATAGGAGCCAGGCCCCAACCGGCGCAAAAGCGGCAATACCGAGACAAATTGGAACCAACTCCGGCCACTTCACCTGATGCGCGGTTTCTCGAGCAAGCTGCGCGGCACCAAAAATAGTAATTATCCCTACCATGCCAATTGCTTGGATCGGATTAAATAGAAATGTTAAAACTGGGATTATTATGAGAGCGCCACCAAACCCCGTATAGCCATGGATCATCCCATTAAATAGAGCCGCACCGGCGCCGATCACTAAAGAAAAATTAAAAATGTTTTCAAGGTTTAGTTCTTCCATCCTAGCGGACAGCGCTGTCTATATGCGCACGGCGATCAATAAATCTTACAGCTTTGGTCTGTGCACCAGTTTTATAAATTTCTTCGATGTTTATAATTTCGACTCGAGGGGTCACATTAATCGCACGATTAGCTTGCGCTACGATCTCCTCTCTAATCGTCACATCAAAACCATTCTGCAAGGCTACCCGGATAAGCATCTCATCCATTGACAACGGGTCATTGTTATCCTCCTGCTGAATTACGATTTGAAACTCGGCAATCCCGGGGATCGATTGCAGGACATCGAGTAACACATCAGGATTGATTAACATTCCTTTAACTTTGATCAAATCCTTAGTACGTACAACTGGTCCAACGATGCGCTCACTGGTGCGACCACAATGCTGACAAGAAGAATGGTCTATTGAAACAATATCCCCAACGACAAAACGGATCAGCGCCGTACCACGCTTATCAAGATGCGTGACAACAAGAGCACCCCGTTCTCCATCAGGCAGACGCTTACCAGTATCGAGATCAACAATTTCGTGATATTGCAGCTCGGGTGCTGGGTTATGCCAGTCCCCTTCCTCGCGGCACTGCGCAAACGCGCCAAGCTCGGTTGAGCCGTAACGGTTAAAGATTACCGGTCGTGCCGCGCCCATCTCACGCAAACAGCGCCGAATATCATCTCGGAGTGCGGGTGATGTTGCCTCCCCAGTAATCGCGCACATCCGCACTGAGGACAGGTCTACTGTAAGCTCCAGAGCGCGGATCAGAAGACGTCTAATATAGCTGGGAATGCCCCACAGGATTGTTGCCCGGTGTTTTTCGATCCGCGCCACTACCTGGTCGAGCGAACGATGGACATCAAACGGTCCGAATGCACCGCCAGGCAATGCTGCGAAGATCATCGCTCCCGCTGCATAAGCATTGCCCGCAGAGCGTACAAAGGCGCCCATTGGCGCCTGAGTTAAGGGAAACAGATTAGCAATAATATCGGATTCTTTAATTCCTGAAATATCGGCGACAACCTGAGACTGATGCAAATAGGCGTGGTAATCATAGGTCGTATTGAATAACGGCACCGGATCGGCTGTACTTCCGGTCGTGTAGAGGACTTCCCAAATAGCCCGTTCATGCAAAGGAAGGTCGGGCAATTTAAGGCAGAAATCATCTGGGGATTCCATCAAATCCTGCTTGTGGGTTAGCGGCAAGCGTTCAAGGTCATCTATAGTCTGGATATCCTCGATATTGATACCGGCTTCGTTCCACTGATTCTGATAAAATTTATGGCCGCGTGCACATAAAGAAAGCATGTGCCGGAGTTTTTTATTCTGAATTTGCTCGATTTCACCGAGCGGTAACTGCTGGGTTGATTCCATATTGATTAACAGACGGGACGGCAACTGATTAGGGTAATTTTGTCAATTTGAAACACTTCAACATCATGGTTGTTGAAGACATGATCACGAAAGATAACGATCCCACGCTCTGCTTTGGAGGTAGGGCGTTTCTCAATTACTTCGACCTCAGTCAGCAGCGAATCACCGGGGTAGACCGGCGCAAGAAACTTACCGTTTTCTAGTCCCAGTAATCCAATCAGGCTTTCTCTAAATAGCCGCCCAGTCATCGCGGTGGCTATCGACATGATCAAATGGCTTGGGCAGATGCGTCCACCATAAGGGCTTACCGCCGCTTGTTGTTCATCAATGAAAAGTGGCACGTCATACCCCACCAACTCGCAAAAACTATTTAGATCGTCCTCGGTAATAGTCCGGGTCGAGGTGGGGTAGCGGTCTCCTACCACAAAGTCTTCCCAAAAAAGTACAGAGTTACCCATCGTTTTCGGACTGCTCGCGGGGTTTCTCATTAAGAACCGCCACCGCGGAAATTTCAATCAAGGCATCCTTTCGCAGTAGTCCCGCGACCAGCACTCCCGTGGATGCCGGATAGCTACCTTTAAAGACCTCGCGTCGCACGTCAGCGGTACCTTTGTAATTCTCTGTTGTGGTAATAAAATCTTTAGTTTCAACAATATTGGCGCAAGTTCCACCTTCTTTAATCAATAAGGCTTCGAACTTACGGTAAATCTGCCGCGTCTGCTCTACGATATCGCCAGGCGCTATGATATTACCACTCTCATCAGTGCCGGTAGTCCCAGATAGCCAGACCGTGTTCCCGACCCGCAATGCTGGAACGTAAGTATATTTTTCCGGCCACCTATCACCGGTATAAATCGGCTTTCGTTTATTTGACATCTCAGCCGTTTTCCGTTTTCGGAAGAATTCGATAGATATGGAAGCCTTCCACCATTATCTCACCCATATGATTCAACAAAGCCGCCTTAAAACGGCAGAACGAGCGCTCTTTTTCATTCTGCCAAAAATCTTCTATTTCAAACTCGGGATGTACCGTATCACCAACCTTTACGGGTTTAAGAAAATTCGCCCCTTGTTCAACCATAGCCATCCCGTCGAGCACCTCTCCGGCATCGGACGCACCCAGTGCCATCAAGCTAGTCAACAATAAGCCATGCGCCACAGGGGAGCCAAACGCCGTGTTCTTCG
This sequence comes from Rhodospirillaceae bacterium, assembly GCA_002724505.1. Lineage (GTDB taxonomy): Bacteria > Pseudomonadota > Alphaproteobacteria > MPNO01 > UBA2964 > UBA2964. The sequence goes on along the minus strand of PBOV01000079.1, from coordinate 7,792 downwards.
CATATTCGACATCATAGTGGATTGGATGAACGTCACCAGAAACGGCGGAAAACATAAGAAAATGTGCATCGGTTAATGTTTTTGAGGGACCAACAAAACGACGTCCGACATCCGCTTTCGATAATAGCATTTTGTTACTGAACTACCTTTTGCTTTTTAGGATTAGCTATTCTGCATGAGTTGTTTGCAGGGTCATAATAATGTCGGTCTGGTTTATAGCGGCCACCGACAATCGTGACGGACCATGTATCATCTGTAAGCGCCGTGAAACTATGAATTTCTGCTGGGGGTGCTACAATAGAAATTTCTCCTGGTTGCAAAACTCTGTCATCAATCACATGTAGTTCGGCATACCCCTCTTTAGTACCATCATCCTTGCGGTCATAAACGGTATGATGCAGCTTGCCGCTATAAATTGCTAAAGCTTCCCAGATACCATGGTCATGCGGTGGGATATCTTTACCTTCCGGCAGTAGGTCAAAGGTAATTGACATCTCTCCATCATAATACAGATAGCGTGATTCATCGATGTGATTTCCCTCACGTTTAACGCCAATATCTCTAAGATTACTATTGAGAATTTTAGCCACCGGTTCGCGAATACCTTCAAGAATTGATTCGGCATCTTTCCCATGGATAGCCATTTGTTTTTGCACTGCTTGCGCCAAATCGCGAACTGTAAATTCTACCAAAGCCCCGTCTCCACCTGCTATATTTGTCCCTTCAGTTCCTGAAGGAAGGGTCAATACGATCCATCCACCTTATTAAGGCCGGCCAGCGTAACTCTCCAGCATTACGGTCGTTCAAATTGGTCTGCTCCGCGGCCTTCTCGCGCACCGCCTCTGAAGGCAAAATATGAACATTGTCATCTTCGGTAGTTGCTCCCGCCATAATTTGTGCCTGACACGACCGCTCCAGATGATACATCAGAACAAAAGCTTCTGAAATTGTCCGGCCACATGTAAGTAGCCCGTGGTTTTGGAGAATCAGAACCTTATTATCGCCAAGACTTTCAATCAAACGGTCGCGTTCATCTAGTTCTAACGATACGCCTTCATATTGATGGTATCCCACAGCACCATAAAACCGCAAAGCCTCCTGATGCAGAGGCAGCAATCCACACTTCAAAGTTGAAACTGCTATTCCTGCCGGGGTATGCGTATGCAGCACACACTCAATATCTGGCCGGGCGCCATGAATGGCACTGTGAATCGTGTAGCCTGCCTGATTAATATGATAGGGTGTCTCATCAAGGACATTACCCTCAAGATCGACCTTAACTAGATTGCTCGCTGTTACCTCATTATACATTGGACCATAAGGGTTTAGCAGAACTTGACCGTCTTTCCCCGGCACCCGCGCTGAAATGTGGTTTAGGTTCAGATGGTGCCATTCGTATTCCCACACCATCCTGTAACACGCTGCGAGGTTCACTCGTGTTTCCCATTCCTCCAGCGAGACGCGTTCTTTAACGCCTGGAACGTCAACTAATTCGTCATATGTCTCGCCCATTTTCGTCGCCATGAGCATCTCCTTTGTCCATGCATAAACTCGTTGAACGCTAACCCATTTCGCTGGCAAGAGGAAATGGTCACTTCCTACAATAATGGTTTTGTTTGGTTCAACACGCTCGAAGTGTCGGCATTATTTCTTTAGTTTCTTGAAAATCAAAAAATGCCCCGTCCTAATAACGGACGGGGCTTGATTTTGTCTATTATGAGTCTTCGTCTATTTCACCGAAATCTCATAACCATGAATACGCTTGTCGGGGCGAATGGCTATATCCACACCATTGGCTACCCCATAATGTATCTTTTGATGCCACAGAAAGTGCGCGGGCACCTCTTCCATTATAGCGTTGATCGCGTCGTTCATATATTTTTTTCGTTTCTCGAGATCGAAAGTTTGACGTTCCTTCTGCAGCAACGCATCAACCTTTTTACTCGAAAATTTAATCCGAGGCGCAATGCCAGTTTCAAAATATTGTGATAATGCCGATGAGGGATCAACCATCCCGCCTCGGCCCATATAGTAAAACGGCACCTTACCCTTGCGAACGTTTGACCAAAGGGTGGACCATTCCGGTGTCTTTAACTTTGCCCGAATACCAACCGCCCTAAGCATAGGGATCATCGCCTGAGCCACCTGTTTGTCATTAACATACCGACTTACTGGGGTCGACAACTCAACATCAATGCCATTCGGATAGCCCGCCTTCTTAACCAACGCTTTAGCCTTTTCGGGATTATACTCATAGGTCGGCTTAACATTCTTGCTGTAGCCAAACTGCAGGGGGCCAATAGGACCCGTAAGTTTAATCGCCTCGCCCTTGAGGACATTTTTGATGATCGATTCACGGTCAATAGCGTGTGCGACTGCTTTACGTAGCAAGACATTATCCCATGGCTTGAAGGCGGGATTCATCAATAACATCATTGTCTCTACAGAACCCATCTCTTCAACACGTGCTTTTTTAGAAGCACGGACCTTTGGTAGTAAATGAGGTGGGATAAACTGGGCGATTTGGATTTCACCGTTCAACAAAGCGGTAACCCGTTGCTCCGGCTCTCGCATAATCCTAAAGATTACTTCGTCGGGCCATTCTTTTTTGACTCCTGGCCAACGCTTGTTCTTTTCGATGACAACGGACTCGCCGGTGCGAAGACGTTTCAGCATATAAGGCCCAAAACCGTAGTGGTGTTTGCGGTCGGCGTTACGGGCGCCATGCTTGTCAAATAACTCTTTACTAGTGATCATGACCCGGTCAAAAACGTAGGCAAGCAGCGGTGCCGTTGGCTTATGGGTCGTAACCTTCACAGTGTATTTATCCAATGCAACGGCTGATTTGATCTTTTTGACGTTTTGCCGCTGGCTACTGCGTTTATCCGTGCCGATCCTTTTGATCGAATGAATTACATCAGCTGCCGTCAGCTCAGCCTTTCCATCATGCCGCATCAGTCCTTTTTTAAGTTTGAAAATCCAAGTATTGGGATCCGGTATACTCCAGCTGTCAGCCAGCATCCCCACATCCGCGGCTTTCTTGAAATTCCATGAACCGAGGCAGCCATAAACTTGACACCAAACAGCGTACATAAGAGCGACACTGTCTGAATGTGGGTTATATGCACCAACAGTCTCGGTGACGCCTACAGTAACACGAGTTTTCTTCTGAGCCTGCGCCGGCATCGCTACAGCTAACAAAAGCGCTGCAGCCCCAGCGGCGGTCACCACTTTATTTAAAATTTGTCGTTTCATCTCTATCCTCCCCCTAAGTGCCGATCACTTTAATTTATTGATATAATTATTGATAGAACTTCAGATTTAACCATAAAACTTTCATGGGTAAACCCCAATTTATTATATCTTTTTTTGGTCCGTCTATTCCTTGACCAAGCTTCATACTGTCCTGATACTGCTTCGGCCTATAACAAATGGGTTTTTTAGTGTCTAAACGCGATCCTGTGATTATCTCTGGTGGGGGGCCTGTTGCCATGGTGCTAGCATTGGCGCTGTATCGTGAGGGTGTACCATTCACCATGCTAGAGCAACTCGACGAGCCTTTTGTTGATCAACGAGCGGCTTCCCATCACCCACCAACCATTTCAATGCTTAATGAACTCGGCCTAGCCGAATACATGATAGCTGAAGGCCTTAAATCACCCGTCTATCGTTTTCATGACCGCGTAAACCACGAAACAATCGCTGAATTCGATCTAGGTGATTTAAAAGACGAAGTTGAATTCCCCTACGTTCTACAATACGAGCAATACAAACTCGTTCGCAAAGTCATCGCGTTGTTCGGCCATGACCCTGCCTTCGACGTCCGATTTTCCCATACCGTGAAAAATTTTGAACAGTTCAATGATCATATTTTAGTAAATGTCCAATGTTCCGATGGTAGTATTGAGAAATTTCGAGGTTCCTATCTGGTAGGTTGTGATGGTGGACGGTCGGTCGTTCGCAAGGGTGCCGAGATCAACTTTGTTGGCTTCACCTATCCAGAAAAATTTATCAAAATCGGTACTTATTTTGACTTAACTGCCCATGACAACAGGATTGCCATTAGAAATTATTTCTCGCATCCTGATGAATGGTGCAACCTATTTAAGGTACGAGGAGAACCTGACAAGCCTGACATATGGCGCTTTGTTGTCCCAATGCGAGTCAATGAGACAGAAGAAGAAGCTAAAAGCGAACAGGCTATGCAAGCCCGTCTTAAACGCTTTTTTGAACGCGATCAAAATTATGAAATCGCATACGCTAACGTCTATACAGTTAGTCAACGGGTCGCTGACACCTTCAACAAGGGTCGAGTTTTGCTCGCGGGCGACAGTGCTCATGTCAATAATCCGATCGGCGGCATGGGATTAAATGGAGGCATTCATGACGCAATCAATCTGGCAAAAAAACTATCTGCTGTTTGGAAAGGTGACAGCGATCCAGACTTACTCAATCTTTATACTCGGCAACGCCACAAGGCATCGACAGATTTTACTCAAGCACAGACTATAGCGAATAAAAAACAACTCGAAGAACGCGATCCTATTATGCGAAAAAAACGGCTCGATGAAATGCGTGCGATTAGCGAAGACAAAGAAAAAGCTAAGGCTTATATGCGCCGGGCGCAGTTGATCGACAGCGTCGCTACCACGGCAGCGATTAACTAACCAANCTATTTATCTAGCTTCGGTAACTGCACGTNATATTTATCCGCAACTTCTGCTACCTTNTCCCATACCTTTAACGGAACGCGATAGCCATTGCGGGTCCGCTTTTCATAAAATGCATCGCTACGTTCTCCAGGCATCAGAATTTCATCAACATCTTCGGCTTTCGGTAAGGTCTTTATTATCTTTGCCAATGACTCAACCTGATTACAATAGTCATCAAGATTGCCGAATTGCGATATATCAATCGCAACAAGCAGGGCGCTTTGGTGATGACGTTGGTTTTCGCCTCTAATCCACGGCTCAAGAATAGCTCGTCCTGCCATCAGGCTTGTCATGCATTCAAACATCAGGGATAGGCCCGACCCCTTAGGTCCCCCAAGCGGGGTCGGCAGGGTCGCTTTTTGCGGATCTGTCGTTGGATTACCGTCACTATCAAGTGCCCAGCCTTCCCCTAGTGGCTCATTAGAAACTTTGTGCTGTAATAATTTTCCGACGCCGGCAATCGCCGTGGACAAATCTAGTGACAATATCTTTTTATCAGAGCGGGGCACAGCCATCGCAATTGGGCTAGTCGAAACTCCCCCCGCTTTCGCACCAAAATATGCCATGTTAGGCTGGGAACCGCCCATATACAGCGAAGCCATTCCAGCCTCGGCAATTTGTCTCGTATACATACTCACAGCACCAGTATGAGTGGTGTCTCCAACAACCACCCAACCAACACTCACCTCTTTTGCTTTCTCCAGCGCTTTTTCTATTGCAAGATTAAGCGCGATTTGCCCATGACTGTGGTCTCCGTCAATCACTACAGCAGCCGGCGTTTCCTTGATTATTTTCATCTGAGGACGTGGATTTACGACACCTTTGTCAAGTCGTAACATATACTGCGGGATCCGCACTAAACCGTGTGATTCAATCCCCCGCAAATCAGCCCAAACTAGTCCCTCAGCTACCAACCTCGCCTCATCGGACGGAAGGTCTCTCGCTTCAAAAATACCTACCAGTAACTCTGTTGCAGCTTCTCGCGTTATTATTACGCTATCGGACATCATTCACCCCATTTTGATTGAACGTATTGTGGCGTTGGCAATCGAACACGTCTACCTCACCGGCCGGCTTAACTTGCGGTCCATCTTTCGCAACCGTATAAACACAGCAACCACAATTGAGGAACTCATCATGGAAGATAAGATCAAATTCAAATCTGGCGACCTCACTCTCTCTGGCACCCTGCATACTCCCGAAGGTAGCGAAGGCAAAAAACTCCCCTGCATAATTGTGCTGCATGGTTTCGGCAGCAATAGCAGCAGCAACAATGTTATGGGTCCGTGTAACATGTTTAATGAATGGGGATATGCCGCCTTTCGTTTTGATATGCGGGGCTGCGGCGAAAGCGACGGTGATTTCGGCCGAGTGATTTGTCAGGAGCAAGTCGAAGATACTCAGAGCGCAATGGATTATCTCCAGGGCCGTGATGAGGTGGACAGTTCCCGTGTCGGTGTTCTTGGGTCTTCGTTTGGTGCAGCGGTCGCTATATATGCCGGTGGCATTGACGATCGATTTGCCTGCGTGATCTCTTCGGGCGGGTGGGGGCACGGTGAACGTAAATTCCGTGGTCAGCATCCGACTGAAGAGGGTTGGCTGAAATTTACCAATATGCTCGAAAAAGGTCGTCGCCACCGAGAAAAAACCGGCGAATCACTGATGGTTAACCGTTATGACATCGTGCCAATACCCGAACATCTTCGTAATAATCTAGCACAGCAGTCTGTCGTTGAATTCCCGGCTGAAGTTCCACAGAGCATGTACAACTTTTGTGCTGAAGATGTGGTTGGCAATATAGCTCCTCGACCGCTTCTCCTTTTGCATAGCTCTGACGATTCGGTAACACCAACAGAGCAGTCGGTTGCAATGTTTCAGAAGGCAAAACAGCCTTGCGATATGCATTTATTTGCGGAGACTGACCACTTTATGTTCGCAGAAAATAACACTCGAGTGCGCGAAATTGTTAAAAGCTGGGTCGATAAGTTTTTTCCACTCTAAGGTAGTTAATATGAACCCAGAAATTCTTACTCAATTGGCTCCAACCGGCAAACTTCGTGTTGGCCTCAATATGGCCAACAACTTACTAAACACTGGCACCACTGTTGAAGGTGAGCCGGACGGTGTCGCACCCGATATGGGGCGTGCTGTTGCTAAGAGAATAGGGGTTGAAGTCGTATTAGTAAAATACGCGACACCCGGAGAAATTGCCGACACCGCTGATAAAAATGAATGGGACCTCGGTATGATTGGTGCCGAGCCAAAAAGAGCGGAGGTTATAGATTTCTCAGCTGCCTATGTCGAGATAGAAGCAACTTACTTGGTACCTTCTGGCTCGCCATACAAATCTATCCAGGACGTCGATCAGGAGGGTGTGCGAATAGCTGTATCGGGGCGCAGTGCTTACGACCTCTTTCTATCGCGACATCTCAATAATGCTGAATTGGTAAGGGCGCAGGGTGTAGCCGGCGCCGCCGAGCTTTTCAAGAGTAATAACCTCGACGCACTTGCGGGGCTCCGGCCGGCTCTTGCTATAGAAGCTGAGAAAGCAGCTGGCAGCCGAATTATCGAAGGGTGTTTTACCGCTGTGCAACAGGCAATAGGAGTTGCAAGGGGTAAAAAAGCCGCGGCAGAATTTATCGCAGACTTCGTTACGGAGAGTAAAGCCAATGGCTTTATTGCCAGCCTAATCAGCAAACACGGTGTCACCGGCAAGTTGGCTGTAGGGTCATCGTAATTTAACGGAAGTATTAAGTATGGAGAGAGACAAAGCTCCTGCTGGATACACCTTAAAAGGATGCTCTTTTCAATGCGAAATACATAGAAGCTCAGCCGTAACATCGGACCGACAAGAATGTCTAGCCTCAGATGATCAAAATTAATCCGGCTTGATTATCGGTAACGCGTCGCCCCCGACTATTAATCGGAGGCCACACATCAAAAATTATTTAGTCTACAGACAAGTTCTCGGCAGAGGATTTGCCATTCTGCCCAGCCTGAAGCTCATATGAAACCTTTTGTCCTTCGTTCAAGCCACTGAGGCCTGCGCGCTCGACGGCAGAGATATGCACAAATACATC
>PBOV01000078.1 GCA_002724505.1 Rhodospirillaceae bacterium | reverse complement strand
ATTTGGAATTGAGAGAAATAAAAGTGTTATTGTCCCGAGTGTTCCGGTCCCAATCATGAATAAAAATGCACCTGCAAATAGGTGGTTTTCAATGAGTGCCTGTCCCCAATTAGCTAAATTTGGTCCAGCAAATCCCGCAAAGACCCCCCCTGCTAGAACCAACGAAATAGCCTTGCTACGAAATTGTTCGGAAGCAACGTCAGCTACTGCGAATCTATATAGTTGTGCAAAGCCCGCGGATAATCCAAATAAAAAACCGCCAAATGCCAATAACCAAAACTCCTGAAATATGACTGCAGCGGTGCTGGAAAGGCCACTGGTAATTGCGAGGAAGGTTCCAAAAATGAACCCGGTTTTTCGGCCAAATCTGCGCATCATCAAAGATGCAGGCATAGCAGCTAGCGCGTTGCCTATCACAATCAAACCTGCCGGCAGGGTAACGAGTGCTAAATGAGGAGCAATCGCAAGGCCGACGGCAGGCGCTGTCACCATAAAAAGTCCGCGGCTAGTGCCTGTAAGCATCTGGCAGGTGCCAAGTACCAGAACGTTCCGGTGATCTCTTTGCATTGGTTTCAAAAAGTATCTTAATTTAAGTTTTTTTTGGAGGAACTACCCTAATGTGGGAGCCCCTTGAAAACTAGAGGGACTAACCCGAAGTTCGTGGGTTCAAATCTTAACCCCTCAACCAAATACCCCGGTAATTTTAGTATGTAGCAGGGTCTTTTCTTGCCCAAAAAATTTTACCCCGAACACTTCTTGGGTTTTTGTGTCTATTATTTTTGCGTGAATATTTTGAAGAGAGCATTGAAGCGAGTAAAATTTTCATCTTTGGCTTTTTCACGTACTATTTAAAAACGTAGTTGGGAGGCTGAGATGATGAGCGTAACGGCGACAAATTTCGATGATGGCATTGCTTATGAAGCTTGGATGGGTAGATGGAGCAGAATAGTCGGGGAAAAGTTTCTTGAATGGCTCGCTCCTGCCGAGAAACTCAGTTGGCTGGATGTGGGATGTGGAAATGGTGCTTTTACGGAGCTTGTGTACGCTAAATGTGCTCCCTCTGGCATTCAAGGAGTTGATCCTTCCCAGGAACAATTGGACGTTGCAAATTCGAGACCTTCATCAAAGACAATCGAATACAGAATAGGCGCAGCGCAGGCGTTGCCCTTTGATGATAACACATTTGACATTGTGGGGATGGCGTTAGCGATAAATTTACCACCTGACCCTAAGAAAGCAGTCGCGGAAATGGTACGTGTCACCAAGCCGGGAGGGTCTGTGGCTACTTATATGTGGGACATTCCCAACGGTGGAATCACTATGGAACCAATTCGGGCAGCACTAAGAGGGATGAACATAAACACACCGATATTTGGGGAAACGATAACAACTCCCGAAAATATGAAAGAGCTATGGGAAAATGCAGGTTTGAATGATGTCAGTTTAACTCGAATTGAAATTGATCTTTCCTTTAAGAGTTTCGATGACTTTTGGAGTTCTAACACTGGAGTGGAAAACACGGCTGTCCGTGCGATGAAGTCATTGTCAGATACAGAAATTGAAACTCTTAAAGCCAACCTAAAATCAAGCCTTCCAAGAGATTCTGACGGCAATATCCGTTATGTCGCCTTCGCCAACGCGGTAAAGGGTCTGGCTACCTAATTCCTGGTAATGTTGTGATCAATATGGTGGCTATGAGAGTTTGTTTTTTTAACTAATCAGAGACCTTCACACCGTCCTTGTAAAATATGCTCATTGATCAATAGACCGCTTTATTCCACACGACTTTTTACACGCTTCACGCATTTAATCGTAGTCTTTATAATTTTTCCGTTTAGAAACTCTCCTGCTAATTTTATTTTGCCTTTGAGACCTCCAAAAGAATCTCAGTAAGCTCTTTAGGCATGTCTAGCATCACATTATGACCGCAGTGGAGCGTATACCCCTGCCATAAAGGGTTATCCTTAAGCTTTTTATAACAATTAACAAATGGAGGATTATTGTATTTGGTAGCAAGAATGTAAGCTTTGTTTTTTACCTTTTCTCGAGCCCCGGTGAGTTCGATAGGCTGTAATGAAACACCAATGGGCTGGGGTGTTAGCATAGATTCAACCCATTCCTTGTCTCTGGCATTAATTTTATATCGCTCAACGGAGCCTGGAGCGCGCGAGACATTGCCCAATTCCCTTGCCTGTAACACTGCTTTCTGACTTTCTGGAGATTGTAAATCGAAACCGCGCTGACCATTTTCTGGCATAAATGCATCGAGATAAATCATAGAATTTATTTGCCCAAGCAGTTGCTCCACAACACCGGATATCACCCAACCCCCATAAGAATGACCACAGAGTACCACCTCTTCTAGCTCTTCCCATTTGATGACGTTAACTACGTCTGTAATGTGGGTATCAAGATTAATTCCTGCATTAGTTAAGTGCGAGCGTTCACCACAACCTGTGAGAGTGGGCGTAAAAACCCGATGCCCTGCTAAGCGCAAAAAATGAACTACTCGTTTCCAACACCAACCCCCGTGCGAGGTGCCATGCACCAGAACAAAATTCTTTACTTCAGAGGTTGACATTTTAGTTCTCTAAATCGTTCACAATTTATATTTCACACTTTTTGCCTAAGAGAAACTCCACATATTCCAAAACCCTGGATAATTGCTTGCCCAAAGAAAAGCAATCATCAGGCAGAGTGTGATGGTCAGTTTTTTATAAATGAAGTCTTACACCGACTTTGGGGGGTGCCAATTCGTAAGTTAGCCCATTGTTGTGGCTAAAGTTTTCAACGGATATTTAAAGTATAGCCTAGTATACCTTTTTCTGGGTAAATTTTAGACAAAGAAAATCCAAATAAATTATTGACCAAACTTTCATTATGAAAAACCTACTCACAGCGCTGGTGATAATCGTCTCAATAGTAACGGGCGGTTCTATGTCCTCCGCTTCACCAGGCTCGCAGGTTCACCTGCGATTGTTGGATCGCCTCGATCGTCCTGACGACGGTTATTGCGTTGACATATTAGGAACACCCGGGAACATGCGGGTCGACGTGCCGCTATTCGCGCATAATTGTAAGCCTTCATTGACGAGCGATAGCGCCGTTGTGTTTACTTCCGACGGATTTATTAAATTTCCTGCTGTCGACAGCTGCTTAACTGTAGCAGGGGTCAACTCCTCAGCATTACCAGGGGCGTCCATCCTATTGCGCAAATGTAACGAATCGGTACCTTTCTTCGAAACTTTGACTCTACAGCGGTTTACCCACGAAAAAGATGGGAAGTTGTCAGTTTTAGGGTCGAAGCTCTGCCTCACTGTTGGGAGGCAATCGGCTGCGACTTACTCGCCATACCATCGCTGGCGCACGCTCTTTATCGCTGATTGCTCGACAGTAGAACCTACCCTTTCACGATGGGAATTTGTAATTCCTCGCCAATAAACCATGCCACCCCAAGGTATAACGTTTAACATATTATCTTAATTTGGTTCCGGGGTGTGACCCTCCGACCCTAAGGTGACGAACTTAATAATTTAACTTAGTTCTTTTGCAACACTGATATAGTAATTTCGTGCTGTGGCGTTTAACTGCTCCTCAGCCAGTGCAAGTAATGCACTTCTCTTGACCATTTTAGCTCGACCATGAAAACCATTTAGGAGGGCAACACGGTCTGCTAATTGCAGAGCCCATTGATAATCAGCGTCTTCTAACGCCACGTCCATTTGAGTGGCCAACGCCTCTGGACCGCCCGCTAAATTGGCGATCCGCTCTGCCTCTTGAATTGGCGTAAGAGGAAAAAGGTTCGTTGGGTTGCCGTCAAACCAACCCACATTCCCTGAATAATACGCACGCACTGACCACTCGACAGTACCGTAGTATTCTTGAAGAAATGGGCGGGACGCTAACTCTTTTGGCAGTTGAACGAAATTTACAAGTTCATCTGGGGTCAACCCCAGATCCATTCCTTCTGCACATTTGGCAACAATATAGCGGATAGCATCCCGATAATCCGCTAGGATGGAAGNAATCGAATCTGCCTCCATCAGNGGCCTTGAGTGTCCAGGAACAAGTTTAACCGGATNAAGCGCGATCAGCGTATCAAGGGTGTCAGCCCAAACGTTGAANTCACGGTATTTGGTGCCCCGGATAGCGTATAGATTAGGAAAAGACTTATAATAGTTGTCACCACTGAATAGAACACGGTCCCTCTCCCGCCAGACCACAAGATGGTCTTCTGTTTCACCAGGAGCAGAGATTAGAGAAAGCGGGACACCACAAATCGTGACGTCTAGACCATCTTCATTGACCCAGTTCGTGGGTTTAAGAAACCCCTGTCCTAACCCCTCAACAGGTCGGTCACCCGGACCCAAGCCAAGATTTATACGCTCGGTTTCGTATTCCAACCCAATACCAAATTGCCGTTTGGTTCTTTCGAGCATCAATTTTGTTGGGTAGGGATATCCGTCGTCCTCAGCCAGCTCTATTGCAAGATTAGAGCGAGCAAAAATTTTTGGTGAACCCCCTTCCGCAAATACACTAGCACCAGAGATATGATCACGATGACCATGGGTATAGATGATAGCGCGGACCGGTTTTGAGGAAATCTTTCTAAATTCCGTGAGAATATTAGACGCGGCCCGTGTGCTTTCAGTTGTATCGATAATAATAATTCCATCATCACCCTCGATCATGGTGCTATTGGATGCTGCATAGCCAACAGCTGTATGGACATCTTCACAAACACTGAAAATCTTCTTGGTGAACTCTGCGCTATGCGCTCTGAGTTTTTCTACCGGCTTCATTCTCTATCTCTCCCAAAAAGGTTTTTAAGCCCTGCAAGAAATTCCGGAACTTAACGCCCAGATTCCGGAAAAACTTGCGGGACGATCGCTACATCACATTAGGTGGAATTTTTAAGCCCTTTTCCTTGTAGTAACGTAGAGCTCCGGGGTGCAGCTTCATGTTCATCTGAGTGAACGCTTTGTCCAAACTAAGTGCGTCTTTAGCCCAACTTGCAACGCCATACATCTCGTCGATATGTTCCCAGAATGTTTTGGTCATCTTATATATCACTTTTTCGCTCATACCTTTGCGAGTAACAAGCCCTACCCATGCTCCAACAGTTTGAATTGGCTTTTTGTTTGCTTGGTTTTTGCCATATACGTCGGCAGGGAACTGGCCCCGTACCCTTCCGGGAATTCTCATGAGTTTTTTCATTCCCGGCTTCATCCAATCAGAATCACTCGCCCCTAAAAATCGAATCTTATTGGTGAGTGCGGCCTGAACGAAATTCGCCGCCGGCGGATTACTACTTGCAACTAAAACGTCAAGTTGGCGGTCTTGGAAAGCCTGCATCGCTGGACCAAAACCAAGTTTAACAACTTTATAGTCCTTACCGGGTTTAAGTCCCGTAATTGCCTTGACAAAACTACCCGCAACGATCCTTTGTACCCCAGCCGGGGGACCCAGGAAGACACGTTTACCCTTCAAATCAGCCATAGTCTTGATGCCAGAGGATTCAAAGACGCCAAACTGATAGAACCCAAGACGATAATTAAAAACCGCTCGTAAGTTGTTTGCGAGACTTTTTGCGTTTTTGACTTTTGCAAACATCTTCTTACCTTTCGACATCAGATGATGCAGCGCGGGTGCTCCCATTAGTAAATCGGTCTTACCGCGCGCAGCATCCAAAGCATGCCGAGTGGCCTTGCCTGTGGCGTTTACTTGGATCTCTATGTCCGGATTGTATTTCTGTACCACCTTGGCAAAGGTTGTGTGGATCGCAAACGCAGTTGGCAGACTGATCGTTGACATCTTATAGAAGTCTTTGGCTTGGGCACCGCTTAACGAGATAATTGTCCCCGCTAAAACTGCACCTGCAATGTATTTAAACTTAGTCATGGTGTTTCTCCTTTGTTAAAATCTGACCATTAAAATTAAGACTGATCGGTACTATCGCAGTTATCCAATACCCGTTATTTTTATATTTAATGTAACCGATCATAACCGGGGCCTATGAGTTTTTGCCCAACGATACTCAACAAAAAGAAGTATTAGTCCAGCGACGGCAGCCCCAACCTGAACTTCGGTTAAATTCAGCAGTACGCCAATCCCAAGCGCCGAGCGTAAAATGCGGGACCACATAGGCAGTAAAGTGCGGTCGATCCCGCCGAGCGCCGTGGTAATCAGCCAAATTGCGAGGCAAAGTCGTAAAATTACCCAAATAAAAGGAAAGAATTCGAAGCCAACTACAAGTGACAGTGATGGATTGTAGATAAAGACGAAGGGTACGATAAAGCCCACAAATGATAATTTTAGAGCTTGAAGTGCGGTTGTCATTGGGTTCGACTTCGCAATCGGTGCGGCGGCATAAGCGGCAATTGCCACAGGCGGAATGATGGCGGAGAGTACCCCATAATAAAGTACAAATAGGTGCACCAAAATTTTGGGTACCCCGAGATTTTCCATCGCCTCGCCCATAACCAGAACAATGATCAGATAGGCTGGAATAGTCGGCAGACCCATTCCCAAGACAACACTCGCCAAGGCCACAAGAACCATAGCAAAGAACAAATTAGCACCGGCAAAGGAAAGAACCATATTCGAAAATCGAATTCCAAGCCCAGTTAGGTGCATAACTCCAACGATAATTCCTATGGCGGCAACAGCTACTAATATACGACCACACTGCTCACCACCCTTCGCAAGCGCTTCTAAATAAATTTGAGGCCTTTTACGAACTTGAGAATTTATTAATCCAAGCCCTGCTCCAACGATCGTAGCCCACAGCCCTGCCATGGCCGGAGAACGGCCGGTCAAAAGGACTCCTATAATTACGATAATTGGGATCAAGAACATTAAAGAAAGTTTCCAATCATCACGAGAGACCGACTGTCGTTGTGCACTTGGTATTGCCTCGATGCCTTGCCGCGCGGCCTCAACCCAAACCGCAACAAAAAGACTTCCATAATAAAATAAAGCTGGCACAAGAGCCGCCGCGATTATCACCAGATAAGGAGTGCCGGTTACGTCAGCCATCACGAAGGCTACCGCTCCCATTACTGGCGGCATAAATTGACCTCCTGATGAGGCTGCGGCCTCCACACCGCCGGCAAACGAGTTACGAAAACCACGTTCTTTAATCATCGGAATAGTAAACACACCAGTCCCAACGACGTTTGCGGCAACGCTACCCGAGATGGTGCCAAAGAAACCGCTAGCAGCAATCGCGGCATGGGCCGGGCCACCGCGCAACCTTCCAGTAAGCCTGACAGCAATGCGCAGCAGCACAGCGCCGGCGCCGGTGGCTTCGAGCATTGCGCCGAAAATAATAAAAATGAAGATAAGAGAAATGACAATAATAACGATGAAACCGAAAACACCATCGAATGAGTACCAGACGGTCCGCATTACCGCTTCAAGGTCGTAACCCGCATGGGCAAAAATCCATGGCAGGTCTTCGCCGAAAAGAGCATAAATGATACATAAAATAGCTAAGGATGCGAGCGGCCACCCATATGCCCGTCTCGTTAGCTCAAGGACAGAGACCAATCCTCCAGCACCGATCAGAATGTCATTGGGTAAAAAATCATAGAGACCTGTCTCCAATTCGTTGTACACAGAGGCAAACCAGACGATCGAAGACACCATCAAACTGATTAGAATAATGTCGAGTCCCCAAAGGCCTAACCGGATTGGACCCACAGAGCTTGGATATAAATGAACCAATGGTAGTGCAAAAACGGTCAGAATGACCGATGCTCCAACGGTGAAGGAACGTTGATAAATTTCATCCATTACGCCAAAAGCGGCAGTATGGATCGCGACCACTGCAATCCCAAATCCAATCAGTGTGACCGCTATCTTTGGTAAGTTGATTTGTCGCGTTGTAGGTCCCACTAATGCAACTAGATTTGTGTTAGATAGTGAGGTGGCGTTTTAGTGCACCCTCAAACTCATCGACATCGAAATAAAGGGGTCCCAATCCGCTCTTAAAAGCTACCTTTCCGTGTTTGTCGATCAAATATAGCCTATCAGGCCAAGAAATGTATTTCTCTTCGGCATCGTTATCCATTCCGTCAAGCAACATTGGAAACGAAAAGTTATATCGAAGCATGCATGCTGCAGCGACTTCTGCGCGCTCATCTTCCGATTCCGGCTGGGCAAATATCACATCCTCTTTCAGGTTTCTTGGAACTTGGTCTTCGCCTTCTGCATGCGCTTCACGGATGTAAATACCAAGGAACTGCACTTTATCGCCAAGGTCTTTTGAGAGGTTGTCAAGGCGCACGGCCCCGTCCCTAAATGGCGGTCAGGTATAGGACCCAAAAATTAAACCAACTGGTTTTCCGAAGTAGGAGGAAAGCCTTACGGTTTCGCCGGATCGAGTGCCGTTACTATTTAGGCGTTCGAGGTCCAGTTCGGGGGCATCATCACCTATTTTTGGCGAAAGTTCGTTATCCCGTATCACTCTTTTTTCGATAAATTTTCGAAGCTCGTCACGCGTCATCCCGCGAGTATTTAACCAGTCGTCGCTGGCATTAACTACGATGCTTTCGAATTTTTCAGGTAGTTCAATGGACATCTCAGGCCTCCGCAATATTTAAAAACTGTCCCTTGTACCTATATTCTGAGTGCATTTGAATTCTACCCCAACTCCTATTGAAAACTGTGCCGCTCTGCGGCACAGTAATTTAATGAAACGTCAATTGGGAAATCGTTCGTTGGATAGAGGTATTTCGGTGCTGGAGGCGCTGGGAGGACACGGTGCGTGTTCGCTTCATCTATTACACGAATTGACCAAACTACCTAAATCGACACTGCGTCGGCTTTTGGCGACATTAGTTAAACGCAGGTTAGTACGACAAGGGCTGAATGACCGACTTTATCGTATAAGCATATCACTTCCTACGCTTTCTAGAGCGGAAGCTTCTCCAGCTACTGCAGAAATAGTTGAAGCTGCATTGCCTCATATGCAAGCATTGACCACAGAAATCGGCTGGCCATCAGACCTCCATATGCGTCACGAATCGAGAATGCGAATTGTCGAATCTACCCGCGTATTAAGTCCCTTCCATGTTCACGGTGGTGGTATCGACCTTGAGGTCAATATTTTTGGCTCGGCCGGAGGACGTGCTTTTCTAATGAGTTTAGACGAAGAGAGTTTAGATTCTCTTTATAAAGAAACAACAAAGCACCCCATCTTTGGTCCTACCCGATTTGGCCTTACATTGGAGAAACTTAAATATGAATTATTTCTCATGCGGAAAGCTGGTTATGGGTTCCGACGTGCAGGCTATTTGGGTGAAAGTACCCCCGATGACAAACTTAATGCTATTGCTGTTCCTGTGCGCAAAGGTGATGGTGAACTATTAGGGGCGCTTACTTTAATGTGGACCCGCATTTATTTAGAACATGAGGCTTTCGCTTCAAGGTTTCTAAAAAGATTGCAACTTACAGCGGATGCGATTTCAGCGGATTTAAACCTTACCAAAAAAACCTTTCTCCAATAGCTGATGATGCAAGCCGCTCTGTGGCACAAGATTTTAGAACAATTGATCAAAGGATCTTTATCGCACACAATTTTTAGCGATTGAGGCATATTGATTAAATCTAACCAAGGCAGAAAAATGATGAAGGGTAAACACGCCATTGTTACAGGTGTAGCCAGCGGTATTGGAGCGGAGGTTGCCAAGATGCTCTCGGCGAAAGGCATCAAAGTGACTGGTTTAGATATTATAGAAACACACGATAATATTGAACGTTTCATCAAACTCGATCTCTCGGATCCTAAATCAATCAAATCTGCTTCTAGGGTGATCAATGAGGATATTAATATCCTGTGCAACATTGCTGGATTACCGCCACGTGACGGCCTTCAAGCAAAGATACTTAAAGTCAATTTCCTTGGAACACGACAACTCACACAACGTTTGATGGGTCAATTAGTTAATGGAGCCTCAATTATTAATGTCGCTTCACGTGCGGGTGCCTTTTGGCAGGAGAATATTGATCAGGTTAAATCGTTTCTAGCTCTTGGAGAGGACGCTGACACCGAAAGTTTTTGTGCGAAAAATGACATCGATTCTATACGAGCTTACAACCTGTCTAAAGAGGCAATCATTGCTTGGAGTATTGCTGAGACCGAGAAATCTATCGCCCGTGGCATTCGTTTCAATACGGTCAGCCCTGGGGCGGTAGCTACAGGTATTTTAGACGACTTTATGTCAGCATTTGGCGAACGAGCATCAAAGAATATAGCCCGCGTTGGAAGACCAGCCAACGCAGAGGATGTCGCGAAAGTGATACTGTTTCTTGCGGGATCTGGTAGCCAGTGGCTGAGAGGGATTGACATCACCGTGGATGGTGGCATGGCGGCCCTGAACTCGGGAGATATGCTTGGTCTAAATATTTCTTGAGGAAAACCATCACGCCACGACCATTTTTAAAAACCACAAGGAAATAATTTATATCAATTTTTTTAACCCCTATGAGTCGTCAAGCTATTTTGGTTGTTGATGTTCTTTCTTGGGTCATCGCCAAGAAATCAAATCCCAAACGAGGAAGTTATCATCGTTGGGGTGGCTTTTTCAAAACGAAAAAATTTCAGGAAGAATTTTCTTTCCATGCAAACTTTAGCTTGACGGCTCCGGGAGTTAAAAAATTGTAATTACAAATTTTTATGTCAGAATTCTAGTATGAAAATCTGGATTAAGATATTCGTTCTTATAATGATTACGCGTTTGCCTTGGCGGTAAATAGGAAACAACCTGTCTACGGTATTGGTCCTACCTTGTTGTCTGCCGGCGTCATGTCCTTCGCAATTCTTGGGGATGCATTGATATACGTGGTGCTGCCTGTCAATGCGCCTGCATTCGGAATTACAATTTTCTGGGTTGGTGTGCTATTGGCTGCCAATAGAATAATAAGGATCTTTACTCTAGGTCCGATAGCACTTTTAGCCCAGCGCACCAGCCCAAGAAATTTAGCAATCGTTGGTGCAGTTGCATCGACCATTTCTACGCTTGGTTACGGATTCGGTGAAGGTCCGATGATTTTGCTTGCGGCACGACTTCTTTGGGGCCTTTCTTTTGCAACATTGACGCTTGTGATTTTTTCTTACGCTGTATCAGACCGTACCAAGGCTGGAACAAATATGGGCTGGAGCAGAGCTATCCATTCAATTGGCCCATCGCTTGTTCTTTTGATTGGTCCTTGGGTTGCAGTTGAAATAGGACCCAAGAATATTTTCATTTGTCTCGGTATAATTACAAGCTTGAGTTTACCCATTGCTTTTATGTTGCCTAAAGAAGGACGTAAAATTAAACCTAAAAAAAACCGTTGGTTTCCTAAACCAAAAAAGTTTGATCTCTTTCTTTTAATTATAGGTCTTACTGTTGATGGGGTCTTTGCTATCGGGATTACGCTGACAATCGCCCAAACGAGCTCGGTTGGTACAGCTATGATCACCGGCGGGTTATTAATTGGTTTACGACGGGTGATGGAAGCTTCACTTTCCCCTGTTGGGGGTATCATGGGCGATCGTTTTGGTGCAGGGAGGCTTCTCTTAATTTCAACTGGTGTTTTGGCACTCGGTTTTGCCCTTCTTGCAGGGGGGCTTGCCTTTTTAGGTGGGATTTTAGTCGTGGCAGCTCGCGCCTTAATTGCTGTCTTGTGGTCGGCGGAAATAGCTAATCGTACGCGCGACGATGAAACAATTCATCGGCTTGCCGTTGGACAAACGTGGCGTGACGTTGGTGCAGCTGCAGGCCCCCTAATTCTCGGTGCAATTATCAGTATGCTCTCTCTGAGCGATATCTATTGGTTTACAACAATGATTGTTCTCATAAGCATTTTGTTTCAAAGGTCAAATCAGAAATGACTTATTTGGCATTTGGAACGGTCTTTTTTTGAATTCTTGTTGCATATTTGTTTTACGCCGTTTCCCTAGATAATTAGTTTCGGCCTATTACTAAAAGAAAAGAGAGGGCAACTTGGGAAAGTTTGCATTGGGACAGGCGGTCTCCCGCACGGAAGATCCGAGATTACTGCGCGGTGGGGGGCAGTATGTCGATGACCTAAGGCTGCCAAGAGAATGCCATGCTTATATGTTGCGCTCACCCCATGCGCACGCGAGGATTCTTGGCATAGATTGTGCTATCGCTCGGAAAATGCCGGGTGTCATCGCCGTCTATACTGGGGCCGATTGGTTGTTAGATGGCCTTGGGCAGCACACTATCGAAATTCCACGTGCGCAACGGGACGGAAGCCCGCAATTCTGCCCGACCCGCCATGCTATCGAACCTGATACCGTTAGAATGGTTGGCGATATTGTTGTTATGATAATTGCGGAGACCGTCAATATAGGAAAGGACGCGGCGGAGACTATTATCGTCGACTACGAGCCATTACCTGCACTTATCGATGGTTTAGATGCGCGGAAGCCGGAGGCACCCGTACTTCACCAGGGGTGCCTGGACAATGAAAGCTATTTTTATGCTGCTGGGGACAAGGAGGCTGTGGACGCTACGATAGTTTCCGCGCACCATGTTACACGTCTCTGCACCAGACTGAACCGGGTTACACCAACTACGATGGAACCACGTAATTGCATTGGCCAGTATGATGCGCGGTTCGACCGACATATCCTATATGCAGGTGCCCAGTTACCTCACATGACTCGTAAAACTCTGGCGCAGTCGGTCTTAGGTGTACCAGAGACATCGGTTAAGATAATTTCCCCCGACGTCGGGGGCAGTTTTGGTATGAAGCAGGCAATGGCCCCTGAAAACCATGCTTGTCTTTGGGCCGCTCGCAAAGTTGGGCGGCCAGTCCGCTGGGTCTCCGAGCGCAGCGAGGGACTTGCGACCGATTACCATGACCGTGACCAGGTCACCGACGCAGAATTGGCACTCGGCGATGATGGAAAGTTTTTAGCGCTCAAGGTGGTTAGTACATGCAACATCGGGGCCTGGCTGGATCCTTTCGGTACAATCTCGCCGGTCAGTCACCTTGGTGGACTTGCCGCCACCTATAAGACACCCCTTATCTATGCCGAGGCTTCCGCTGTCTTTACCAACACTAGCCCAAATGGTCCGTATCGAGGCAGTGGTCGGCCAGAGGCCGCTTATATTATTGAACGTCTGATTGATAACGCTGCTCGCGAGATTAATATGGATCCTGCAGAGATACGCCGCTTCAACATGGTTGCGCCTGAGGATATGCCGTTCAAGACAGGTCTGGTCTACACGCTAGATTGCGGAGAATTCGGCAGAAACATGGAGGCCACCCTCGCCATGGCCGGATATCAAGATTTCGAGGCGCGTTTGGAAAATTCACGCCTAAAAGGGAAACTACGTGGGATAGGTATCGCGAACTTTATTGAGCAGACGGCCCAGATGTTTGGCGAAACGGTAAGCTTGCAATTTGATCAATCGGGTGCGGTGACTTGTCTCGCAGGTTCAGCCGATCAGGGGCAGGGGCACGAAACCATGTATAAAATATTGGTATCAGATGCTCTGGGGATCGATACCGATTACGTTCGCGTGTCATTTGGAGATACTGATCTCCTGCCCTATGGCGGAGGTTCCTATGCGTCGCGCACTGCGATCCTGGGTGGCTCTGCCACGAGGCGGGCTGCAGACAAAATTTTGAGAAAAGGTAAACTGATTGCGGCGCATATGCTTGAGGTTGCAGCTACGGATGTCATTTTTGATAACGGTAAGTTCCGTGTAGTCGGGACTGATAGTCAGGTTGACCTGGTTGAGGTTGCCTGTGCGGCGTACAAGAGTGATACGGTGCCCGACGGGATGGAACTTGGCCTTTTCGCGACGGATACCTTCGTTCCTGACGCTCCTACCTTCCCTAACGGCTGCCACGTGGTCGAGGTTGAGATCGATCCGGAGACTGGAAAATGCGAGATAGTGAAGTATTCAGTGACAGACGATGTGGGCACTGTGATCAATGAATTGACGCTAGAAGGTCAAGTCCACGGAGGCATCGGGCAAGGTATTGGCCAGGTTTTTAGTGAAAGAATTGTTTACGATGATGCGGGCCAGCTGATCACAGGGTCATTACTCGATTATGGTATGCCGCGAGCAGACGATATGTGTAGCTTTGATCTTTCAAATAACCCTGTGCCAACAAAGCTAAACCCCCTTGGGGCAAAAGGCGCTGGCGAGGCAGGTAATGTTGGGGCATTAGCTGCTATCATGAACGCTGTTGTCGACGCTTTAGCGCCCTTGGGAGTCAAACATCTGGACATGCCGGCAACACCTGAAAAAGTGTGGCGTGCTATTCGAGAAGCGACCATTTAGTCCTCATGCCGAGTTATTTTGAGTTTATGAAAAAATTTTGGTTTGTTTAAGCTTCGAATTACTGAAATAAGTGCGGGATGGGCCCTACAAGAAAGGAGAATGTGATGAAGGGTAAGGTGGCAAAATTTCAAGTCGGCGAACTGATTCATCACAGGCGCTTCAACTATCGTGGGGTCGTAATTGATGTTGATGCGGGCTTTTCTGGTACAGAGGAATGGTACAATACCATGGCGCACACTAATCCGCCTAAAGATGAGCCGTGGTACCACGTACTGGTCCACAAGGCAGAGCACACCACTTATGTCGCTGAGAGAAACCTAGAATCTGATCTGACCGGAAAACCAGTATTCCACCCAGTCCTCGATCATTTTTTCGGTGAAATAAGAGATGGCGTTTATGTTCGTCGTCAAGCTATCCATTAAAGTTAATTATTTTTGAGAAAGCCATAGACACCCAAGGTAATGCTGTTTAAAAGACTGCTCTCCAATTAGACCCCCCTGAAAAAAGTCGGCGAAAGCTCGCCCTGGGTGCTTAACTCAGATGAACGGAGTAATTAATATCGGAATTAAAATTTTTCGTTCCCTTGTTAGGATATTAATTTTGGCCGGGGTGCTTGGCGTATCTGCTTGTGTCACAGCACCGGCAAAAAAGGCTACCTACACAACCAAAATATATACATTTAACAGCACTAACCGAGGGTCATATAGACCGGTTATCGCAATGATTGCGATGCCCTTAAAGGCAAAAGGCCCTCTGCCTGTGATTATCACTCAGCATGGGAGTAGTAGGGACGGGATCGTCTTCCCAGGGGGAAGGGGCCAGACGGATGAGTATTCCACGCGCCTAGTGTACGAGGGAACAAAACGTGGGTTTGCGGTGGCAGCCATTGATGCATTCTACAAAACTAGAATCCAACCAGGAGACAAAACAAAATTTCCAAACGCCCATCAGTATGCGCTCGACCTAAAAACAATCTTGGCTTCGGACGCCCGTTTCGATCGTGCCAATATTTTTTACACAGGCTTCAGTTATGGAGCCGGGCAAGTCAACAAATCAGTGGATATTGGTGTAGATTTTAAATCTGTCCATTGGCGCGCGGTGGCATCTGCTGAGCCAGGGTGCAACGTTATTTCGGAACCGGTGAAGGTACCCTTTCCAATTTTGTTAATCAAAGGGTCAGAAAGCCACTATTATGTTGAACCGTGCCAATATTTTGTGCGCTTGCTTCGAGCTGCCGAGGTTGACGTGACCTTGTCGGTCATTGAGGGGGGCAATCACTTCTTTAGTACGGATGGCCGAATTACCCGGGGTAAGGCGGTGAACGGTTGTCGCTTTAATCCGGTAATCCGTAAACA
This sequence comes from Rhodospirillaceae bacterium, assembly GCA_002724505.1. Taxonomy (GTDB): domain Bacteria; phylum Pseudomonadota; class Alphaproteobacteria; order MPNO01; family UBA2964; genus UBA2964. The sequence goes on along the minus strand of PBOV01000078.1, from coordinate 610 downwards.
AGAAGGTACCCTCCAATTCGCCGACGGATCTCTGGCGTCCCGTCGACTCATCAAAGAAAAATGCTTTACTAGCGAAGCCGGTTCCGGAAAAAATCGGCTACTTTTGGACGGTGTCATTGACCGGGTTCTAAATTTTTTTGCGGCAAATAAAACCTGAGGGCTTCCGCCCGGAACACGATGATGGATCTGGAAAACCTTCAGTTCGTGGTGCTTAACACCTTTTAATGGTGAAAGGCCCGCCCCAACCGGAACGGGCCTCAATTCCTTCGTTTGAAATTAATTGAGTTGGAAGCTGGTGATAAATTAATTTCATCAATAATTGTACCATTTCGAGTATTCAACAGTTCTAAAACAATTTTTGCTATGTCATCGGGAGCTATAGCATTGTTTTCAAATTCACCGGGTTCAAAATCCAAATTGTTAAAGAACGGGCTTCTAACCAAACCCGGGTTGATCAAACAAACTCGTATACCAGAAGCACCCACCTCGTCTCGTAGAGATTTAGCAAAACCTCTCAGCCCAAACTTGGCAGCTGAATAGAGTGTGGATTTTCTCTTGCCGGCCATTGCAGCTTCAGAACCCAAAATGATAATGTCGCCACCGCCATTAC
>PBOV01000077.1 GCA_002724505.1 Rhodospirillaceae bacterium | reverse complement strand
GTCTCCTTTGGCATGCAACGATCACGTTCAGCCTTCTGCGCACGCTCCTTTAAAATGGGGATTAATGCCTGCGCTTTTTCAATCAAAGTAGCTTCGTTTTTCACATTTCGGGTTCCGGAATCCACTCTGTTCATCCCAAAACAAACTGTTTGACGTCTTCCAACATTAAAATTTGTTCCCTATTGATCTCAGTCCAGTCATAAGACCGTTCAATGAAAGTGTATGGAAACTAATAATAAACGGCAACAAAACGACCAAAAATTAAGACGGTACTAATTTAGTAAGACTTTGCGCGGAGCCGCTAACCTTTAGTCCAAAAATCAGGCCGTACCGCTCTGCGAAATTTCCGATCTCGTTTGAGATGCCATTCGCGGCTCATTGCCTCTGAACGGGTCGAATAATTTTCAGCGTAAAGTAATATCCATTGCCGCCCGCGCGTCGAACGCGCACCGGTCCCCGCATTATGGGCTTCCAAACGTCTGGTAAGATTGTTAGTCCAACCGACATATGTTTGCCAAACACCCGCCGTCTCACAACCTAATATATAGACAAAATTTTTCATCACCCCAGATCATAAACCTACCGGTGCGAATCCGCGCGCTATACGCTATAATCCCTTAACATGTTTCTGGACAACAAGATGCCCGACGACAACAGGGAGGGTTTAATGGCTTTGGACGGCGAAAAATATATCAACGTAGATGGTGTGCGCACACGCTATGTTGACCGAGGCACAGGAGACACGATCGTACTGTTTCATGGGGGAAATTTCGGATCTACCGGCAGTGCCGATGCGACCGATGATTGGGGCGGTACCATCGACGATATTGCAAAATGGGGCCGCGTCGTTGCAATTGACAAGCTGGGTCAGGGCTATACCGGAAATCCCAAAAGTGATGACGATTATACAATGGCAGCAGTAGTCAGGCACGCCTATCAGACCCTGCGCGCACTAGGTATCGAAAGTGCACATTTAGTCGGTCACTCCCGCGGTGGCTATCTGACCTGCAGATTAACTGTTGACTACCCCGCAATTGCTAAGTCCTGCGTGATCGTCAGCAGTAACACCTGCGCACCAGGTACTGGTGGCAATGAAAAAACCTTTGCCAATCAACCAAAACCATCGTTGACGGCAGAAAGTCAACGCTGGGTTCTAGAGCATTATTCCTACAGTGCCGATTGTGTCACGGACGAGTGGGTCGAGGCCCTCGCCGCGATTGCCAAGCAGCAAAGCTATGTTGAGGCAGTCGAGAAGATGACCCAAGAGGGGTTTCTCTGGACCAAGTTTCTGCCGGGCCTATTGACTGACAAGGAAGAGATGTTCCGAATTCTCCAAACCCGCGGGATCCAGCGGCCCGTTTTACAAATTTGGGGTTATAACGATCCCACCGTATCGCACGCACAAGCCTATGACCTGTATCGAATCCTCGCCGAAAAAGAGCGGCGGGCGCGCTGGCAAACCCTAAACGAGGCAGGACACTTCTGTTATCGAGAGCAACGAAAGCGCTTCAACGAAGTACTCCAAAGCTTTATCATGAACGCCTGACGCCGGAGAAGAAAATGGATTTCACACAAGCTCAATTTATTGATGTCGACGGTATAAAAACCCGCTATTTNGATAAAGGTGAAGGGGAAACAGTGGTGCTTTTTCATGGNGGAAATTTTGGCTCACCGCACGGAGCTGACTGCGCTGCCGACTGGAACTTGAATTTTGATGGACTAGCAGAAGAATGCCGGGTGATCGCCNTCGANAANATTGGTCAGGGCTACACCGATAACCCAGAGACCGACAGTGATTATACAATGGCANGGGTCGTCAAGCATGCTCTCAAGTTTCTCGAAGTCCTAGAACTCGTAGATTGCCACATTGTTGGGCATTCCCGTGGAGCTTATCTGACCTGCCGCATGACATTGGAGGACCCNTCTCGTATTAAATCNAATATTATGGTGGACACCTCGACACTNGGNCCCGGCCAGGGCCGCAATCATATCGTTTTTACCGATACNCCTCTGCCTTTCCTGACCCGCGAAAGCCAGCGCTGGGTTATGGAGCATTATTCCTATAATTCGAAGTGTGTCACCGAAGACTGGCTAGATGAATTGATGCGGGTCGCCAAACTACCAAAATATATCGAATCATGTGAAAAGATGGAGAAAGGCGGACTGAATACCTCAGTTTTTCTGCCAAGTCATGGGCGTCAAAAGTCAGAGACCTTNGACCTCCTTATGGAACGCGGCACGGGCCGGCCGAACTTATTAATTTGGGGCCATAATGATCCAACAGCGACGATCGATCAGGGCTTTGCTCTATTTGATATTCTAATTCATAAAGAGCCGCGAACAGAAATGCATGTGTTTAACGAATCTGGCCACTTTACCTACCGCGAGCACCCNGAAGCATTTAACCGTCTAGTGTTGNATTATGTTAAGAACCTGCCCTAATACTGTGCCGGACCCGGCGGCAGCCCNAGTTGCGAGCGGCCATAAAGAGTCGCAACAGCATCCCAGTTCATACTTATATGTTTCGANGCTGAGTGGATATCGCGCCAGGCGCGCTGAACTCTGTTTTCGGCATTTAGGCCCTGCCCACCAATCGATTCAAATAAGAGGTCTACCGCCTGGACGCTGAGTTTAACGGCGAATGCAATATTGCCTTTGTTACGAACACGTTGGGCTTCTGTTAGTTCCTGTCCGTCAGACATAATANCCATAATCTCTTTGGTATCCCGCAACACTAGGGTTTCCGCTGCATTAATACTTGAGGATGCCTCAGCTATCCGCAGTTGAATACTCTGAAATTCAGCTACATTTTTGGAAGCCCCCATCGCGGCTCCCCGCGTAACCCGATCACGCATGCCCTCGAGATAATCCTCAAGGGCACCTCGCGCCATCCCAAGAATTGCCGAGCACAAGCAGTAGGAAATCCCTGCAAAAAAGGGAATTCTAAATAATCCACTTTCGTTAACCGCTGCACCCGGTGGATTGCCAGATTGAGACTGCTCGTGGGTGATGATGCGATGGGCAGGGACGTATGCTTCTTTAATAACCAGATCATTGCTGCCGGTTCCGATAAGACCGAGTACATCCCAGTTTTTTTCAATCCGATAATCTGACTTAGGTATCAACGCAAACCCCACTTGGGTTGGTTCAACACCCTCCGCGGGCGCAATACGCACACCTAGCAACATCCACTGGCAAATATCAACACCACTGCAGAACGACCACTTTCCACTCAGCCGATAACCATCGCCTTCCGCCAACGCCACGCCGGTAGGTGCATAAGATGAGGCGGCTAAGGCCGTTGGATCCTCGCCCCAAACCTCTTCCTGAGCCTCCGGCGGAAATAGACCTATCTGCCATTGATGTTGAGCCCCTGTCGAGAAAACCCAACCAGTCGATCCACAGCCAGATGCAACAGTCATCGCGACCCGAACGAAGGTATCGAGCCCAAATTCTAAACCACCAAACTTCTTGGGTTGCACAACCCGGTAAAGACCGGCATCGAGGAGAGACTGAATTGCATCGGGAAGAACACGACCAGCCTTCTCGGTCGCCGCCTGCCGGCGTCTTAATTCCGGCACGAGTGCTTGTGCCCGCGCCACCATCGCTTCGGAAGACCCATCATCCAAGGAAANAACAGATTCGGTATTAGATTGCATTGATCTCAGACCATTCTTCTAAGCTACAGATTAAACATAACGACCTTAAATCACCAAAAACAGCCCCTAGGTTAGTGCATGAACGAAATTTATCCGATAGTTTAGGAGACGGAGAGGTTCTGATGCACGGACTAAATATACAGATTTAAGGGAGATACCACTATGAAGCTACTACATTTTGATGATTTTAAGTTGGGCGTCCTAAAAGGCGACAACGTTGTCGATATAAGCGATATAGCTGATCAAGTTCCGCATATCGGCCCACACGATAGAATTAACGGTCTAATTGAGAATTTCAGTAGCTACCGAGATAAGATCGAAGCCGCCGTAGCCGAAGGTGGTGGCGTCCCTGTTGNGGGTGTGCGAATTAGACCCCCTCTCCCGAAACCCGGCAATATCGACTGCATGGCAGTAAATTATATGGAAGACGGTACACGTGANGCTCCAGCGCCAATCAATGCGTTTCATAAATCGCCAAATGCTGTCATTGGCGATGGCGACACCATGGTTCTCCCCGATGTTCCTGCCTCAGTATTTGAGGGCGAAGCCGAAATAGCGTTAGTTATCGGCAAACGCGCAAGTAACGTTTCAGAGGCGGAAGCCATGGATTATGTCTTTGGCTATACCAACTTTATTGATGGGTCAGCTCGCGGTCTTCCGCCCACTGGCAATACNTTTTATCAGGCGAAAAGTCGTGAGACTTTCGCTCCGATCGGGCCATACATAGTAACCAAAGACGAAGTCTCTAATCCGCAAAACTTGCAACTACAACTGCGTAATAANGGTGTAGTGATGCAGGATTTTAATTCTGATGATATGGCACACAAAATTCCACGCTGCATTTCCTGGGTTAGTTCTACTCACACACTGGAACCAGGTGACATTTTAGCGACTGGTACTAACCACCGGGGTCTTCATCCTTTTATGGGAGGTGACAAGATAGAATTAGAAATTGAAGAGCTAGGCTGCCTCACTATTCACGTTAAGGACGATCAANATAGGACCTGGGACCGCATTACCCGTTTGCAACATGCTGAAAGTGGCCGAGAGGGTGTGCATACACCACAAACTGGGGGGAAATACGCGCCTGGNAGCTAATAATGGACTTAGGCCTGAGAGGTAAACGTGCCCTTATCGTTGGGTCAAGCTATGGCATGGGTAACGGGATCGCCCGAACCCTTGCGGCGGAAGGGGTCAACATTATTTTAACTGCACGGAGTGGAGATATTCTCAAAAAAGAAGCGGCGGATATCCAGGACCAATTTAGTGTGCGCGTCGAATCAATTGCCTGCGACCTGAGTAAAGAAAATGAGATAGATCAGGTGATCGATTTTGCGCTAGATCGGTTCAACGGTATTGATATCCAATTCAACAACTGTGGCGGGCCGCCGCGTCTCTTGCCATCTGAAGCAGACGATATTTTATGGCGGGAATGGTTCGACTTAATCATGATCTCAGCGATTAGAATGACCAACGGCACGCTTCCCGGCATGAGAGAACGTGGTTGGGGACGCATACTATCGATGACGTCTTCCAATATTTTTCTTGCTGCCACTGAAAACGTTCTCTCAAGTTCCCTTCGTATGTCATTGGTTGGCTGGTCAAAGGCTTTAAGCAATGAAGTTGCTGGGGACGGGGTTACGGTGAACTGTTTGGTTCCGGGACGAGTTGAAACCGAACGGGTCATTCAGGGTGACATTGCCCGCGCGAAACGAGCCGGGGTCTCAGCGGCAGATATAAAGGCCAAGATGGTTGCAGAAGCTCCGATGGGCCGAGACGGGACAGTTCAGGAAATGGCTGATGCTGCTGTCCTCCTTTGCAGTAAACAGGCCCGTTATATCACCGGCTCAGCCATCAAGGTTGATGGTGGCCGTATCCCTACCAGCTTGTAATCTTAATATGGTTAAAATCTATGTCGATGCTGATGCCTGTCCAGTTAAGAGNGANATAGAACGGATCGCGATACGTCACCAATTTGAAACTTTTCTCGTATGCGATGGCGGGATTCGCCCTTCACTAAATCCATTAATACAACTTATCGTTGTCAGTCAGGGGGCCGACGCTGCCGATGACTGGATTGCAGACCATATTGGCCGGGCTGACATTTGCGTCACCAGTGATATTCCTCTTGCCGGGCGCTGCCTCAAAGCGGGTGCATTCGCTATCAAACCNAACGGCGAAACNTNCACCGATGACAGTATAGGTTTGGCACTNGCNACACGAGAAATAATGCNGGGNCTGCGTGAAACTGGTGAAATGACAGGCGGCCCCCGTCCCTTTAGCAAAGCCGATCGATCCAACTTCCTAGACCAGATGGAAAGAACTGTGCAAACCGCGAAGAAGGCCTAGTCCCGCTGCACAGCACCAAGTCCAGGGCGGTAACTTTTTTTGTCGAGAAATTCAGACATTCCTTTTTGGCGGGTCGCTTCTTTATCCGCGGCCCGCAGAGCCCCCTGCTTGGCCGATAGGTATTCGTAAGCCATATTCATATCCATACCCCGCACCGCCTTAATTGCCTGCTTGGTAAAAGCCAAAACGGCGGGACTTTTCTCCATCAACTCCCGCGCCAATACAATGGTTTCTTCCCGTAAGTTGTCCGCTGGGACGGCGACGTTTGCAATACCCATTTGGACAGCCTTTTTACCGTCAAAAGTTCGGCCAGTCATTGCGTAGTACATTGCATCGCGGTGGGAGACGAGATCCGAGAAAACCTTACTCACATTACCTCCCGGTAGAATTCCCCAGTTTATTTCCGACAAACCGAAAGTCGCTTCCTCCGCTGTAATCGCGATATCACAGGCAGCTAAAGGGGTGAACGCACCGCCAAAACAAAAGCCGTTAACCATCGCGATTGTTGGTTTAGAAGACAACATCAAGTACTGAGACCAATGTCGATGCGACCAGTAGGACTTGAAACGGGCCTCCGGATTGTCATCAGTCTCACGGAAATATTCCTTGAGATCCATTCCAGCGCTCCAACTCACCCCCTCACCAGTTAAAACGATGACTTTTACATTGGGGTCGGTTTCCAACTGGGGTACAACCTCTTCCATTTCGTAATGAAGTTTCGGGCTCATCGCGTTACGTTTTTCAGGCCTGTTGAAGGATAGCCAAGCAATATTCTCGTCATCAATGTCGACCTTAACGCAGGACAGCTCGTTTTCCGCACTCATATTAGCGTCTCCTTATTAAAAATTGATTATTTTGATCGGTGTTAACCGCAACGCTCTGTCATCACCGTATCCATGTCAACGGGCCTCCTTTCAAAATAAATGGCTTCTGTGATTTAATCCGATGCAATAGAGGGTAGGAGAAAACGAGGAGAAAACCGATGGGCCGGAAGAATACCCGGATGTATGGTCCAAATAAATTTAAGCTAGGGCTCTTTGGCCAAAACTGTTCCGGTGGGTTGAGCATGTC
>PBOV01000076.1 GCA_002724505.1 Rhodospirillaceae bacterium | reverse complement strand
TTCTCTTTAGATAGAGAGGGCGGACTTACTTTGAGCTCTGGGCTGGTTACCTTAGTGATTTTAGTTGGTGCTGTAGGCCAGATAGTAGGAGGCAATTTGGCGTCAAGGTTTTCGCCGAAAGTCGTCTATATTTCTATGTTCGCGATTATGATACCGCTTGCACTAATTGCCTCCCAGATGAATGGGCTGGGTTTAGTATTAGTCGCGGGTCTTATGATGCTGGTGATTACCGGTTGTTTGCCGGCAGAAAATTGTATCATAGTAAAATTTTGTCCCGAAAAATGGCGTGCTAGGGTCTTTAGTGCAAAATTTGTAATTGCTCTCGGCGGTGGCTCATTTGCCATTTTGGTAGTTGGTGAAATTTTTGGCCGAACCAACGGCTTTATATGGTTTTATGGTTTCCTAATGGCACTAGCTGTTATCGTGATGGTATTTGCAGCATTTCTACCTTCTATGAAAGAAACTTCCGATGGTCATACTACAGTTTCCGGGGGCGTCAAAGTAAACACCTCTGCATCTCAGTAATTTTTTTGCGCGTAAAACTGCTAACTAAACTATCTAAAAGCTCTTAGCGTATCCTGCGTGTTTTTGGTAAAACCAACCACCCGTCTTTGGCCGACATCAAAAATAGGCCTTTTTATTAAGGTAGGGTTTTCAGCTATTATTGTTGAGGCATTCCCTGTTTCTAAATTTTCTTGATCGACTTTTGGTAGTTTTCTCCAAGTGGTTCCGCGTCGGTTTACTAGGGTATCGATACCAATTTCTTCGATCCAGCCTTCGATTTTAGTTTTGTTAAGCCCACCTTTACGAAAATCGACAAATTTATGCTCAATTCCTTCAACACTTAGCCACTTGAGGGCCTTGCGACAGGTGTCGCAATTTTTAATTCCGTATACGGTAATCACTTTTTGTCCCCATTAGTTATTCTCATTTCAATTCATTTAAAATGATTAAAATTCTGCAGCCCCTCTGATTAGAAAAAGTTTTCGGTAGTCATGCAGTCCGCTTTGCTGCGTCGGAAACCTTTGCATTCAATCGGGCATGTGCGGCTTTCATTACTTTGCCAAGATAGTGGTCAGCAAAGGTAATGGGTTCGAACTTGGGGCCCTTATCCCCTAGACAAGTCGGAATGCATTCTATGAGTGCATCATGATTGGGGCTATGAAAGTGAACCAATGATATGCGATCAACATTTTGTTTGTCTGGTGGAGGGTTTCCAACCCGGTGCAGGGTTGACCGCCAGCGATTATTGGTCCACCGAGCTAAGGCATCACCAATATTGCAAACAAAACCACCGGGTGGACATATTACTTCAACCCATTCTCCGTCGCGGGTCATAATTTCCGTGCCACCTGGCACCGCATCGCCGCGAAGAAACGTAACTGTTCCATAATCTGTATGCTCCCCCGCGCGGAGTTGACCGGCTTCAGCAAGTTCTTTCTGCGCTGGATAACGCACCACTCGCGAAACACTCGATTGATGATCAAATTTATCATCGAAATAGTGACGATCAACATTCAGCGCTGTTGCAATAATATCTAAAATTCTTTCACCAAGTAATTTCATGGCACCAGCGTAATCTATCATCCTTGGGTAAAACTCGGGTGGATTATTTGGCCACCGATTAGGTGCCATCATGGCAGTGCTTGGATCGTTCTTTATCCAGTCTTTTCCTGTAAATTCTTCGGGTCCGAATGCGAAGGCTTCCTGAAGATCTGGTGGAGCCTCTTTTCCTATGGAGTATGATAGGGAGCGGTCCATAAGCCTATTATAGCCGCGGCTGACTTTCTCTGGGGGGCGTTCTACCTTAAGCTTTTCCTCAAGGGGTTGGGAAAAGAAATCAACAACAGTTTCCCGAGCCCGGGTAATGACGTCTTCATCGATACCATGCCCTGTTATTGCGAAAAATCCAATATCACAACAGGCCATATCTAATTCTTTGGCAATAGACTGTTTAGTCCGTTCATCACCAGAAAAATAAGGCTCGATATTAATTATTGGAACACTAGAAGAGACCATATGAAATCCCATTTTATTTAAATGATGGTATCGTTGAGCTGGGGTTTCAGCAAGGGTTCCTAAATAGGTTTATTTAAAAGAGGTATTATATTACCGCTCCTGTAAACCACTGCAATTTAATAAAAAATGCTAGTTGACATCCAAAATTTAATGGAGATAATCCGCGCACTTTTGGTGGCAGCCTTTTGCTGCTGATTTTGCGGGCTAAATTTAATGATGCAGTCAATGAAGACATATTCAGCGACACCTTCAGATGTCGATCGCAGATGGTTTGTGGTTGATGCTGATGGCGTCGTGCTTGGTCGTTTGGCCGCGGTAGTGGCTAATATTTTGCGCGGTAAAAATAAGCCGATGTTTACTCCAAATATAGATTGTGGGGATTACATCGTCATAATAAATGCAGAAAAAATATTGCTTACGGGTAATAAGCGCACCGATAAAACCTATTACTGGCATACAGGTTATCCTGGTGGAATTAAAAGCAGAACCGCAGATAGAATTCTCGATGGAGCGCATCCTGAGCGAGTTATTTCAAAAGCGGTGGAGCGTATGCTCCCAAAAACGGTTTTGGGACGTCAACAAATTGGTAAGTTAAAAATTTATTCTGGGTCGGAGCATCCGCATGAAGCTCAAAACCCTGAGGTTTTGGACGTCGCGGGAATGAACCCTAAAAACAAAAGGAGCGCCTAAAAATGGCAGATGATAGTGGCGCCACACTCGCTGACGTAATGCCGGAAGAAGCTGCGGCGGCAGTTGTTCCTCCAACTGAACCTATTTTAGCACCGGTTTATGAACGTACCGTAGATGGGCAGGGGCGCTCATATGCAACCGGAAAACGGAAGGATGCTGTGGCGCGGGTTTGGCTGAAGCCAGGGAGCGGCAAGATTTCTGTTAATGGTAAGGAGGGCGATACCTATTTCAGTCGTCCGACATTGCAGATGATAATTCGGCAGCCGTTTGACGTAGTAGAACGGAAAGAACAATTTGATGTTTATTGTACTGTTAAAGGTGGTGGACTATCTGGGCAGGCAGGAGCTGTCCGCCACGGGATTTCTAAAGCATTAACCTTGCAAGAACCCGAATTGCGTGGGGCACTGAAGAAAAATGGGTTTCTAACCCGCGATTCACGTACTGTGGAACGTAAGAAATATGGTAAGCCTAAAGCTCGCCGTAGTTTCCAGTTCTCGAAACGGTAAGTTATATTTCCATATGCGGAAGAATGGCTTGCCGGAGACGGCGAGCCATTTTTTTTGATATAGAATTAATTATTCCAATTGGAATAGAGGTTTTGGGAAATGACATACAAAATTTTTATAGATGGTGAGGAGGGAACAACAGGCCTCCAAATTCGGGAGAGGCTCGAGGGACGCTCTGAATTATCGCTAATTCATTTGCCAAATAAAGGACGGAAGGACCCGGGGATTCGGCGGGAGGCTTTTTTGTCTGCGGATGTTGGTATTCTTTGTTTGCCCGATACTGCCGCTCGGGAAGTTGTATCTCTTCTGGATGACGTTAATACGAGATTGATAGATGCATCAACCGCACACAGAGTATCAGATAACTGGGTTTATGGTTTTCCAGAATTGAGCCAGGAACACAAAGGTCTAATTTCGAGCGCAAGTAGAGTTACGAATCCAGGGTGCTATTCGACAGCTGCAATTGCCCTACTCCGGCCGTTGGTCTGTGGTGGAATTATTCCTGTAGATTATCCCGTTACTATAAACGCTGTATCCGGATATAGTGGCGGGGGAAAAACTTTAATAGCTCGCATGGAAGATGCCACGCTCGAAAATAAGATTAAGGCTGACTATTTTGCTTATGGCTTGGGTTTAGACCACAAACATATTCCGGAGATAGTTTTCTATAGCGGTCTAAATAAAAGACCAATATTTGTTCCCAGTGTTGGTCGATTTCGACAGGGCATGGTTGTTCAAATTCCTTTGCAGTTATGGTCCTTGCAACCAAAGCCTAGCGTCAAAAAAATTTGTAGCACTCTTAAAAAATTCTATTCTGGTCAGGCGTTTGTATCCGTTGCGAACGAGGTAGATATAGAAAGTCGGCTAGCGTTGCTTGATCCTGAAGAACTTAACAATACGAATAGAATTCGTCTGTTTGTATTTGGCAATGAGGAATACGATCAGATAGTCCTAACGGCTCAGCTCGATAATCTTGGTAAGGGTGCCGCTGGGCAGGCAATACAAAATCTTAACTTAATGTTAGGCCTTTCTGAAACTTCCGGATTAGAGTGTTGATTGGGAAGGGTTGTGAAGCGTAAAGGAAGTAGTAAAAATTTATAACCAAGATAGTTGAACGCAATCACTATTTTCTGCTCTTTGATACTTCAAATTTTGGGGGTTCAGCCTTTATCAAGTGTGTGGATGCCCTGAGTGGATTGATACGGCAGCGGGAGGACCGTTTATTATGATTAATTTTAATTCAAAAACCTATAGCACGAGACCCACGCAAAGAATTTTAGTTTTGTCTATTGCGTCGATTTTTTTAGGCGGTCCTATAGGCTGCTCCTCAATGCCTAACTGGGCTGACCCTGTTGAGTGGTATGGTGATACTAAAAGGTGGGTATTCGGTACCTCTAAAAATACTCTGAAGCCGTCGAAGGGACTAAGGCCAATTCCAGGAATAGGTAAGAATTTTCCTAAACTTTCTACGGTGCCCGCGAGACCGGCACCTCCTAGTAAAGCCGAACAAAAAAAAATGGAAGAAAAGTTGAAGGCCGATCGGAAGGGTATCAGTCATAACAAAAATAAACGCCGTAATTCAGGAAATATGGTTCCTGTTGTGCCAGTCACAATATTTCAACGCCCAGTTTCGGCTAATGAGACTGCACCTGAAAAAAAAAGGTCAGATAAGAAAAAAACCAATAACGACCTTAAATTAGTTTTTGGTAAGGCCCCACCGGACATCATGATTAAGCAGCAATCAATTAAGGTAAAAAAGTCCAAAATACCTGTCGGATCTGCGTCATTTACAAAGGAACAAAGCTTCGTTCAAGCGAAGCCCTTTACGATCAGATTTCCTGCAGGCACAGGAGGCGTTTCGGGAGACAACCCTCCAGTTAGAAAGAATAAAGTGGCCTCGATTTTATTTAAAGTGGGATCAAAGAATCTATCCAAGCAGGCCCGTCAAGATATACAGAAAAGTGCCGCTTTATTTAAACAACGTGGCGGCAGTATTCTTGTGGTTGGGCATGCAAGTAGCCGTACGCGAGATATGAGTTGGCAGCGCCATCATTTTGTTAATTTACAATTGTCTCATGAGCGGGCTCATACGGTAGCGACAGAGTTAAGGCGACAAGGTATCGGTGCAACGGCAATTCGAATTAGCGCTATTTCGGACTCACAGCCAGCATTCTCAGAGGTTATGCCGGCTGAGGAAGCTGGAAATAGGCGTGTTGAAATTTTTATAGAAAAATAAAGATCAGTACTTTAGTTAAAAAGGTTTATGCTGAGAGTAAGGCATTAGGACCCAGCTAGAATGGATAATGAGTTTCATAGGGTAAGGAGGTTGCCCCCTTACGTTTTCTCGGAAGTAAACGCGATGAAGGCGTCAGCGCGTGCTGACGGAGAAGACGTGCTCGATTTTGGAATGGGTAATCCCGATTTACCGTCACCGCCTCACGTGGTTGAAAAGCTTGTTGAAGCCGTTCAAAACCCGAGGACCCATCGTTACTCTGTTTCTAAGGGTATTAAAGGGTTACGCCAAGCCAATGCCGATTATTACGCCCGCCGTTTCAATGTTGATATTAATCCTGAAACAGAAACGATCGTTACGCTGGGTTCAAAGGAAGGTTTTGCTAATCTCGCGATGGCTATTACAAGCCCGGGTGACATCGTCTTGGTACCAAACCCGAGTTATCCCATTCACGCATACGGTTTTATTATTGCTGGTGGTGCATTAAGACATGTGCCGGTAGGCCCAAATGTCGATTTAAGAAGTGAGCTTGAGCGTGCTGTACGCCATAGCGTGCCTCCCCCGTTGGCGCTCGTTTTAAATTTTCCTTCTAATCCAACAGCACAGGTGGTCAGCTCAAAATTTTATAGAGAGGTTGTCGAATTTTGCAAAGAACACGGGATCTATATCCTCTCCGATTTAGCATATGCTGAAATTTATTTTGATGGAGAACCGCCGCCGTCAATCCTCGAAATTCCCGGTGCAAAGGATATTGCGGTTGAGTTTACTTCTTTAAGTAAAACTTTCTCAATGCCGGGGTGGCGTATAGGGTTTGCTACCGGTAATAAGAAATTGATTGACGCCCTGGCACGAATTAAATCATACCTTGATTATGGAGCGTTCACTCCAATACAAGTAGCGGCTACAGCCGCCTTGAACGGGCCACAAGATTGTATCGATGATTTTCGAAATATATATGGTAAGCGTCGGGACGTCTTGATAGAAAGTTTCGGCAGGTCGGGTTGGAAAATTCCTTCGCCAAGTGCCACGATGTTTGCCTGGGCACCAATTCCCGAGCCCTTTCGTGAATTGGGATCTTTAGAATTTTCCAAGCTATTACTTGAGAAGGCACAGGTTGCTGTCTCGCCGGGCATTGGTTTTGGAGAGTATGGGGAAGGCTTTGTTCGAGTGGCTCTGGTTGAGAACGAACAACGTATTTTGCAGGCAGCTCGAAATATTAAACGTTTTATGTCTGAGAGTTCACAATTAATCGAAGAAGGTCTGAAGCGGGAAGTAACAAAGTGANTGATCCCTTAAAAATTTCTATTGCCGGTCTTGGAACTGTTGGAGCAGGGGTTGTAGATCTTCTGCNCNAAAATGGGGANCAAATTTTTCGACGCTGCGGTCGAGAAATTTTAATATCCTCGGTCTCTGCGAGAGACTCCAAACGAGAGCGTGGCGTNGATATATCGANCTTCGACTGGTTTGATAATCCTGTTTCTATGGCCAGAGATTCAGATAGTGATGTTTATGTTGAACTAATTGGCGGAGAAGGTGGCGTTGCCAAAGAATCCTGCGAAGTGGCGTTTGAATCTGGCAAGTCTGTTGTTACGGCAAACAAGGCCTTAATCGCTCACAACGGGACTTCACTCGCTATTCAGGCTGAACAAAGAGGTTTAAATCTAGCCTATGAAGCAGCGGTAGCTGGCGGAATTCCAATCGTTAAATCTCTTAAAGAGGGCTTGGCAGGAAATAAAATTACTGGGCTATATGGAATTTTAAATGGGACTTGTAATTATATTTTAACTGCCATGCGTGAAACGGGGCGTGAATTTAACGATATACTCTCAGAGGCCCAAGGATTGGGATATGCTGAAACCGACCCGAGTTTTGACGTTGATGGTGTTGATGCCGCACATAAATTGGCTATCTTATCTAGTTTAGCTTTTGGCTGCCCAGTTAACTTCGGCGATACTTATGTTGAGGGTATTGGGCATATTTCCGCGCTAGATATTCGTTTCGCCAGTGAGCTGGGATATCGTATAAAACTTTTGGGCGTTGCACGCGTAACTGATGATGGAATTATTCAACGTGTTCATCCCTGTATGGTGAAACTCGATTCGCCTGTTGCTTATGTAGAAGGCGTTTACAACGCGGTTGTTGTTGAAGGTGATTTCGTGGGATCTACAGTATATGAGGGACGTGGCGCCGGAGCGGGGCCAACGGCTTCTGCTGTGATTGCTGACTTAATGGATATCGCCAGGGGTATAAAAACCCCGACATTTGGTGTGGCCGCCTCCCAATTAATCTCGTTGTCTGCAGCTTCAATGGACTGTCATTTTGGATCCTATTACATCCGTTTGATGGTTGTCGATCGTCCCGGTGTCTTTGCCGATATTGCTGGGGTTCTAAGTGACGAAGAGGTTTCGATGGAGGCGATATTACAGCGCACACGCTCTCCGGGCGAATCTGTTCCTGTGGTAATGACTACACATGACGTCAAGGAGGCATCAATTAAACGCGCGCTCTCGCGTTTTTCTAAATTCGATACGGTTGTTGAAGAACCCAGAATGATTAGAGTTGAACCTCTAACGTTATAGAAGAGTATAGGATGTGTTTCTTGAATTAGTGGAATGCACACGTAATGAACTGATTAAGTATTGAGGAGTGACGGAGTTATGCCCGAATCCATCCCAATGGATAGAAATTTAGCCCTTGAAGTCGTTCGCGTAACGGAGGCAGCTGCTTTAGCAGCTTCACGACAGATGGGGCGGGGAGACGAAAAGGCGGCTGATCAGGTTGCGGTAGATGCAATGCGGACCGCACTGAATAGCCTTTCAATCGAAGGGACAGTTGTTATTGGTGAAGGTGAACGCGATGAAGCACCAATGCTTTATATTGGAGAAAAGGTCGGCTTGGGTGAAGGACCTGAGATCGACATCGCACTCGATCCTTTGGAAGGAACAACGATTACTGCGAAGGGATTGACAAATTCTCTTGCGGTCATAGCGATGGCAGAACATGGAGGGTTTCTGAACGCCCCCGATGTTTACATGGATAAAATCGCTGTTGGCGGTGGGTTGCCTGATGGTGTTGTTGATTTAGATCAAACACCAAAAGAAAATCTTAAAAGTCTAGCTAGTGCAAAAAAAGTGGATGTGGCAGATCTTGTTGTTTGCATTTTAGATCGACCGCGTCACGAAGAATTAATTGCAAAAGTACGAGAAGCGCAGGCTAGAATTATGTTGATCTCCGACGGTGATATTAGTGCCGTGATGGCGACTTCAGAGGAATCAAGCGGTGTTGATATTTATCTTGGCTCTGGAGGCTCTCCTGAGGGTGTGCTTGCAGCGTCTGCACTGCGCTGTATCGGAGGGCAAATGCAGGGACGCCTTTTATTCAGAAACGATGATGAAAGAGATCGCGCTCGTAAATGGGGTATTGAAGACTTTGACCGTAAGTATGAAATGGAAGATTTAGCCCACGGTGACGTAATGTTTGCGGCAACAGGCGTTACTAATGGAACAATGCTTAAAGGTGTTCGCCGTTTTTCCGGCGGTGCAATGACCCATTCTATGGTAATGCGTTCGCGCTCCGGGACAGTGCGTTATATTGAGGCCGTTCACAATTTTGATCGAAAAACCGGCTTTGATGCCGTCGATTCCTGATTGGTTGGTTGGATGTCGGAAGACATCGGTAAATTACTTCTTGGGGTCAAAAATTCTGTTAATGGAAAAAGATGGCTTTCTAGACTTGAGGACGAGAGACTCGCTGCAGCGCTAGCGCAAAGATTAGAAGTCCAAGAGGTCGTTGGTCGTGTGCTTGCGGCGCGAAATGTAGGGTTAGACGACGCTAGTTCATTTCTAAATCCAAAATTAAAAACGATGTTACCTAATCCGTCGCACCTATTAGACATGCAATCGTCTGTTGATCGAATTCTAAAAGCTATTAAAGAAGGCGAGGTTATCGGTGTCCTCGGTGATTATGATGTCGATGGAGCGACATCCTCAGCTCTAATCGTCAGATTTTTTTCTGAGTTAGGACTTAATACTCCTGTCTACATCCCAGACCGTCAGAAAGAGGGATACGGTCCTAATCTGCCGGGATTACTAAAGCTTCAAGAAAAGGGCGCACATGTTGTCATTACGGTTGATTGCGGAACAACGGCGTTTGCCCCGCTTGAGGCGGCCGCGGCGGCTGGGATTGATATCATTGTTGTTGATCACCATGTCGCGGAACCAAAGTTACCGACCGGTGCGCGAGTAATAAATCCAAACCGGGCGGATGAACACTCGACTTGTGGGCAGTTGGCCGCTGTTGGGGTTACGTTTCTTTTGATTGTTGCCATTAATAGGGCCCTCAGAGAGAAAAATTGGTATAATCAAGACCGTCCCGAACCAAATCTCATGTCATGGTTGGACCTTGTCGCTTTGGGCACCATTTGTGATGTTGTGCCGCTGACTGGGTTGAACAGAGCGCTCGTAAAGCAGGGGCTTAAGGTTTTGGCATCGCGGGAAAACAAGGGCATCGCCGCCCTCGCCGAAGTCGCAAATGTTGATAAGGGATTGGATGCCTACGATGTGGGCTTCGTATTGGGCCCTAGGGTTAATGCAGGCGGCAGGGTTGGAGACTCAGCACTTGGCGTTAAACTTCTCACAACGGAAGACCAAAATGAAGCAGCAGCAATTGCCAACTTACTCGACGATTACAATACCGAGCGCCGAGAAATAGAGAGTGCTGTTTTAGAGGCGGCCATTGCGCAGGCGGAGGAACAGGACAACGACAATAGACGGTTAATAATTGTTGCAGGAAAAAACTGGCACCCCGGCGTGATCGGGATTGTTGCCGGCCGATTGCGAGAACGCTTTGGTAAACCCTCTTGTGTTTTGGCGTTGTCGGAGGGTATGGGGAAGGGATCGGGTCGTTCGGTAAAAGGTGTGGCGCTGGGGCCTGCAGTTATTGCCGCGCATCAAGCTGGGATTTTAGTAAATGGCGGGGGCCATAACATGGCGGCCGGGTTTATGGTCAAGGAAGACAAGCTGGCTGAGCTTGACGAATTTCTTATGGCTCATATTTCTAGACAGCTCGACGGAAAAAACATTCTACCGACGCTTATGTTTGATGGGGTGTTGTCGCCTGCAGGGGCGTCGGTTGATCTAATTCAGCTGCTAGACTGCGTGGGCCCATTTGGAAGCGGTAATCCGCGGCCACGCTTTGGGTTTCCTCAGGTGCGTGTGGTCAATTCCGGAATTGTTGGAAAGGACCACGTCCGCTGTGTTTTGACGGGCGTCGACGGGGGTGAAACTTTAAAAGCGATCGCCTTCCGCTCCGCGGGCACAGCAATGGGGAACACCCTAATGAATACAAGGGGATTGCCTTTGCATGTGGCCGGCAATTTGAGGTTAAATGAATGGCAGGGAAGGGTTTCCCCGCAGCTTTTTATTGATGACGTGGCCTCAGCTTAATTTAATATCAAAAGGTTGAAATGCTATCGTGGTTTAAGTATGAAGTTTTATGCCCAGTGGTTATGATAAAAATCTTTTATGAAGCATAGATCGGAGCTTGTTGATGGAGTTGTTCCGTTATAACTCCAAAGTTTATTAACATAATGTGTCACGTGTTCGTAAAACCAATTGCTAGCATTAGCTGCGGCAAGTCCGATGCCAATCGCTGAAGAATCTTCAACAGAAAGACGCAGAAGTAATTTTTCCCGATGGGAAAGGTTGAAAAGGGCATCCCGATTTAAGCTGGTTATTCCATTAAAGAGGAGCGTACATACGCCGGAACACATAGCGCGAGGCGTAGCTGTGGGTCTGGCCTGGGCTTTAACGCCGACTGTTGGAATCCAGATGGGGTTTTGTTTTGTAACCTGGGTTATTGCAAGACGTATTTTCAAGTGGGACTTTCACCTTCTAGTGGCGCTCGCTTGGACGTGGTTTACAAATGTAGTGACGTTGCTTCCATCTTATTATTTGTTTTTTCTAACTGGGCAATTGCTGCTTGGGCGGTTTGATGATTTATCCGGATATAATGAATTTATTTTGGCCTACGACAAAAATATCACCGCTGCAGGTTTGGATAGTTACTGGGAAAGTCTTTGGGTATCCGCAATTTTGTTATTTGAGGGTTGGGGGGTTCCAATGTTAATCGGCTGTCTTCCTTGGGCTGGGCTAGGGAGTTGGGGTGGTTACGTTTGGAGTTTGAAATTTATTAAGGGTTATCGGGCATCAAAGAAACAACAGAATTTTTTCAAAACTAAGGATAAATAACAGGTTAAAAGAAAAATTTTTCCCAAAGCTAAAATGCATAAATTAATTGCTATTGATTTTCTGTGGTGGGCGCTATAGGTACAGGACCAGAGCGACCCCATCGTCTAGAGGCCTAGGACACCGGCCTTTCACGCCGGCAACACGGGTTCGAATCCCGTTGGGGTCGCCATTCCTTTCTTATCCTATTGGGTCAAAGGTTTTTGTTAATTAGGTTTGTTCGAATTTAGTCCTATTTCCTCGGGACCTCGGTTTATTAATTGATTGAATGATAGCTAAATAGGATTACCCCTGGGGCCGGTTCTTTATAATTTTCCTGTTGAGTTTGTTCGGTTTTCCTTTTTGGCTCTGTTCTGACGAAACTAGATAGACAAAAAGACCGCCAAGTGTCGTATCCATCTCTATTCGCACTGGAACCATGACGGAAGTAGAAAACACCCGGGCTATCCATATCTGGGCTGACTCATTTTTCAGCCATGTGTCTCCCTGCTTCCTTTTACGAAATCCAGATATTTTTTTTAACTTAAACTGGCACCTTAGGGTCGGACCGCTAAAAGGTGAATATTGATTCCGCGATAGCGTCTCTTTCACTTGGTTTTTAAATAGTAATTTATAGTATCGTTTCCCATCATAAATTGGTTCAGATCTGACACAGGATTTTCTGTTACTGGCAAATGTTAAATAAGATAAAATTGCGCCTGCTAAATCTCGTGCCCCGACTAGCTCTTTTGACGGTGGCGGCGTTGGGTTAAGGTTTTTCGGTTTTGGCTCCGGATCAAAAAAAACGCTTGGAACACGATTTTTTGTATAGGTTAATTTGACACTCCGTCTCTTCCCCCGCCAAATACTAGTCCGACCGGCTTTGCGAGGTTCAACGATCCCTTGTTTAAAGCTACCCCGGGAGAACGCCGTCATAGACCACTTAAATAACTTATCAGCGAGCCCCTCCGTATTTAGGGAAAGCTTTATGTCGTAATTATCTTTGGCTAAAGATATATCTAGATTAATATTTACAGCATTCAGTCCGCCGATATAGACGGCATAATCAATAGCTTGAAGGCGAGAGGCGCCTGAAGAAAAGGCTGCTGAAACGATAAGAAAATAAAGATGAAAAACTATTAATACAAAGCGCATTTGAGCCTATTGTTAAGTATCAGTAACAGAANAACTGATTATCTCCTGTTGGGATCCTGATTTTTCTTATTTTGATACATGTTTGTTTCTCTGGGCTANATTTAAAATCGGTCCGAAGTATAGGATTGCAACCTGGAGATCTTAGGACTGACGCNAGGATAATTAACATAACTATATAAAATCGTGGAATATTTTAAGTTTTGTCACTGCATTTCAAAAGNCGGAAAAATTATAAATTGATAATTTTCTATCCTTCANATTTTAGGATGGCGTGGATCATCCAATGCCCTATAGCTATAAGATCATAATCACGCCGAAAATAGCCCAGTACNTGTATACCTAGTGGCATATCGTCGTGCGCCAAAAGCGGGGCATTTAAAGTTGGCACTCCCAGTACAGAAGATTGCTCGCCATAAATTGCGTTACCTATTGCCATTCCTTCGGGCGCCGCACCAGTTCCGTTTAGCGTTAGCATTGCATCATATTTTTTGCTTAGGGCCTGGTGCCGTTGTCTAGCTGAAATACTCCACTCTAGGGCTTCCTCATATTGTTCAGGAGTGATCTCTGCTGCGGCTGTTGCGCGATTGAGGACGCGGTCACCTAATAACTCTGGACACCTATCCGCGTACATCATCAATGGCCAACGATATTCATAGGCAAGGACGATTTCGATTACCTTACTTAGTTCTAGCATATCTTGTTCATATGACTCTAGCTCGGGGTCTTCCCGACGGCTGACAATTTCAACGCCCTGCCGTTCAAGCTTACAAATCATTTCGTTAAAGATTCCACGAACGGTCTCCGATGTATCAGGCCATCCAGCGGTGTCTACTCGTGCTAGTCTTTTAGGTTTCCTTGACTTAGGGAGACGAGGCTCGCCCTTTAAACTTGGGTGACCAGCATCACCGCCAGCATTTTGCGACAGCCAATAGCAACTAATCCACGTATCTGCAAGAGAACCTGCGAGGAAGCCCAAATGGCCAATACTCGGCGGTGAGGGAAAGCCACCTCTTGTATTTATTGCCCCCCAGGAGGGTTTAAGCGCCCAAGCTCCATTATAGCATGCCGGGCGCAGGATCGAACCGCGAACTTGCGTACCTGTAGCAGCTGGAACCATCCCAGCTCCAACGGCTGCCCCTGAACCACTTGATGAACCTCCGGGGGTACGATTACTGTCCCAAGCATTCCTGGTAGGTCCAGGGTTTCCGAAAGCAAATTCAGTAGTCACTGTTTTGCCTATCATAACTGCGCCACCACGCCTTAGAAAATAGACGCAAGCCGCATCCCAACCTGTCTCGTAGCCTTCAAAAATGGGACTACCCAATTGCATGGGCATGTCTTCGGTTTCAAACACATCTTTCATACCAAAAGGCATTCCGTCGAGCGGCGATAGAATCCTATTTTCCTTATACCGTAATGTGGAGGCATCGGCTGCTGTACGTGCCCGGTCCAGACTAAGTGCAACAAAAGCCTTAACTTCTGGCTCCTTAGATTCAATGGTTTCTATACACCTCTCTAAATAAGCGCGCGGGGTATCAGTTCCGTCAACAAAACTTGGAATTTTGTCGTAGAAAGATAGTAATTTCGAGGAGGATGGGTCGTAAGGAGTTTTCATTTTAGCTTCCCAGTTTTATTTAATTGTATCATAACTTCGATCCGAAGATGGGCAACGAAATCTATAAATAAACCTTAAACTAAAACTCACTAAATGTGATTTGATACAATTAAGAGGTATTGTTTTAGGATAATGAAAATAAGAAATGGTTGATTGAGATAGCGAAGTAACGCTCGGCATAATTGTCAGGAAGACTATTCTAACCTAAGGGCCTGCAGATAAATCTGCAAAAATATACCAAGAAGACCCCATATTTTCGTAAAAAAAGGTTGTTCAATATGAGTGACAAAGTTGAAGGCTCGCGCCTCTTAGAGATCCGAAAAAACGAGTGCATTAGACTTGCCTTATTCCTACCCCAGTATTCAATAAACGCAAACGGCGACCTCATTCCAATGGGTGCCGGGCTGGTTGGCGACAAGTTGATTGATATACTGGCGGAAGAACTCAAAATAAATATGCAAATAGTCAGACAAGCATCTCCACCTAAGGCAGTTGAGGCGCTGAAAGAGGGAGCCTGCGATGTCTTAATCATGGGTATAGAGGAGTCTCGCAGGAAACTGGTAGACTTTACCCCGGCAGTTGTCCAGTTTGACTATGCTTACCTTGTCCCTCCTGGCTCTCCAATAAAAGAAATATCCGAGGTGGATTGTACGGGTAACCGTATTTCAGTGCCAGCGGGNCATGCTTCATGGATAGCGTTAAAGAAACAAATTTCNTATGCAGAAATTATAGATACCGATGTCCCGGATGAAGCCTTTGCNCTGNTTNGTGATGGCGACGCGGAAGTTTTTGCGCTCCCGCGCGAGCAANTAATTGATTATTCGGAGATGTTGGCGGGCTCGCGTATTCTGAAGCAAGGGTTTGGTATTAATGATGTGGGTCTTGCTGTCGCAAAAGGCGAACCGCGGTTTCTCGAATTTATGACTGAATTTGTCTGGAGGACAAAGAGTTCAGGCCTCGTTAAGAAAATACTTGTGGAAGCTGGGTTGATCTCACGCGGGTTCAATACTGCGAAATAAAATAATTTCGAAAAAAGGAATAATGATCGAAGTATGTTAGTACTTTAAAAATATCTGCCAAAACCAGCCTTCTTGCCAAGGGTTACCTCCGCAATCTATTTTTGGACTATTTAGAATTTACTCGGAAAACATGATGCCTGAAATGAAGTTAGGCTTATTTATTCGCCCGTGCGGGCATCACATTGCATCCTGGCGTCATCCCAACGCTCACGCTGATGCTGGTGTTAACTTCGAACGCTTCATTCATATGGCAAAGACGGCGGAGCGCGGTCTGTTCGACATGATGTTCTCCGCTGATACCAATACCGCCTGGACGACGGTAGGGTCAGCGCTAAATCGTCAGCACTATTCCGCTTGGCTTGAGCCCTTTACCCTTTTAACAGCTCTTGCGAGCCACACTGAAAATATCGGTCTCGTGTGCACCCGAAGCACCAGCTTCGACGAGCCCTATACGATTGCTCGGATGTTTTCTACGCTAGACCTTATTAGTGGCGGCCGCGCCGGTGTAAATATTGTCACAACTGGAAATGGTCGGTCGGCGCTCAATTATAGCCAGCAAGAGCACTTACCAAAACCAGAACGTTATGAAATTGCGGATGAATTCGTTGATGTTCTAATTGGACTTTGGGACAGCTGGGACGGAGACGCATTCGTGCGTGATCGTGAGACGAGTACTTTCTTTGAGTGGGATAAGATGCATGTTCTCAATCACAAAGGGAAACACTTTCAGGTAGAGGGACCGCTCAATGTCGCCCGTTCGCCACAAGGCAGACCGGTAATCGTTCAGGCGGGAGCGTCAGAGGAGGGAAGAGAATTAGCGGCAAAGTCAGCTGACGTTATTTTTGGAGCTAGCCAGAGCATAGAGATGGCGCAGGAGTTTTACAGTGATGTTAAGGAACGTTTAGGACGTTACGGGCGGGAATATAGTGACTTGAAAGTTTTGCCTGGGCTGTCGGTGACGGTGGCACTGAACAAAAAAGAGGCGCAGGCGAAGTACGATGAATTGCAGGATCTAATCCACCCGGACCACGGGTTGGCCTTTCTGTCGCGGCGTATTGGCCACGATCTGACGGCAATGGATCCCGATATTTTAATGCCTGATCTTCCTCCGGTAGAAGACGTCGGCACGCGCTCCGGGCAAATGCTTGAACTGGCGAAAAAGGAGAATTGGACGCTGCGACAACTCTACCAGCATTTTGCTGCTGCACGTGGTCACATGGTTCTAGTTGGAACCCCATCGATGGTCGCAGATACAATGGAAGAGTGGGTCAACAAAGGAGCTTGCGACGGCTTTAATATTATACCGTCTATTTTTCCGGATGAATTTGAATCTTTTGTAGATTTGGTGGTGCCTGAACTGCAACGGCGAGGACTATATCGCACATCGTATGAAGGGAATACTTTACGCGAACTTTTGGATCTAAAGGTTCCTGAAAGTAAGTATGCCGTGCCTACCGTTTAATCTGTAGGTAGAATTTTGATAGGCGAGAGAATTTGTTTTATTTCTTGTAACTTAACCAAAAAACATTCGCATTAAAACAAAACCGGCAGCTATCGCAAAAATAAAAAATAACCAATCAGATTTTTTGTTCATTTGTAGATATGTTGTTAAAAGGACTTATCCAACAAGATATAATTTATAATAATTTAATTTTGCTATCAAAATCTAAATTCTGTTGAGAACAAACACCTTCGGTTGGAATAAGGGTAAGGAACATGTCATGAAATGTTACGTCACTAGTAATTCACCTTATGCGCGGAAGGTAAAGATAGTCGCCTTTAAGACCGGGTTATACGATGAAGTGTAATGGTTAACCATTACACGTGAGGAACGTGCCGAAATTAGTCCATACATTAATCCTCTTGGTAAAGTGCGGTCTCCGTTTTAGATTCCGGACAAGTTTTGTATGATTTTCCAGTAATATGCGCCCGTGTTGACAGCTTGGCGGACGACGGAAATTTATTCAAAGTCAGGTCCTAAAAGATGGAAAGTTTTAGCACTGGAAGCATTAAGTGATGGCTTAGGAGAAGCCGTGATTGCAGCCTCACAAGGAAATCAAAGGGCAGATGGAAAACGTTCTCAAGGAGTTATCCACCGCCAAGCTGGAACAGAAAAGGTGGCCCTGGGAGCCCTGAATGACGCGGCTAAAATTTTTATGATCCCCCTTTAATGGGAGAAGTCGCAGTCGCCTGTGCTTCAGGTTATATGGAGTTTCATGACGTTATTCCTGATTGGCGTGATACCCTTGCGGAACTTGTAAGCTGGTATACTGATATCCTCAAACGGCAATCATTTGTTAGAAGTAGTCCTGACTAATTTGGTTGCTTCGCAATTTTTGATATTTAACTTTGAAGATATTGTTGATAAACGGGAAGCAGTTAGAATTAATGCTCTCGGCATGTCACGCGGCGCATATCGCGGACATAGCGTTGGTCATCAAAATCCGTGCCGCGGTGGATGGTGGCCAGATTATCCCAAATTAGAACGTCGCCGACGGCCCATTTGTAGGAGAAGACATATTTTGGCTGTGTGGCGATTGTAAGCAATTCGCTAATTAACCCCATGGCTTCGTTTTGGGGCATTCCTAAAACTCCGCGGACATGTGAAGCGATATATAAAACCTTTCGTCCTGATCTTGGGTGAGTATGAACAAGTGGGTGCTGCGCGGGTGGTCGCGTGGCCCGCTCTTCGGAGGTGGGCTCTGGTCCGCCTCCGAGGACACGGGAGTGCCAGTAACAGTGTTCTGCAATTAGCCCTTCTAGGCTTAATTTCATTTTTTCTGGCAAATCGTCATATACCGCTCGCATGTCGGCAAGCTCCGTTTCTCCTCCATCTGGAGGGACCACATGAGCGGAGAGGAGCGACCAGGTTGCCCGATTACTCCGATAGCTCATATCGGTATGCCATTGCCGGTTAGCTCTTTTATAGGCAAGCCTTTTGTCTCCGTTTTGAAAAATCTTGTTTTCGCCATCTAGGTTGCTTTGGTCAACAATTTCATCGAATGGCAAACGGTTACCGGTTCCGGAGATTTTCGGAGCACTTTTGCGCGCGATAGGGCCGAGTAGGGAACTAAAAGCAATATGCTCTTCGTTAGTGAGTGGTACTTTGTGGGGGGCGGCGTAGACGGCAAATTCGTCAAGAATGGACTTTAGCGCGGAAATTTTTTCAGGACTGTTGTCGCTCCGCATATCAATTCCCTTACCCTTTGCGCAAAATAGGGGGTGAAGTTGTGCTGTTTTGATTTCCATTATGCCTCGCTATTCTCTATTTCTATTTCAATTCTAATATTTGCCTTTAACAAATGAAACGTGCAGGGCTAATCCTTAGCCTCCTAACCAATCATATATTCTGGGATTTGAAGCGGCTAGGATAGTTCTGTTATAGAGGAATAATGCCCGCTCCCATGTTTGAGTGTTAAAGGCTTCTCGAACCAAGTCCTAGTTGGATGTCTGATGCAGAGGCGATTTAAGATGCAGAGGTTGAAGGAACTTCTTAACCCTTGCAGCTTAGCTATGCTATATGACAAAAAATAATGTTTAACGGCAGTGGTATGACCGAAATTAAAGACACAGTTGACGAAGAGCAGCAGGATTTTATCCGGGAACAGATTAGAGCGGATCTTGCATCGGGTAAGGTTGATAAAGTCATCACCCGCTTTCCTCCTGAGCCTAATGGTTACCTGCATATAGGGCACGTTAAATCAATTTGTTTGAATTTTGGAATTGCAGAGGAATTTGATGGTGAGTGTCACCTAAGGTTTGATGACACAAACCCCGTGAAAGAAGATATAGAGTTTATTGATGCAATCCAAGAAGATGTTGAGTGGTTGGGGTATAGTTGGGGTGAAAAAATTTACTTCGCCTCTGATAATTTTGATCAGCTTTATCAATATGCGGAGTGTTTAGTAGAGGCCGGATTGGCCTATGTTGATGATTTGACCGCAGAGGAAATACGTGAACTCAGGGGGACGCTTACCGAGCCGGGAAAGAATAGCCCCTATCGAGACAGGAATGTTAACGAGAATATTGATTTGTTTCGTCGGATGAAGGCGGGAGAGTTCGAGGATGGCTCGCGGGTACTGCGAGCTAAGATCGATATGGCGTCGGGTAATGTTAACCTAAGGGATCCAGTGCTCTATCGAATTCTAACGGCAACGCATCCCAGGACCGGGGATAACTGGAAGATATATCCTACCTATGATTTTGCCCACGGGCAGACTGATGCAATCGAAGGAGTTACTCATTCCCTTTGCACATTAGAGTTTGAAGACCATCGGCCACTATACGATTGGCTTATTCAGCATTTACCTGTTCCAGCCAAGCCAATGCAATATGAGTTTTCAAGGTTAAATCTTACAAATACCGTTTTATCGAAACGACGGCTGACCCAATTGACCGATGTTGGTCACGTATCTGGCTGGGATGACCCTCGTATGCCGACTGTGTCGGGTCTTCGCCGCCGCGGTGTTCCAGCTTCAGCTATCCGTGACTTTATATCACGGCTGGCAATATCTAAGACCGAGGGAACAGTCGAAGCAGCAATGTTGGATCATTGCGTTCGAGACTATCTCAACCGACACGCCGAGAGGCGTATGGGAGTTCTGCGCCCATTAAAACTGGTAATTGAAAATTATCCGGAAGATAAAACCGAAGAACTGGTAGCGGTAAATCATCCGGGAAATGACTCACTAGGAACACGAAAAATACCATTTTCCCGAGAACTCTACATTGAACGAGAGGATTTTATGGAGGATCCTCCTAAGAAATTCTTCAGATTAGGGCCAGGAAGAGAAGTTCGTTTGCGGTTTGCTTACTTTGTCACCTGTAATGAAGTTGTTAAGGATGAATTAGGAGAAGTTGTGGAATTGAGGTGTAGTTATGATCCTGAGACCAAAGGCGGAAATGCACCAGACGGACGGAAAGTGAAGGGCACTATTCACTGGGTTTCGGCGGCGCATGCGCTGGAGTCTGAAGTCAGACTTTACAATCCATTATTTGAGAATCCAAAGGACGGTAATGCCGAAGACTATTTAGATAAATTAAATTCAGACTCACTTGAAATTCTCAAGGGTTGCTTCGTGGAACCTTTGTTGTCTCTGGCGACTTGGGATAGTCCTGTTCAATTTGAACGAACGGGTTATTTTAATCTTGATAGGAGTTCTAACGAAGGTTGTTTAGTTTTTAATCGAACGGTTAGCCTACGCGACTCTTGGGCGAAGGAAAATCTAAAGAAAAACCCTTCGTAGAAACTACTGGTCAAAAAAGTTCTATAATAATCTGAAACATTAATCCGGTGTACTGATTTTGCCAGTGTATTAAGGAGAAAGTTATCTGTTAAGGGTGGTATCTAGTTTTATCTTTAGCTTTCTGCTGTCTCTGTGGTCGGGTATCCTGATGCTAAATGCAGGAGAAATAAATCATGGATATTAAAAACCGAGCGGCAATTGTTACGGGTTCCTCGTCAGTAGTTGGTATTGGGGCCGAGATCGCAAAGTTAATCGCCTCAAAAGGTTGCAATGTCTTAATCAATTACGTTACGAACCTTGAGGGTGCGGAAGAAACTGTATCTGCGTGTCGAGCGCATGGTGCTGACAGTTTTGCTGTGCAGGGTGATGTTTCAAAAGATATTGACTGTCGTGAGATGGTAAAGGCTGCAGTCAAGCGCTGGGGAAGGCTCGATGTTTTAGTAAACAACGCGGCAGTTACAAAAACTGTACCGGGCGCAGACCTTGACGGTTTGACGGCTGAAGATTTTTTAGAAATTTATTCTGTAAATGTCGTTGGAAATTTCCAAATGACCCGCGCAGCCGCCCCGCATCTGAAGGCAACAGGCGACGGTGCCGTTGTAAATATTTCTTCTCTTGGGGCTCTTATTGGAGATGGTAGCTCTATTGCCTATGCCGCTTCTAAGGGGGCATTGAATAATTTAACAATGGCGTTGGCAAGGCAGCTCGCCCCGGAGGTAAGGGTTAACGCAATTTGTCCAGGCGGAATGTTAGGCAATTGGACGAAAAAGATCATGGATGAAGAAGCTTACGAACGGCGTGTAAAACGAGCAAATACCGAATTTTTATTGAGAAAACCGGTAATGCCTATTGATGTAGCCAAAACGGTTCTTTGGCTGATAGAAGACGCTGCATTGATGACTGGCGAAGCCTTTAGAATGGATGCAGGGCAGCACCTTTCATAAAATAGGATTTAATTTTGACCGGAATTGCTGATTTTAAAGGGGAAGAGCGCCGCTGGGTCCTTGCTTTGGTTAGCACTGGTCATTTTTTCAGCCACTTTGTAATGCTGTCATTGCCGCCACTTTTTTTGTTAATTAAGCCTGAACTTAATCTAAGCTTTACGGCTCTTGGAGGAATTGTATCAGCTTTTGCGGCGACTACCGCTATAGGTCAAATTCCTGCCGGCGTTCTCGTTGATCGGTATGGCGGGCGTTTCATTCTTATTGGTGGTATGGCGATTATAAGTATTTGCCTCTTCTTAGCGGGGTTTTGCGCGGGCTATTGGGAGCTTTTAATTTTGTTTGGCGTGGCGGGAATTGGAAATAGCGTGTTTCATCCCGCTGATTTCTCGATTCTAGCCGCAAAGCTTGATAACAACATCTTTGGTCGCGCCGTTAGCATTCATTCGTTTATGGGGTACCTTGGGTGGGCTGGGGCATCCTTAATTATGTTGCCAATGGCCCTATTAATGGATTGGCGAAACGCACTTCTTACCGTGGGTCTTGTGGGTGCCATTATAACTTTAGGGATGTTATGGCGTTCCGGTTATCTAGATGACGCTAGGGAAACGAAAAATAATTCTGGGGTTATAGAATCTGGTGGGTTCGATATGCGAGAGACTCTGGAAATTATGTTTTCACTTCCTCTTGTGATGATGATGTTATTTTATCTACTTACAGCTATGGCGACTTCTGGAATTATGGCATTTTCAATTGTTGCGAATATTTCAATTTTTGATGTTGAGAAAGATTTTGCAGGTGCAATTTTGACGGCTCATTTAGTCGCCCTATCCGCTGGCGTGTTAATAGGCGGTTGGCTAGCAGATCGAACCGACAGGCATAACTTAGTAGCGTCAATTGGTATTCTCGCCATGGGCCTCTCTGTTCTTGCTCTTGCCTTTGGTGCAGGATTAATGATCGTTTTATTAGCCGGAATGCTGTTAAGCGGACTGTTTTATGGAATTAGCAGCCCCTCCCGTGATATCTTGACGCGAAAGTCCGCGCCGGAAGGCTCGGCGGGTGTTGCCTTTGGGTTTACTTCTACGGGTATGAGTGTGGGGAATTTTATTGGCCCCGTTTTGTTTGGATGGATTATGGACCTCGAAAGTCCTCAGCTCTATTATGTTCTGCTGGCAACAGCAATTTCAATATCGGTGCTTACGGTAGTATTCACTCGGCAAAGGAGCGTATCGTTCAATTAGCTAAAGCATTATAGGAATTTGGGTATGACAAAGGAAAAGGATTTAGAGGTATACCAAAAGCAGGGCCTGGGTGCGAGAATGGGGTTTGGGAAAAACCCGGCACTTATAATAGTAGACTTTATAAATGGGTTTAATGATCCGGACGCCTTTGGCGGAGGAAATATTCAAGACGCTATTGATAATACAGAGGTGTTGTTAGCTAAAGCCCGACACCTAGGCTTACCCATTGCCTACACGGTTCACTGTTACTCCCAAGATGGCGCTGAAGATGGTATTTTTAATCTTAAGATGCCGCGAATGCGTGATGGTTTAGTTAGAGGAACCGATGCAGTAAAGGTTGTTGATCAGTTAGAACCAAGGGCCGGCGAGCGTATTGTTGAGAAACATTACCCGTCAGCATTCTTTGGAACTGACCTAGCTGGTTGGCTTTCAATGAAAGGTGTTGATACGGCGATTGTTACCGGTTGCACGACATCTGGTTGTGTTAGGGCAACGGTAGTCGACAGTATGGGTAATGGATTTCGTCCTATAGTTCCTAAGGAATGCTCAGGCGACCGTGCCGAAGGCCCCCACGAGGCAAATTTATTTGATATGGATCAAAAATATGCCGACGTAATACCACTTTCCGAAGTTCTATCCGAACTCGATTCATTGTATCCGGGGCAAACACAAAGCAAAAAAGGATAATTGACTATGGTAGACTCTTTGGGCTGGAGGAAGAAATTTGGTGTCATCGCTCCTTCCACTAACACATCCGTTCAACCGGAATTTGAGGATATGCGCCCGCGTGGGGTAACTAATCATTTTTCGAGAGTTTGGATCCCAGATGATCCGGTTGAGAGCGATGAAGATTTTAATAAACTCATGGAAAATATTCGACTAGAAATGGATAACGCAGTTCACAGAATTTTAACCTGTCATCCAGATTCTCTTATTATGGGAATGTCGTCTGAGACATTTTGGGGTGGTTTGCAGACTAGTATCGAGTTGAAGGCCCGGATGGAGAAACTATCGGGGCTGAAAGTTGCTATGGGCTCCGATGCCTGTCAGGCAGCTTTAAAGTGTTATGGTGATATCAAACGTATTGCGGTAATTACTCCTTACTGGCCGGTTGGTGACAAAAATGTACGTCAGTTCTTTACTGATTGTGGTTTTGAGGTTGTTACCCTCAAAGGCCTTAAATGCAAAAGCCCTGTCCTTATTGCGCATGTCACTGAAGCAGAGCTCGCTGAAGCGATTATGGAAGTCAATGGCGATAACGTTGAGGCAATTGTTCAAGTCGGCACTAATCTGGCGATGGCAAGTCTCGCCCCGATGGCGGAAAAAATGCTCGGAAAGCCAGTTCTAGCAATTAACACGGCAACTTATTGGTATGCCCTTCGGGATAATGGTATAGAGGATACAATTGAAGGTTTTGGACCATTGTTAACTGACTTTAAAAAACTGCCTGATAATTTCGCTGCAACCCCTATGGCTGCAGCAGAATAAAATAGTTTACGAAATAAACATTTGTTTGGGTTAAACCAACGCTGTTAATGATAAAGGGAGAGCCTAATGCTATACGAAGTACGGACCTACAGACTAAAGCCTCGATCACAAGGCGAGGTAATGAATCGATTTGGGGAGGCCTACGAGGATCGTAAGAAATACTCAGAAATTTCAGCTTTCTTTTATTCCGATATAGGACCGTTGAATGAGATTATCCATATTTGGCCATATAACGATTTAGCTGATCGAACAGAGACCCGTGCCAAAGCAGCAGCTTCCCCTAACTGGCCGCCCCATATTTCAGAGTTTCTTGATGAACAGCTTTCCGAAATATTTATTCCGTTTCCCTTCACTCCTGAATTCAAGCCTGGCAATTTTGGTCCCGTATTTGAGTGGAGAAGTTATACAATTAAACCACATTCGGTTGGTGGTATCCAAGAACGTTGGGGGGAGGCCCTTGAAGAGAGAGAAAAACTTTCTCCACTCTTGATGGCAATGACGACTGAGCTTGGTCCTCTAAATAAATTCGTCCATATTTGGCCTTACGAAAGTTTAAACCATCGCGCGGAAGTTCGTGCTGAAGCGGCAGCTAAAGGAATTTGGCCGCCAAAAGGTGGAGGAGATGAACTTTTACAACAGGACAACAAAATCCTTTTTGCGGCCCCGTTCTCGCCGATTCAATAAAAGAGTGTCCCTATATAACTCACTATTGAGCTGGGTCCTGAGTTCTAATTCCTAAACCTTCGCAGGTTATTAGAAGCATTTCTAAGAATGTTTTGAATGGCAGGGGTAACGCGTGTCCAGCTCTGTGTATCATGCCGATTGTTCGCTCCGGCAATGGCGACCCGACATTAATTGGGCAAGTTGATTGGTTTTGGCCCCATGATTGGATGCTATGATTTGGCAAAATGCCGATGAAATCACTCGCCGTTAGGAGTGCTTGTGTAAATGTAACTGATTGACTTTCTATAATTTCTTGAGGAATTGAATAACCAAATTTTTTAAAGTGGTTTTCTAGAATAACTCTGTGCTGGGCTCCCTTTCGGGGTAAAATCCACCCATAATTTAATGTGTCTTTTATTGAAATTTCAGTTTTGTTCAATAAGGGATGATTTTTTGCGACAACGATAGTGGGCCGATCATAAAAAAGGATTGTTTCGACTAAGCCATTGAGTTGTTGGTTCGGATGTAATGTCGACAATGCTACTTCAAATTCTCCCCTTCTTAAGGCGGGGATAAGATCAACACTGGGTTTCTCTATTAACTGAATGCGGACGTTTTGTTTTGAAGAAACGAGGTTTAAAATGGTTTCGGCGACGGGTGTGATGGAGAGACTTGGGAGAGCTCCAATTGATAAAGAAGATGTACCCCCGGTCATTTCTTTTAATACCGTTTCCGCTCTTTGTAATTCTGTAATTATCGATTTTGAACGGAGATATAACTCTTCTCCAAATTCGGTTGGCCTTATTCCAAATCTTCCGCGTTCCAAAAGAATGCATTTTAGTTTTTTTTCTAAATTTGAGATGGTTTTTGACAGCGCTGGTTGAGTTATGTTCAAAGACCGTGAAGCCTTTGTAATTCCACCTAATTCTATTGTTTCCACAAAATATTTTAGTTCTCTAGATTCGATTACATTCTTTTTAGTTATGTAAATAGATAAATTATATATTTAACAAATCGAATAGTTTGATGCAAAATATTAGAATTATGGGATTCTAGTGGGAAGTTTTTTAATAGTCTTTGCGGTGCAAATTCTGAAAATATTTTTTGTGCGTAACGCAAAGCTTTATGTTTTTTGAGGGAAGATCATTTTTTGGGCCAGGGGTTAAGCCTTAGGAATAGAAATTATGTCAAGACTATCTCCATTAAAACGAGAGGAAATGCCGGAATTTGAAGAGCTTTTTTACGATGCTGACAAAAGGGGACGAGAAGTTCCAAATTTACTTCGTGTTTTAGCCCGCAAGCCGGAAATTTTAAGAGCTTTAAGGGAACTTAGACGTGTTACAATATCCGACGGCAAAGTATCCAAAGAGCTTAAGAATATGGTCGCTCAGTTATCCAGTCTCTCGGCGGGTTGCAACTACTGTGCCGCTCATAATGCTGGGTTTGCTATTGATATGGGCTTGACCGCTGAGAAAGAGGATCAACTGTGGAGCTACGAAACGAGTGATCTTTTTACCGAAGCCGAAAGGGCAGCACTGCGTTTAGCGCAGAGTGCCGTGCAAACCCCAAACGCTGTCACGGACGAGGATTTTGACAACTTGAAAAAATTTTATGATGAAGAAGCGATAGTAGAAATATTATCGGTAATTGGAGTATTTGGGTTCTACAATCGAGTAAACGATACGTTAGCAACTAAATTAGAAAGTTATCCAAAATCAATTGCTGAAAAGTATTTAACAAAGCAGGGTTGGGTAGTTGGAAAACATGAGTAAGGTTCTAATTTTTGCGAGAGAACAAAAGGATCACTGAGACAATGCAAGTAGCGGAATTAATCGCGAATTATATAGTCAGTGAGGGCGTCAGCTTGGCTGCGGGAATGTCCGGGCAACAAATTGGACCTTTCCTGGATCAGATTGCCAGTCGTGATGAAATTGACCTGATGTATACACGCCAAGAACGCGTGGCATTTGATATTTGTGATGGGTTTGCCCGTGCGACTGGCCGGCCGGCGGTTGCTTTTACGGACTCTGGGCCGGCGGCTGCTAATTTAATGTGCGGATTAGTAAATAGTTGGGGAGACTCGGTGCCTGTATTGTTCATCGCTGGGCATAATAATGCGGCTGAAATCGCTAGCAGGCAGACTAAAGAAATTCCATTCGTCGATATTTTTTCTCCTGTGAGCAAGTGGGCTACCGTTATAACTCATCCGTCGCAAACAATTGGAACACTCAGGCGCGCCTTTATGCATATGTATACGGGCAGGCAGGGTCCCGTTGTAATTGGGATGCCTTTTGATGTTGCAAAAATGGACGTCGATGTGCCCTCTTGGGTGCCTATTAGTTCACAGAAGCGTATTAGAAGTGGTGGAGATCCCAGTTCCATCAAATCTGCAATTGAGATGTTGATTGCGGCAAAAAACCCGTACGTATATGTAGGGGCAGGTATTTTGTTTTCGGAGGCGACGGATGAACTCGTAAGGCTTTCTGAGCTGTTAACACTTCCCGTTGCTACTACCCTAAATGGCAAGAGTGCTTTCCCTGAAGAGCACCCTCTATCTTTGGGTATTGGCGGCTTTGCACAGGCCTCTTATAGCAGTTTGCCGGCTACAAAAATTGCTAACTCGGCAGATCTAATACTTACGATTGGCTGCGGTTTTAAAAGACATGCTACGCAGGTTTTGCCGAGTAAAGAAGTTCCTCATATACAGATTGACGTAGATCCGAAGGAACTGAATCGCGAGGATGTCGCGGAATTGGCGATATTGGGTGATAGTAAAGTTGTTCTTGAGCAGTTAATCGCTGAAGCGAAAATTCAACTATTAGCGAAGAAAATTAAGTCTGCTGTTGTTAGAAACAGTGAAATTAAAAACTATAAAGTAGATTGGGCTAAAGCTTGTGAGCCACTTTTAAAATCCGAGGAAATTCCAATAAATCCATTCCGGGTAACCGACACACTCTCAAATTTATTGGATAAAGAAAATAGTATTGTGTTGCATGATGCGGGTACCGTCAGGGGTACTACGTCACAACATTATATTGCATCTAAGCCGAGATCCTTTATTGGCTTTGGCGTGGAGAGTGCGATGGGTTGGTCTCTGGGTGCAGGCATGGGGGCAAAGAAAGCACACCCAGAAAAATTAGTGGTTATCGTAGTTGGAGAAGAAGCTTTCAACGAAACCGCGATGGATGTCGAGACATCGGTAAGAAATTCGGCACCAATTTTGATAATCGTTAAAAATAATAGGAAATTCATTGATACAGACGGTGGAGAGAGTTCTCGTTTGGCCCGCGTGAGATTTGGTACGGGGGTGGATATT
>PBOV01000075.1 GCA_002724505.1 Rhodospirillaceae bacterium | reverse complement strand
GGCTGCTGTAAGAAAGTTAAAAGCCAAGCGCGAAGCGGATGAAGCTAAACGGCAAGCCGATGAGGCAAGGCGAAAGAGGTTAGAAGAAGAACGCAAGCGGCAGGCTATCGCTGAAGCTAAGAAGAAGGCTGCGGAAGAAGCCAGGCGTCGTGTACTCGCGGACGCCAAGAAGAAGGCGGATGAAGCTAAAAGGAAAATTCGAGAGGCTGACTGGGCGACAAATGGGATTCCTATTAATGAGCGAAGGGGGCTAGATAAAAAAACAAAAGCCTTCAAAAACCAGTTTATAATCGTAATTAAGAGTTCGGATATGCTTGAGTTGTTTCCTGAAAAAAATTTAGGGGGTGTCGTGACCGGCCTCAAGGTGCTGGCGGGTTGTCGTTACTATAATCCTATAATCATTAATCGGACCCAAGGAAAAATTCACGTAAGCGCATTTAAGCTTGTTTCAAACAAAGTAAGTCTCTTTGGAAATGCGGGTAGTAGGGCAGGCATTAGTATTAAAAACAGCCCACAGCCGGGGCGCATTTATCCTAATGATGAAACTTCCGCAAGGTTGGCTGCGAAGGTTCAGCATAATCGATTTAAAAATGCCCGTATAAGAGAAAGCTTGTCTGATAGCGATCGTCGGTTTTTTGTAAATAACTATGGGTGTGCCGAACAGATTAAAGGTTTGACAATGTTTTATAAGCCAGAAGACTTAAATACAGTAGATGCTTCTATGAAAAATAGTATGAAGCCGAAAAATATCGTGGTTTTAATTGATTCCGGAAATACTCGAAGAGAGTTCAGTAGAATTAAGGTGGAAACAGAATCAAATTAAAAAATACCATAACGAAATGAGTTGATGGCTAAAAATGAAACGAAGTTGAAATTCATTTTCTTTGACGAAAGTGAACGGTTAGTGAGCTAAGATTTGACTTAGAAAAAGTTTTGTGCGCTCATTTTTTGGATTTTCAAAAAATTCTTTAGGTGAATTTTGCTCAACTATTTCGCCCTCATCCATGAAAATAATACGATCGGCTACACGGCTAGCGAAACCCATCTCATGAGTGACAACCAGCATGGTCATTCCAGTTTCCGCAAGATTTACCATAACGTCTAAAACTTCTTTGATCATTTCGGGGTCTAGCGCTGACGTTGGCTCATCGAACAACATTATCTCCGGTTTCATACACAGTGAGCGGGCTATGGCAACTCGCTGTTGTTGGCCGCCNGANAGTTGTCCNGGANANTTGTTTGCCTGNTCNGGAATTTGGACNCGNTCNAGATAAGCCATCGCTGTCGTTTCGGCNTCTTTCTTGGGCATTTTTCTNACCCACTGNANNGCNAGNGTNCAGTTATCNAAAACAGTNAGGTGAGGNAANAGNTTAAANGATTGNAANACCATNCCNACCTCTTTCCGAATATCATCAATATTNTTTAAATCATTCGTCAANTCAATTTCATTAACNATGATTTGGCCATTTTGATGTTCNTCNAGNCGATTAATNCAACGTATTAAGGTAGACTTGCCGCTTCCCGACGGGCCGCANACGACGATTTTTTCGCCCTTCATAATTTCTAAATCTATGTTTTTTAAAACATGGAAGTTTCCGAACCATTTGTTGAGCGACTGAATTTTTATTACAGGTGAATCGTTCATGACTGAGCCGTTATTAATGATTNAGGTTATTGANNGGTATCAAGGCGTTTCTCTAATCGAATTGAGTAACGTGACATTGAGAAACAAATCACAAAGAAAAGTANGGCCACTAAGAAAAATGTTTCATAGGCAACTCTTCCCATCCAATCCGGATTACTTTGGAGCAGACGCGCCTGACCCAGAATGTCAAACAGCCCTATGATGATGACGAGTGTCGTATCCTTAAACAATCCTATGAATGTATTTACTATGCCGGGTATAGAAACCTTGAGTGCTTGAGGTAANATTANTAACCGCATGGACTGCCAATATTTAAGTCCCATTGCCTCAGCGGCTTCATATTGACCTTGCGGGATGGCCTGGAGGCCGCCTCTCACGACCTCCGCCATATACGCGGACGCGAAAAGTGTNATCATAATCATTACACGAAATAATTTGTCGATAGTGACTTCTGGTGGAAGGAATAGTTGCAATATTATAACCGCAACAAAAAGGAGGGTGATGAGTGGAACACCACGGAATACCTCGATAAAACCAATAGACATCCACCTCACGAGGGGAAGCTTCGACCGGCGTCCGAGCGCCAAAAGAATTCCCAATGGCAGGGAAAGGAATATTCCTGACAACCCGGCAACAAGGTTCAGCATAAATCCGCCAAATTTATCAGTTGTTACACCTTCCAATCCAAGGCCACCCAGCAACAAAAAGGCCGCCAGGAATGGGTATAACAATGAAAACCATTTTCCAATTTGGTTTAGGGGAAGTCCGTCGAATAAGACAT
The DNA here is from genome assembly GCA_002724505.1 of Rhodospirillaceae bacterium. GTDB lineage: Bacteria > Pseudomonadota > Alphaproteobacteria > MPNO01 > UBA2964 > UBA2964. The sequence goes on along the minus strand of PBOV01000075.1, from coordinate 5,367 downwards.
ATGCAAGGGCGGGAATTAATAAAATAATTGTTAGGTTTACCCTCCAATATTCTTCGGAGGGATAAAACCCATATAGGAATTGATTTATGCGTTGGTCTAGCCACGCCCAACAAGCCCCCGACGCAGTNCATTCCTTGCCCGTTGCTCCGGTAAAATCCGCATTAAAAAATGCCCAGTCTAAAAAGGGGACTAGGGCAGAATATAGTATGAAAATAGCTAAAACTGTGAGCGTTGAATTTAATANATTACTGAAGAGATTTTGTTTGATCCAAGATGCAAATCTTANATTTTTAATACCAGGAGAATTGGCGGCTGGGATAGCTTTTTTGCTTTTTTTNACCATTTTATCTCTCAACCAATTTAATTTTNGCGTTGTACCAGTTCATAAATAGAGAGGTGATTAAACTTAGTGAAAGGTAAAAAACCATAAAGATAGAAACGACCTCTAAAGCATGTCCACTCTGGTTCAAAACTGTATCTCCAACGGAAACGAGATCTTGATATCCAATAGCGACGGCCAACGATGAGTTTTTTGTTAAATTTAGATATTGGCTCGTTAAGGGCGGGATAATAACTCTCAGAGCTTGAGGAAAGATTATTTTCCGCATGATTAGGTTTTTAGGCAGGCCCAATGCTTTGGCAGCTTCGATCTGNCCCTTAGAGACTGAAAGTATTCCNGCCCTAACAATTTCGGAAATGAAGGCAGCTGTATANGTCGCCAGAGCGATCCAGAGTGCAAATAACTCTGGAGTTATATTGATACCCCCATCTAAATTAAAGCGCCCNCGTTGAGGGATCTCAAGACCAATGGGGGAACCTAAAAGAAAATAAGTTGTAGCCGGAAAAATAACTAATAGGCCGATTATGAGACCAACGGCAGGCCGTCTTTTTCCTGTTTTCTCAAATTCTTTATTATTCCATCGACTAAATAAATAGGAAATTAATACTGCGATGATAAGCGACAAAAAAACGTAACCCGAGCCCTCTTCCATAATCGGCGAAGGCATATTTACCCCTCGATTATTGAGGAAGACTGTCTCCCCTAAAGATATACTGTCCCTCACTTTTGGAAGGGCTAGGAGTACGACCCACCAAAAAATTATCTGCAATAACACAGGGACGTTTCGAGTAAATTCAACGTAGGTGCCAACGATACTCTTAATTAAGAAATTGTCAGAAAGGCGCAGTACGCCGCAGACAAAACCCAAAATTGTAGCCGCTAATATTCCTAAGATAGCAACGAGAATTGTGTTCATGCCTCCCACGATAATCGCGCGGCCATAAGTGGAGGTTGAGGAATATTCGATGATGCGCTGGTTTATATCGAAGGAAGCCGTGTCAGCCAGGAAACCATACCCAGACGCCAGCCCAACATTCTCTAGGTTATTTATTGTGTTTATAACAAAAAATAAAAGGAGCCCTACAAAACCACACAGCAGAATGAGCTGAATTGCATAACCGCGAGAGCGCTCGTTAGTTATAAACCTTTTAGGCTCAAACTTTCTTAAGTCCATCATGGAAGAAATTCTAGGAAATTCACTTGGAATTTCCAAAAAATCCCGTCCTCCGGTTCGTTGTTATCCACGATCGGAGGACGGGAAATTTGGTTATCGGACGGGTGGCGCGTACAAAATGCCACCATTGTTATATAATGCGTTGAGCCCACGAGCTAAACCGAGTGGAGTGTTAACGCCTAAATATTTTTCAAAAATTTCTGCGTAATTTCCGCCTGCATCAATTGCGCGGACGGCCCACGTGGTGTCGAGACCGAGTTTTTCTCCTAAGGTCCCTTCTTTGCCGAGTAGACGGTTGATTTCAGGGTTTTTGGTGCCACTCGCCATGGTCGCCAAATTTGCTTTCGTGATGCCAAGCTCTTCAGCNACTATCAAGGCGTTAAGTGTCCAACGCGCGATATCGCCCCACTGATCATCCCCTTGGCGTACAAGTGGTCCCAGGGGTTCTTTTGAGATAATTTCTGGAAAAACCATATNGTTGTCGGCGTCTTTAAAGGTACTCTTCGTGGCAGCCAGCCCGGATGCGTCTGTGGTATAGACGTCGCAACGCTCAGCTAGATAAGCTTCTCTTGCCTCGGCATTGGTCTCAATTGGCACTGGCTTGTAATCCATGTTATTCGTGCGGAAGAAGTCAGCTAAATTCATTTCCGTAGTTGTTCCCGTTTGAATNCAAATGGATACACCCTTTAATTCTTTTGCGCTTTTTACGCCTAATTTTTTACGACCGATAAAGCCCTGGCCGTCATAGTAGGACACGCCGATAAAGGTGAAACCAAGGTCAACATCTCGCGAAAAGGTCCAAGTGGTATTCCGAGACAAGACGTCAATTTCACCGGAGGCTAATGCGGGGAAGCGGGTCTTGCCTGTTAGATTGGTAAATTTAACCTTACTTGGATCGCCAAGAACGGCCGCCGCAAGGGCTCTGCAATATGCCACATCGAACCCTTCCCAGGTGCCCTTGTCATTGGTATANGCAAATCCAGCCAAGCCTGTATTAATACCACATTGCAAGTGGCCCCGTGCCTTAACTTTTTCTAAAGTTGACTGCTTGGAGGCAGCCGCTTTTGGAGCCTCTTTTGGTGCCTGCGCTTCTTTTTTCTCTTCACACCCCAACAGCCCGCCGGCGACGATTGCGAAAACCGAAGCAACGACCGTTAATTTCGAACATTTTTTAAACATGTTGTTTCCTTCTGTTAATTGTTGATCATTACACTTTGTTTTTAATGCCATTCGAAGCTTACTTTATTTTCACATTAAATTCGTCGGAAGGAAACACATTCAATAAACTTACTTTCGTACCTAATTTTATGAGGCTTGATCCTTCCCTCCTGATGGTGCTTCGTCGCTATTAGAAGAAGTGTTAATAAAAGGTGTTCCAATATAGGAGGATTAGCTCGCCTCATATTGAAATAAATTAACTTAGATAAAATTGAAGCAACCCTCAGAGACCTCTTTGCTTTACAAGGCGGATGCGGACGCATTACAAACCTGAAATCGGGCTAAAATGCCCTTATACGGCGATCCGAAAGAATATAATGAATAACTATGAAGGTGTTATTCCAGCGCTTCATCAAGCTCTGGACGAGCGGGGATACACCGNTCTTACCCCAGTACAAATGGCGGTTCTTGCGAAAGAATTAAGGGACGCTGATCTCTTGGTTTCTGCGCAAACGGGTTCGGGGAAGACCCTAGCCTTTGGACTTAATATTGCGCCAACACTTTTGCGAACCAGCAATAAATTTGAATATGCGCCCGCGCCACTTTGCCTTGTTGTCGCTCCGACGCGCGAGTTGGCAATGCAAGTTAAAACTGAATTGGAATGGCTTTATAATAAAACTGGAGCATTGGTGACGACTTGTGTCGGGGGTATGGACATTCGTAATGAGCGGCGGGCTCTGCAACGTGGCGTTCATATTGTGGTTGGGACGCCCGGTCGTCTGAGGGATCACATCGAGAGAGGATCGCTAGACACTTCAGCATTTAGGGCGGTCGTATTGGATGAGGCCGACGAGATGCTTGACCTGGGTTTTCGCGAGGACCTCGAATACATTCTCGCAGCGGCCCCTGGCGATCGTCGGACGCTCATGTTCTCAGCTACCGTTCCGGCGCCTATTGTTAAATTGGCAAGGCGCTATCAACGAGACGCAGTTAGAGTAAAAACAAGCTCTGAAAGAGAGCAGCACGGGGACATTGAATACCGTGCATATACTATCGCTCCAAACGATCGTGAGAATGCAATTGTTAATGTCCTTCGTTTTTATGAACCAAAGAACGCCCTCATATTTTGCGGGACTCGTCTGGCGGTAAATCGGATGACGAGTCGTTTCTCTAACAGAGGAATTTCGGTGGTGGCGTTGTCTGGGGAATTGAGCCAGAGCCAAAGGATACAGGCATTGCAATCAATGAGAGATGGTCGGGCCCAAGTTTGTATTGCAACTGATGTGGCCGCTCGGGGTATCGACCTACCAAATTTAGAACTGGTGGTGCATGCTGACCTGCCTAAAAATAAGGAATCCCTGCTTCATCGCAGCGGTCGGACGGGGAGAGCGGGACGCAAGGGCACGTGCGCGTTGATGGTTCCGCACAACGCGGGACGTAGGATGGAGAGGCTTCTGCAATTCGCAAATATCAAGGCAAATTGGAGCAAGCCGCCCGCTATCGATGAAATTTTAAAGCGAGACAGAGAACGAATCCAAGAAGATCCAATGCTCATCGAGCCACTGAATGAGGACGAACAAGATTTTGTAAATGAGTTAATTTCTAAGCATGGGAGCGAACAAGTAGCAGGGGCATTTTTACGCTTATATCGGGCTAAAAGATTTGCACCTGAGGAGTTATTGGATACCGGGCCTACTGAACTAGAAAAAAATATCCGAGATGGGTTTAAGAATAGTGTCTGGTTTCGACTTTCAGTTGGACGAGAACAAAATGCTGAGCCGCGATGGTTGTTGCCGCTGCTCTGCCGTGGCGGCCACTTGACGAAAACCGATATTGGTGCAATCCGGATACAATCAGAAGAGACTTTTGTTGAGCTCAAAGCCGATTGCGTCGATCGCTTTGTTGAGGCTATTGGCCCCGATGGTATGGTCGAGGAAATGACCCAAGCGACGCGCCTCAATGCACCTCCAAAGGTTCCCTCTAGTCCCCGCCGACGATTGAGGAACGCAAAAGGGACGAAGGTTAATCCTCCATCTACTCGGAGCAAAAGGTACGAAAAATTTGATAAAAAAAGCCAACAAAAAGCGAATAAAAAACGAAGTAAAAAAGAAGAAAAGGAACAAAAGGGTAAGCAGGCAAACAAAAAATTCAGAGTTACTGGCGGCGAAAAAGAGGAGAGAAAGACAAAGGATAGAAAAAAGACTTGGGATAGAAGGGATCCCAAGGCTCGAAATCCTATAAAACGTAGTTGGACTACAACTCACGGAAAGCCGATTACTGAAACCGCTGACGAAGTTTATGCGAGACGCAACGCTAAACAAAAGGCCAGAGAATTAGACGGTCCGGGTGAAACGGAGTTAGGCTCAACGATTAAGAAAAAGCGAAAGAGGAAAAAGGTTAATAAAAACAAAGGCAAGAAACGGCTCAAATTATCGAAAGCTTATGGCGAAGGTGGATTTGGCCCTAGGAAACGAAAGCCAAAAAAACCTGGCAATAGTTAAAGGTATCTTTAATCTTCCTCGCTATAAATTTTATTGGTTCTTGTAAGAGCGGGAGACCGTTTCACATGTATAACAAGCGCACCCATTAAAATGGTCGCTATTACGCCCACTAAATAAAAGCTAGCTTCAATGCCGACGACTTCCGCCAATGCTCCCATGACAACTGGGGCGGCTATTGATGAAATTCTATTACA
>PBOV01000074.1 GCA_002724505.1 Rhodospirillaceae bacterium | reverse complement strand
GGTGACGGGGTAAACAGGTCTTGGATGGGTGACAGAGTGGTTGATTGTGCTGGTCTCGAAAACCAGTGTACGGGTAACCGTACCGAGGGTTCGAATCCCTCTCCATCCGCCATAAATGGATGAGAATTTTTGAAGTTCTAAGTTTGTAAATGGCAAATTATCTTGGATAACGATTAGGGTAGCCCCATGTCCATTAGTGCTTCACAAAATCGATGGCTTGAAAAGCTTGTGAAGCTTTTGGCCACTCTTCAGGGGGTGCAACAAGAGTCCGACAAAAACGGCTCTATAACCTTAACGATCAATTATAATGGAAAACTTGATAAAATTATTTTGACAACTTTAGTCAGTGATATCCGCGACCAAAAGAATCAATATAGTCAGGTCCGCAATACACTCACTAAGCTTGGCATAGAAGAAGGAAAAAAATTAGTGCCTGCAAAGCGATCGCGAAATCCGATGACCCCGGAAATGGTTGCCGCTCGGGCAGCGCAGCAAAAAGAGTTTGATGCCTGGCAAGAGGCTTGGAAAATAATTCGTCAGGCGGAAATGTCACTGGACCGGGAATATGAAATCTCGATTATGAAAGACTATTACTAGTTGAGTTTAATTGTATCGAAACCCTTATGATCGGGTACTTAGAAAAAAGAATACAGTCGGCAGAATTTTTCGATATTCGATATTCCTTCAGGTTGTTTCATAATGTAATGTCCCGCTGTTTTGAGACCAATAGAGAAATTTAATGAAAATGAGAGTGAGATGATGCGAACAATGCGTTCAATTTTTGGAGTTTTGATTTCAGCTGCAGTTTTAAATGCTCCAACTGTTACACCGAGTTTTGCCGCTAAGACCTTCGTTTTTACAGCGATCCCTGATCAAGATGAAACCCAGCTACGCAAGCGCTTTGGAAAAGTTGCAAAATACTTATCCAAATCACTCGAACTCCAAGTTCAATATGTTCCGGTCAAGTCCTACGCGGCAGCGGTCACCGCATTTAGGAATAATCAGGTTCAATTGGCGTGGTTCGGTGGTCTGTCGGGGGTTCGTGCTCGCCAACTCGTAAAAGGCTCAAAGGCAATTGCCCAGGGAAAGAAGGACCCTTTCTTCGAAACTTATTTTATTGCCCACAGTAGTACAGGGCTAAAATTTTCTAAAAACTTTCCCATGGCTATTGCGGGCAAGACATTCACATTTGGTTCAAAGGGCTCTACCTCCGGTCGTCTGATGCCAGAGTATCATATTCGTCAGGCGTTTGGTAAAAAGCCTAATAAAATTTTTAAGCGTGTGGGTTTTAGTGGTAACCACTCTCGAACCGTCGCCCTGGTGCAATCCGGAGCGTATGAAGTTGGTGCAACAAACTTCAAGGTTTGGAAGCGAGGCCTTAAAAGCGGCACGATTGATCCAAACAAGATTAGCGTGATTTGGAAGACACCAGGGTATCCCGATTATAACTGGTCAATCCGAGGCGATATTGACAAAAATTTTGGCAAGGGCTTTGCCAAGAAGGTCCAAGGGGCATTGCTCTCGATGAGTGACCCTGATTTATTGAAATCGTTTCCGCGGTCGAGCTTTATTTCTGCTAAAAATTCTGATTATGCCCCAATCAAAGAGACAGCAAAGAAACTTGGTTTAATAGATTAATCGGTTTTGTCTTTATGTCTTTACTCAAAATTCGCGAAGATGCCGTCGGCTATAATGGCGCGTCGGTACTTCGCGAACTTGATTTAACCATTGAAGCGGGTGAGCGGATTGCCTTAGTCGGTGAAAGCGGTTCAGGAAAAACGACACTCTTGAATTTAATTTATTCTCGATTAGGCACCTCAGCGGCACTGGTGCCACAGGAGCTTGGGCTAGTCCAAGCTCTTAGTGTTTTTCACAATGTGTATATGGGCCGACTACATCAGCGCTCAGTTTGGCGTAACCTCCGTAACCTCTTCCTGCCACTGAAGGTAGATATTGGACTAGTTTTGCCAGTCCTGAAAACTCTGCGCTTAGACGACAAAATCCATGCAAGCGTTGGAGAACTCTCGGGCGGGCAGCAGCAGCGCACAGCTGTGGGCCGGGCCCTTTTTCACCCGGGTGATATTTTAATCGCTGACGAGCCNGTATCTGCTGTAGATGAGCATCAGGCAAGNGAAATTCTCNAAGCNATAACCGNAAACAANCCAACNGTTGTGNTGGCGATGCATGANCGNGCGTTAGCGATNNAATTCGCGGATAGGTTGATCGGGATTAAGAAGGGTCTAATTGCGCTTGACGAACCNGCCTCTGGGATGAAGCCAAGTGATNTGGACGATTTATATAAAAATCAAAGTCTATGACTTTGCGGTNAACGCCTTCACCATTAGTTAAAACTACAACCACTTTTGTTGGAATTGCGTTAGTTTGTTTAGTCTTCTCNGACGTTGCAATTACTACTGTTGATCCGTGGCAAGAGTTTCGCCTCTTANTAATTGGACTNGCTACCCCANATTTTTATGCCACTGACAGCATAGGGCAGGCAATTGCGTACACGCTNTCCTTNGCATTNCTTGGGGTAACCCTTGCAAATATNTTAGGGCTATTTCTGGCATTNCTTTTCTTCAGCCGGATTGTTCGCACCTTCTGTGCAGTAGTGCGGGCTGTGCATGAGCTTTTCTGGGCNTTGATATTCCTGCAGATGTTTGGCCTGTCACCTTTAACCGGTGTGCTNGCTATCACTATCCCTTATGCNGGGATTATCGCGAAAGTCTATGCAGAAATTCTGGAGGAAGCTAACCCGGCACCATTGAAAACGATACCGGTTGGTACAAGTCGAATATCAGCATTTATTTTTGTNCGCCTNCCCGATGTTTGGGNGCATTTTCGTTCCTATTCAATGTATCGCTTNGAATGCGGTATCCGTTCCAGCGCGGTACTGGGCTTTATTGGATTGCCGACTCTCGGATTTCATTTGGAAACAGCCTTTAAAGAAGGACAATATTCTGAAGTTGCAGCTTTACTCTTTATATTTTATCTCGTAATCGCCACGATGCGCTTCTGGATGAAACGCCCGCTGCTCCCGATTTATCTTATAGGTGCAGCCGCGATTTTGCCGTGGGGGCTTGTATTCTCTTTTTCTAATATCGTGCGTTTCCTTACAGAGGATATTATTCCTTATCCAATTCGTAATGGATTGGGATTTGAAAGTTTTTGTAATTGGGTCGAGTTNATGGTCGTTGATCAGGTCTTGCCTGGCACAATTGCGACTGTGCAACTTACAATGATCGCTTTGGTTGCTACNGGNCTTCTAACACTAATACTATTCCCGCTTATATCGCCGTTATTATTAGGCAAGGGCTCACGTTTCCTTGGTCATATCTTTTTAGTCATCGCTCGCTCCACCCCTGAATATATTTTAGCTTTTGTTTTGCTTCAGCTTTGGGGNCCNTCGATGCTCCCTGCAATTGTTGCTTTAACTCTTCATAATGGAGCAATTATAGGTCATTTGATTGGACGTTATACGGAGACAATAAAACTTCGGCAGGATGCTGTGAGGGGTTTAAATCGGTATGCGTATGAGGTGCTGCCGCGCGTATATCGCCCCATGCTGGCGTTGTTATTCTATCGCTGGGAAGTGATTATGAGGGAGACCGCTATACTCGGTATTCTTGGCATCACGACTCTAGGGTTTTATGTAGACAGCGCTTTTGCTGATTTGAGGTTTGACCGTGCAATATTTCTGATTGCTATNACTGCTTTACTNAATATCGCGGTTGATGCCATTTCTAGGTCAGTTCGTGTCCGTTTAAGACTGCAAACAAGTTTGGNACAACAGTAAAATATGCAGAAAACAGATANTCCAATAGTAAAAGATTTGGTGCTGATTGGCGGCGGGCATAGTCATGTGGCCGTACTCAAGCGTTTTGGNATGAAACCAGTACCGGGTATTCGCTTGACCTTGGTTTGCCGTGACGCNCACACCCCTTATTCGGGAATGCTGCCGGGTTATGTGGCTGGTCATTACACTTATGATGAGGCGCATATTGATTTGGGTTCGCTCGCNCGATTTGCTGGCGCGAGNTTTTATCACAGTACAGTCACCGGTCTCNATGTAAATGCNAAAAGTGTGATATGTGATAACCGCCCGCCAGTNNTTTATGATCTAGTCTCTATCAACACGGGGTCNACACCTACAACAGCTTTTGTCCCCGGGGCGACNGAAACNGTTATGCCGGTGAAGCCGATTAACCTCTTCCTGAATCGTTGGGAAGNTCTGCGTGATCGCGCNCTGAACCATGAAGGNGCAATGAAAATCGCGGTTGTTGGTGCTGGAGCGGGAGGGGTGGAGATACTGCTCGCAATTCANTTCCGCTTGAAACAAATCTTACAAGAAGCGGGCAGGACCGATGAACAAATCTCCTATACGTTGTTTAGTAATTCCGCTGAGATTATGCCCACACATAATCCAAGGGTTAGGTCTCGTTTTGAGACAGCTTTGCGAGATCGTGATGTTGTCATCCACGCTGATGACGCNGTCNTGCGGGTTTNCCCTGGGAAAATCAAGACNGCTAGTGGCGCAGAGATAGAAGCAGATGAAATTCTCTGGGTGACAGCAGCGGGGGCGCCAAGCTGGACAGCTGACGCGGGACTTGAAGTTGATGAAAAGGGCTTTATTAAGGTCGGCGANACGTTGCAGTCATTGTCACATCCGGAAGTGTTTGCCTCTGGCGATGTNGCTACGATGGTCAATCACCCCCGCCCCAAGTCCGGTGTTTTTGCTGTGCGTCAGGGTAAGCCCTTAGAGCGTAATTTGCGNCGCTTTTTGTTGGGTCGACCCCTGTTACAATTTCGTCCGCAAAAGAAATTTCTCAGNCTGGTTTCCACGGGCAATAAATATGCAGTCGCGTCCCGTGGAAAATTCTCGATGCAGGGCNAAAATGTCTGGCNTTGGAAGGACTGGATCGACCGCAGGTTTATGGCCAAATATAACGATCTNCCGGATATGGAAGANGATGCCAAAACAGACCTTCCACANGGNTTAGCGAGTGCAGACTTGGTCAAGGAAATTTCTGCTATTGCAATGCGGTGTGGGGGCTGCGGCGCNAAAGTTGGTGCGACGGTTCTTTCTCGTGCACTCAATAGCCTTGAACCTGTNCCACGTAATGATGTGCTGATCGGTTTGCATGAACCGGATGATGCGGCTGTCGTTGAAGTGCCTCCCGGTAAGGTAATGGTTCACACAGTAGATTATTTTCGTTCGATGGTAGATGACCCCTATGTCTTTGGTAAAATTGCTGCAAATCACAGCCTTGGCGACATCTATGCCATGGGTGGCGAGCCGCAGACGGGTTTGGCAATTGCGACAATCCCGTTTGGTATTGAAGAAAAGATTGAAGACACACTTACCCAGATGATGACGGGCGCAATGGAAATTCTTAACGACACAAATTGTTCACTAGTTGGTGGTCACACCAGTGAGGGGACGGACCTTAGTCTTGGTTTTGCGGTAAACGGTTTGATCGATAAAGAAAAAATCATGCGAAAGGGCGGCATGCGGGCCGGAGATAAGTTAATTGTCACTAAGCCGATAGGGACTGGTACGTTGTTTGCTGCGGACATGCGGCATAAGGCGAAAGGTCGCTGGATCGCCTCCGCTCTTGATCATATGGTCATGTCAAATTATCGCGGCGCACAATGTCTTGTTGATCATGGTTCAAAGGCAGCCACCGATATAACTGGGTTCGGCCTTTTAGGGCATTTAGTGGAAATGGTGCGTGCCTCTGAGGTCGATGTGGTGTTGGAATTGGAGGCTGTGCCGTTAATGGATGGAGCAGTTGAGACTGTGAAAGCCGGGATTGTTTCGTCACTACAGCCTCAAAACGTCCGCCTGAGGCGGGCGGTTGCTAATCTTAAAGAAGCAAGTAACGACCCGCGCTACCCGCTAATATTTGATCCGCAGACCGCTGGTGGACTACTTGCAAGCGTACCGGCCAACCGGGCGGATGATTGTATCACGGCGCTCAAGGAACTCGGTTATCTCCAGTCAACGATTGTAGGAAATGTGCTGGAGCAATCTGAACGGCTGGAACCTATAACTGTCAGGGTGTAATTTCATTTATTAATTTTGACCATGCAGCAATTTCAAGCTCTGGCTGGAATAGGGCTTGTCTCTTTTTTCCTTGTGCGGCAAGGCGTTTAAGAAATCTCGGATTGTTTTCGGCCTGTTTAAGAAGTGCGGCGAGACCTTGGGTATCCTTCAGCGTGTAATAACCTTCGTAGTCTTCACCTAGCAGTCCAACATTTCCATCGATATTAGAAGCAATTATAGGTAACCCGCAGACATTGGCTTCGGAGACTACGTTAGCACCCCCTTCCATCGCTGAGCTAATGACCATGGCGTGGCTGTTAGAAAATTGTCGGCGCACTCGCCATTTCGGCACTTCCCCAAGCGATATAAACCGTGGGTTAACTCTCATTTCTTTTGCTACCCTCTGGCTCCACACCTCGTTATGCGCTTTGCCGAGATGAATGATGCGAAGCTTGGAATCGGGTGAGGCCAGTTGAGCCGCATAGGAGGCACGCAAAGAATCTTTCTCGTCTCGCAAATGCCCAATTACGCAAACATCAAACGTACGTTTACTTGGTTGGCGTTTGGATGGGAGCGGTAAGGCTGACTGATATATTGTATGGAGTTTGTGACAGAATCTTTTTGGAATTGCGCGATGTACTAAGCTATGCAGACCCACTAGAGCTGTTGCGCATTCCATAGAGTTTAGAGTCTCTTTGGGGTGACTATGCTGAAAGGCGTATATGTCAGTTCCGGCAAGAA
>PBOV01000073.1 GCA_002724505.1 Rhodospirillaceae bacterium | reverse complement strand
GGAATTGACAGAAGCTTATCGCCATATGTGGCTGGACGGAGATTACGAACAGGAACTCCCACCTACCTGGAAAGAAAATCCTGACTTCGAGCCAGACCTGCCATTTTATGGATTTGACGAGGTGGCCTTGGCCGTCGGCCATAGTGACCGAGTGACTGGTCATTACTCTCGTTGGCTTGCTGAGAGGCACCCTGATCCGGACTCATTGCGTGGGCCACGAAACGCCCTACCAGCAAACCGAAAGATCATAGCCCCCCAGGCTTGGCGCACCGCCATTCCAGAAGAGCTATACCCAACTACTTTCGTCGCCGAAAAAACCATCGACTTTATAAAAAAACACGGAAAATCCGGAAGAAGTCAGCCGTTTTTCGTACAATGTTCCTTCCCGGATCCACATCACCCGTTTACTCCACCAGGTAAATATTTTGACATGTACGATCCGGCCGATATCCCGACGCCAGCCGCGTTTTTCCATCCAAAAGAAAAACTTCCCCCTAATGTTGCTGCCTTGCATGCAGAGCGTGACCAAGGAAAGGCAAACAAGACAGGACAGCGGGGCTTTGGCTGTAGTGAAGAGGAGGCTCGTGAAGCTATCGCCCTTAATTACGGTTCAATAACAATGATCGACGATGCGATAGGCCGCGTACTCAACGCACTCAATAATAGTGGGCTTTCAGACAATACCATAATCGTATTCACCACCGATCATGGCGACTTTATGGGTGACCACCAGCTCCTTTTAAAGGCAGCCATCCATTATCAAGGGCTGATCCGAGTTCCATGCATCTGGTCGGACCCGGCCTCTAATCGTAAGGGAAATGTATCAAGCGCCTTTACCGGCACCATAGATCTTGCAAGCTCATTTCTCGATAGGGCTGGGGTGGGCGGCTTTAATGGGATGCAGGGCTTAAACCTGGGAGAAATTTCTGATGGTGCCCCCGGTCATGAGTCGATGGTCATCGAAGAAAGCCAACGTCGAGGATATATGGGATTTGACCCCAATTTCCGTACCCGGACGATTGTCGCCGACCAATGGAGACTGACGCTCTATTCCGGTGCTGCTTGGGGAGAACTCTATAATCTAGAAAATGATCCCAACGAGTTCGATAATTTATGGGACGATCCAGGGCACGTGGCGGTCCGCACTGAAATGCTCGAGCGGCTTGCGCGACGCATGATGGATCTTTCTGATTCAAGCCCCCTTTCTATCGGACATGGTCCTTAAAATCTCTAAAGTGCGCGGCTCACCCCGCCATCGATATCGATAAGTGATCCGTTTATGAAATTTGCTTTTTCCGAACACAAATAAACTACCATATTCGCGATATCTTCCGGTGCACCAATCCGTCCTAACGGAACACTTGACGCGGAAGCTTTCCGAATTTGTTCCTCAGTTTGACCGGTGATTTCCATGCGCTGTTGAACCAAGGTATCCCAGCGTTCGGTTGCAGTGGCCGCCGGGTTGATACCATTCACTAAAACATTATCGGGGCCACATTCTTCAGCGAGAGCCTGCGTAATATTGAGAATGGCCGCATTAATTGCGCCCCCAGCAATATATTTCGCAGTGGGGAAATGCCCACCCCGGCCTATGATATTTATAATTCTACCCCACTTCCGACCTCGCATACCCCCCATGGCCGCTCGAGAACAACGGACGTAACCCATCAATTTTAGATCGAAGCAGGATTGCCAGACCTCGTCACCGAGGTCACCAATAAAACCAAGTGGCGCTGACCCGGCATTATTAACTAAGATGTCAATTTGACCCAAGGAGTTTTCAGCTTCTTTAAAAACCCGTTCCACTTCGTTTACAACGGTTAGATCAGCAGCAATTGGTATTACCCTACCCGATCGATTTGAAGCGATTTCCCTCGATGCTGTCGCAAGTCGTTCCGCATCCCGCGCAACGACAACCAAATTCGCGCCTTCCTCAGCTAAAGCTTCGGCACAAGCGCGCCCAATGCCCTGACTACCGCCAGTAATCAGCGCATTCCGACCTGAAATTCCAAGTTCCATTGACTTATCCCCCAAATTTATGTGCCCCTTTCTTAAACCTCCCCGTACCAGGATGCAAAAAAGCTGGGTACATTGTCCCACCAAATATACCGTGATAGCTTTCCATAAATTCAAGAATCACCAATGGAGGTACCTAATGGGTATAAAATTGCTCCCGGCTTTTGAAAAATTCGTGAATGATTTACGGGGAATTTGGTCAGAATTTCCTGATGACGAAACTCGAATGAAACGCGCGCACGAGCTCATGGAGCAGGAACTCCTGCCAGACCCAGCTTTACGAGAACACTGTAAAGACTGGCCATCGACTGAAGGTCGCAAAAATCTTCTTTTCTATACCGATCCAGATCATGGCTTTGTTATAAACGGTGTTGTCCGCGTGCCAGGGCGAACCGGAAGCGTTCACGACCATGCCGATGGGTGGGTCCTCTATGGGCTACTTGACGGAACAGAATCGCTTGAACGTTTTAAAGCGGTCGAGAGCCGGAAGGAGGAGGGCTACGTGAAGGTCGAGCTTGTAAGTGATACTCAAGGTCAAGCTGGCAAGGCAGATTTGGTCCCCCCATACGACATTCACGCCGAACAGGGAAGCGATGGACGCTCAGTCGCAGTGATCCTCAGAAGCCGTGTCCTAGTAGGTGAGGTGTTGCAAGGCCGATACAATAGAGAAACGGGTGAGTATTATGAAGGCTCTGGTCCCGAGCAAATTCCCTACGAACTCTCTGCATAATTAAAAAGGGCGCAGCAAGACTTATGGCCGAATCACCAATTTGGATCACCGAGGCCGATGTCACTTCAATGGTCAGCCTTCCTGATGCCATCGACGCTCTAGAACGTATCCTGCCATTGGAATCTCAAGGAGAAGCACAAAACATGACTAAAGGCCACCTTATGGTGGCCGACAATGATGCCATGCATGTACTTGGATCCTCAGTGGGCGGCGAAGGAATTTGTGGTTTCAAGAATTGGATAAACGTCCGAGGCAAATCCGAGACAATAGTTGAGCTGTTTTCCATGGAGGACGGCGCCAATCTCGCTGTTATTGAAGCAACTGCGCTCGGCCAAATGCGTACCGCTGCGATGACTGGCTTGGGAACCAAGCGCCTTGCCCCTGCCGACGCTGATGAAATGGGTATTGTTGGGTCTGGAAAACAAGCGTTACCTCAAGTCGCTGCATGCCACGCTGTTCGACCTCTGAGGAAGTTACGTGTTTACAGCCGCAGTATAGAAAACCGAAACCGCTTTGTGCAGGCAGTGCGGTCCGAATTCGATTTCGAAGTGATCTCCTGCGAATCTCTCGAAGAAACAACCAGTGACATGCCAATTGTAACGATCGTTACAAACTCAACAGTCCCATTTTTAAACGCGAATTTGATGGCAAAAGGCTCGCATCTCAATGCGATGGGCGCGATAGTGCCAGCTAGAATTGAGTTTACCGAAGACATCTTTGACAGGGCAGATTTGTTAGCCGTTGATAACCTTCGGACAATCAAACATATGTCTGCGGAATTCATAGCCCACTTTAACGGCAACGAGGACCCTGGATGGAAAAAGGTCCAGACAATTTCTCAACTAATAAAAGACGAAATTACGCGACCTCTTGGCGCAGACATTACCTTGTTCAAGGCTATGGGAATGGGTCTATCAGATTTGTCCTTAGCAATCGATATTTATAGGCGCGCCCGTGCCGAGGGCAGAGGCCACCCCTTGCCCAAGCGAATCAAAACGCCGCCCAGACTTCAGTAGAAATTTTGATAAACCCGTTTCGAGCTTAGTCAACTTCCATCTTTTGGATAACAACATCTTCCAATGGTACGTCACCCATGCCGTCACGTTGCCCAGTCGTTGAGCCTTCAATTTGCCGAACGACATCCATACCGGCCGTCACTTTGCCAAAAACTGCATACCCCCAACCGCGCGGGTTTTTATCGGTATGATTTAAAAAATGATTATCGGCGGTATTAATAAAAAATTGTGCTGTGGCTGAATGTGGGTCGTTAGTGCGCGCCATTGCTAATGTTCCAACTAAATTCTGCAATCCATTATCAGCTTCATTGTGGATAGGATCATTTGTGTCTTTCTTTTTTAAACCAGGTTCAAAGCCACCGCCTTGGATCATGAAACCTTCAATTACCCGATGAAAAATTGTACCATCATAAAAACCCGCTTTAGCGTAATTTAGAAAATTTTCTACCGACGCTGGCGCCTCTTTTGCCGCAAGTTCTACTTCAATAACGCCCAAGCTAGTTGTTATTTTCACGCGCTTACTCCCCTCTGCCGCATAAGTCCCCACTGCAAACAAGACCATCACAAGGGCAACCATGGCGGTAATAATTGGTTTAAACATAAAACTCTTTCTCTAACATTTTAACTATATATTTCAATTGGTTAATAATTTTTGGTATCCAAAACATTTAATCATGCAGTGACTATGACATCGCGTTTATAACTCGCAACCATGAAAGGTAGAACCAAATTCTAGGCAACACAGTTTACAACTTCAACTTGTTAACATGCACGCGGGATTTTTCTTTAAAGACCGTAAAGAGCACGCGCATTATCCTCTAAAATTTTTCTAGCCACCTCGGCGGACACCTTCCCATCGGAACTTAATTTGCGAAGGGCCTCAATTTCGGTTGAGGTGTCTGCGTGTCCATAATCTGTACCAACAACTAATTGCGTTTCGCCGGAATACCTCAAAACATAATCGATATCATCAGTAACCTGGCAGGCAACCCAGATATTGTTATCTGCCATAATTGATTCAGAAATATCTTCACCACGGCGAGCCATTCTAAGCCCGAGATCATTGAGTGCATAAGGGATCCATTGCGCACTGACCTCCACAAAGGCCCAACGTAACTTTGGGAATATTGAAGGGATACCTTTAAACAACAGCTGATGAAATGTTGCTACCAATGGAAGCTTGGCTTTCGCAAACCCACTGTCTTCCCGATACATATTTTCTAGTAGAAAACTATTATTACCAGCATGAAAACAAATAGGTAAATCAAGTTCCTCCGCCATCTGATAAAGCCGAAAAAACTTCTCAGAGAATAAGGGCGTGTCATGCTCAATGCCGTGCATATAAACACCGCAGGCGCCATTTTTTTTACCGAATTCTAACTCTTCGCGGCACTTATCCATATTCAAGAGATGGGGCATCACCACCCAGCGCAGACGATCAGGTGCTTGTTTCCATATACTCACCAACCACCTATTATATGATCGTATCAAAGCATATTCGACTTGTGGTGTCTGGGTCCACGGCCGCAGGAATACAGTGGGGTAAAGGACTTGAACCTCAATTCCAAGTTCGTCCATATGTCTTAAGCGCCCAACAATATCCTCCATTTCTCTCGCTTCTTTGGCTGTATCTGAACCGACATTACCCTCTTTGGGCAACATGCGATTATCCAGAAACCAAAACTCACGTTGAGCGACACCGACATTACTTAGAACGGTATGATCTGAACGTTTAGATTGCACAACGAGGGGGCGGTATTTCTCGAATTCCGGATCGAGAAAGTCAAAGGTAGTTTCGCATTCTACTACATGTGCATCAGCGTCAATTGATCCCATTTATAATTTTCTCCACCTGAAGTTTAGTTTATTACCGCGAGAATACAGAATATTTTCTATAGGGAAATCCCCCTACCGCGTTTGGCGTGCGCCCCTCAATGCGATATGAAGGGTAAATTAAAATATTAATTAGAGCATTTTGATCATGACCGACCGGCCAAATTTCGTCTTATTTATTACCGATCAACACCGTGCGGATTATTTAAGCTGTGCGGGACACCCCGTCCTTAAAACACCTAATATTGATTCTATCGCCAGTAACGGTGTGCAGTTCAATCGATTTTATGTTTCAAATCCAGTTTGTATGCCCAATCGCGCTACGTTGATGACAGGAAGAACACCTTCGGCACATGGCGTACGGCANAATGGTATACCACTGCCCCTTTCTTCCAACACCTTTGTTGAAATGCTGCGTGACGCAGGTTATCGCACCGCGCTGGTGGGTAAGAGCCATCTACAAAATTTTACAACTTTTCCGCCTGTGAATATCGAGACCAATATACCTGAAAATTACACCGCCCCGCGCGACGACAAAAAAGAAGCNCAAAAAGGCGCCTTTATGGATGGTAATTACAAACAGGAGCGTCCGGATTTTTGGGATAACCCCGACGCCAAGCTCGATTTGCCATTTTACGGCTACGAACATGTCGATCTTTGTTTTGGTCATGGAGATGAATGCGGGGGAGACTATTACTGGTGGCTCAAAAAAAATCATGAAAATGCTGACGCTTTGCGNGGACCTAAGAATGGGATGCCGCATGAATATTCTGTCCGGCAGGCTTGGCGCACTAAAGTACCGGAAAACCTATATCCTACTGCTTGGATCGCCGATCACGCTGAGGAATATATTAATAATTATGCAAAATCTGATGATGACGCACCGTTTTACATGGTCGCTTCTTTTCCTGACCCCCATCACCCCTTCACTCCACCCGGTAAATATTGGGATATGTACAAGCCAGAACAAATGGAGGTGCCACAATCCTTTAACGTCAATAACTGGAACCCGCCGCCGCATGTCCAGGCACTACTGGACCGACGCGATGAGGGAANACCGCCGGAAGACGGCATTATGTCTTACGGTATCAATGTGCAGGAGGCCCTGGAAGCCCGCGCGCTAACCTGCGGCATGATCGCAATGGTGGATGATGGGGTAGGAAAAGTATTAGCAGCACTCGAAGCCAATGGATTACGTGAAAACACCGTTGTTATGTTTACTAGCGATCATGGGGACCATCTCGGTGACCACTCCCTTTTGCGCAAAGGCCCCGCACATTATCGCGAGCTAGTCAGGGTGGCTTTTCTGTGGTCGGATCCGGGGTCAGAGGTAAACGGTGCAGAAACCGAAGCGTTATCGGGGACCATAGACATTTCAGCAACGGTACTAGACCGCGCTAGGGTAGCTCCCTACAACGGATTACAAGGCAAAAGTATGTTACCAGTCGCCGATGAACCAACATCCGCGGGCCCCCGCGATGCCTTCCTNATAGAAGAAGACAATCAGCGTATCTTGCCGGTCCTGGGTAAAGATCCNAAAGCCAGGACGCTTATAACTAAAAACTGGCGCCTCTCGGTCTATCATGGAAAGGACTGGGGTGAACTTTATGATTTAGAGAACGACCCGGGTGAACTCACTAATCTATGGGATGATGCTGAGTGCCAGAATACCAAAATGGCNATGATGGAACGCCTGGTTCACGAACAGATTGCATTAAATGACAACTCCCCCCAACCTCTTGGACGGGCATAGGCAATTGTAAAGATGGATCCGCTTGCAAAAGAAATTCTTACGTTCTGGTTTGGGACAACCNACATGGCCTCACCAATCGAAAAGAGACCGGTTTGGTTTAGGTCAACACCCGAATTCGACCAGACATTAATTGACGATTATACGTCCGTTCATGAGCGCGCGTTTGCTGGAGAGCTTGATCATCTGATGGAGACCCCTGAAGAAACTTTAGCTTTAATCATTAGCCTCGATCAATTTCCAAGAAATATCTATCGCGGCACNCCAAGGGCGTTTGCCGCCGACTCAAAGGCCCGCGAGATTACCAAGCACGCTCTCGATAAAAACTTTGATAAAGATATAGAGAAATGGCCNAAAATNTTTATGTACCTTCCATATGAGCATAGTGAANTATTAGAAGACCACGAGCGTATTCTCCCNCTATATAAAGCTGTAGCTGATCAGAGCTCAATAACATCAGCCCAGGGACACCATGANACGATTAAGCGCTTTGGCCGCTTTCCCCACCGAAATGATGTATTATGTCGCCAAAACACCCCTGAAGAGGATATTTACATGNAAAATCCTCCGACCTGGGGCAAGACTAAAGCAGAGGTGGAAGAGATGGAGCGCCNAAAGTCGGAGCGAAGACAAACNACCCCAAAGTAATTAACGGTTCTTAACCNCTTNAAATTGGTTTTTACCGAAATAGTTATTACGAATACGGTTTTTATNCCAANCCGGGATAGGAGGATCACCTGCGGTTCCAATATCATGCAAATCGATAATCTCAATTGCATTACCAAAGGGGTCCTGAAAATATGCGTGCCGTCCNGCAAATGAAGTATGGCCTTNATCTTCATAACGTACAATTTCGATATCATTGGCCTCGATAAAATTGACGGCCTGATCAAATTGTTCNCCACAAACAATGAAGGCGTTATGAATCAAACAATGGCCCTCATCGTTGGGNCGACGGTGATANCCTATATTAGAAAGAACAAANAAATTNTCGCCGACCGCCATAAAAGCTGAATAGGAAATTCGCCGCCACAACGTCGCGCCAACAATGTTAGTGTAAAAATCAATAGCNTTATCAAGATCGGGAACGCTAATCGTGAAATGTAAGATCCCTGACGGTGTAAAGGGCGCCGGATCTACTTTTTTTACGTTAGTTGTTCCCTTAAGGGCGGGACTTTTGAAGTCTGCCATCACAAATCCTCCCACNGANTNTTTTGTNTAAGATTCCGTCAACTTCGNNGAGCNTTCGATTCTCNAAAATTTTTGACCTAGCGCTGGATATTTGATCCGCGCTCTGGCANGCCAAATTCCTGGTGACAAATTTCAGCAAGCTTACTCACACCCTCCTGTATCTGTTCAATNGTTGGGTTTCCAAAACATAAGCGCATCTTGTGGCGCCCTGTATCTGGGTCTGCCACCCATTCGGTGCCGGGATTAATTGCAATGCCCTCCGCTCCAGCTACCTCAAAAAGTTTCATCGTATCAACGCTATCAGGTAGCGTCACCCAAACAAATATACCGCCTTTTGGTGCTTTAACCTCAGCGGTCGTTCCGAATGCCGCCGAAAGTGTTTCAACCATCGCGTCACATTTATTCTTCAAAATAGACCGCAGCCCCTNGATATGCTCTTCAAAATGTTCGGGGCAATATTCTCCCAANACCATTTGTTCTAGTGCCCCTGAGCCACCATCTCGTTTAACAGCGACCATACGGGACAGAATGCTCCATTCAGCTACCAGGTAGCCGACGCGTAGCGCTGGCGCGATAGTCTTAGAAAACGTGCCACAGAAAATAACCCGACCCTCGTCATCCAGGGCACGGATCGCTCTAGGGCGGCTGCCATCAAAGGTGAGGTCCGCGTAGCAGTCATCTTCAAAGATTGGCACATCAAATTGGCTCGCTAATTTTAGAAACTCTAAGCGCCTTTCCTCTGGCATCACCGTGCCGGTGGGATTCTGGACCGTCGGNACGGCATATAAATATTTTGGTTTAATGCTATCCTTTTTGAGGTTTTCCAAAATATTACTTAACGTATCCATCCGGATCCCATCCTCATCTAGCGGCGCGCCGATCACACGTATACCTAGNCGGTTTAGACGTTGGATTGCGCCCTGATAGGCGGCTTCTTCTATGACAACGGTATCCCCATTGGCTAACAAAACGTCGTTTACGAGATCCAATGCCTGTAGGGANCCAGAGACCAAGAGNATATCCTCNGCTGTCTGCACCATCCCAGTCGTTTTTTGGAGAAAGGCAGCGAGGAACTCCCGCAGTGGCAGATAACCCTGAGAACCACTTTCAAGACTATAGGTGGCAAGGGTTGAACCCTCCCTGTTCAAAACATTTGTCGCCGCATCGATAAATTCTTTTACCGGTACTGCTCCGCCGTCGTTATGCCCACCTACAAAGTTATATTTGGGAAAGCCCGCCCAACGGCTAGACGCAGGGGGCAAACCAGGACGAAAAACCGTTGAATAATCGAAANCCATCTCGCGCCCTCCGTTACATTAATAAAATATNAGTATTTTAAAGGCNTCTTAGCGGTTAGCGAATGCCTCTTTGTAAAAACTGAGATCAAGGTATTTCTCGNTATCAGTCAACTGATTACCCTGCGGGGCATATTGACTCCGAACCTCAAGCACAGTCTCCAGACCCTTCATATCTACTTCCCCGTTGGGTACTAGGCCTGTCTGCGGTGATAGAAGTTTCTCCAGCGCAGGGGCTACACCCTGTTCTGGNATTTGTGGCATATTTGTCCCGAGAATTTTAGCAGCCTCTGCTTTATTAGATGGGTTTAATGTCCAGTCTAAGGCGTCAAGGTATCCCTGAATAAACGAAATCATAGAAGGGCGATTTTTATTGGCCCACCCCCGCATTGCACCAAACATCTGGCCCGGATAATTTTTAAAGGTCTGCTGACTATTTTCGAGAATAGTGTACCCGCCAGCTCGTGCCTGCCCGGTAAAAGGTTCGATCAGAAGTGTNCCGGCATGCTCACCTTTTTGCACAGCNTCCCAGCGATGCGGTGTGGCACCGACGGAGACCATTTTATAGTCATCCGGTTTTAAACCGGCATTATCGAGCATACGATAAAGTACGAAAGCAAAACCAGTGGTGAGCGCATCCATCGCAAGGGTTTTTCCCTTTAAATCTTCAAAAGACTTAATTCCCTCTGAAACAACAAAAGATAATTCTATCTGTGTTGACCCCATGAAAACGAAGAGGTCAGGGTCACGGTCAAGTTCCACTTCACCAGCACCCTCTTGATAGGCTATGAAATTATCTACCGCGCTACAGGCAATGTCGAATTCACCAGCCACTAACTTCTGCGCCTGGTACATTGAACTCGGTGTCCGCTCAAGTTCAACGTTTATATCACGTGCTTCGAAGTGCCCTTTATCAATACCTACAAAAAGTGGCAACAATCCAGTACCCGGAAAGCCAATAACCCTGATTTTTGAAGTCGCCATTATTTGTTCCTTTATCCTTAAGCTCTGCCCTGCATCACCCGCCAGATTTTTAAAGGCGTCAGCGGCATTTTAATATGTTCAACATCATAATCTTGTAGTGCGTCAATAACAGCGTTGGTAATGACAGCAGGAGCCGGGGTTGTTCCACCTTCGCCGCCCGCTTTCACGCCAAGTGGGTTGGTCGGCGACGGAACTTCATTTAAAGCGGTATCGAAATTAGGAAAATGATCGGCACGGGGCATACCGTAATCCATAAAGGAGCCACAGAGCGGCTGTCCGTCACTATCAAAAACACATTCCTCCCACATAGCCTGTCCAACACCCTGAACAATACCTCCATGCGTCTGACCGTCGACAATCAACGGATTGATCGCCCGCCCGACATCATCAACCGCTGCGTAACGAACAATCTGCGGTGCCCCAGTATCAATATCGATTTCAATTTCACAAATATGACAACCATTTGGGAAGACCGGGGTATGCATTTCATTGTCTTCAATAACCGACAACCCGTCGGCAAGGTCTTCCGGTAGATCAATTGTCGCTGCTTCTGCACCTAGTTCCATTAGGTTGAGACGACGATCCGTGCCTGTCACGGCAAATACACCATCTTTAAACACAATATCCTCAGCAGACGCTTCGAAAACAAGCTCAGCAATGCGTCTACCCTTTTCGATCATAGCCTCTGACGCCTTAATAATTACTGTGCCTGCCATCCTCATTGAGCGGCCGGAATGCGAACCCCCACCGACCTTGACGACATCAGTGTCACCAACGATCACATTGACCTGCTCCACAGGCAGACCAAGAAATTCGCTAGCTACCTGTGCAAAGCTAGTCTCATGGCCCTGTCCGCTCGGCTGGGTCCCTATCACCAAATCTAGCTGACCTTCCTCGACGCGGACATGCAGTTCAGCCTGCTCGACAGGCGTACCAATAGAGCTTTCGACATAATGTGCCACGCCGCGACCAAGGATCTTTCCGCGGGACCTGGCTTCTAACTTCCGTGCCCCAAACTCGTCCCAGTCATTAAGCCCCATTACCATATCGAGACTTTTTTCATATTCGCCACTATCGTAATGCATGCCAACGGCATTACGATACGGCATCTCTTCAGCTGTGATTAGATTT